>DATAQT010000424.1:0-9592 GCA_036264535.1 Paraburkholderia sp. | reverse complement strand
GCAACCTCGCGCGAGCCATCCGCGCCGCTTAGCTCGGCGATGGCCGCCGCGACCGTCGCGCGCAGCGTGACCGCGTTGCGCCAGGCGGCCGAAGCGGAGTCGGCAGCGGCGGCGGGCGCTGGCAAGCCGCCGCAGCGTTTTGCCGCGACCTTCGCGAAAGCCGCGACGGCATCGCGCGACGCGGCTGCGGCTTCGGCATCGGCTTCGGTTGCAACGTCCGCTGCGACAGACAGCAGCAGAGCAAGGGAGTCCACCGGCGAGGCCACGACCCATACACAGTCCGCCTCCTCAGAACCTGCGAGCGCGAAAAAGGACAACGAGCCCCCGACCGTGGCGCCCCTGGTGACACCCCGGCCCGCGCCTACAGACAACCATGCCGCATTCGCCACCCCCTGGCGCGACGCACACCGCACCGAAGCAGCCGCCGCCGCGCTACGCTCGGAGCCGGAGCTCGATCTCGCGCGAGCCACAGCCTTCGCCGACACCGTCGATGCACTCTACGGCGTGATCGCCGATCAACGCCGCGCCGCAACCGATCATTCGCGGCGCATGAAATGGATGCTGTCGATCGTGGTCGGTGCACTGCTCGTGACGGTGGCGATCGGCATCGCGCAGACGCTGCTGCTGATGCGCCTCACGCGTGAGACGACGGCCCAGCAACAGCGTATTGAACAGCTGATGCAGAACCAGCAGGCAGCGATGGTGAGCCTGCTCGACGCGCACACGGCGATGGCCGCGACGGCGGCGGTGGATGCCGGGTCGGCGCCCGCCGCGACGATCCCCGCCGCACCTCCACAGCCCGGCGCGACGTCGGCGCATGCGAGACACGCTCACGCAGCTCTGCGCGGCCATAAGACGAGAGCTTCGAGCCCGAATTGACAGGCGTTGCCGCCGCGCCCCGGCGCGGCTTGCTGGGCGACGGACCGTCCGCGAACGTTGTCGCGATGCAACACCTCCCGGCCGAATAAGACCGCGACAGTCCGCCACACCGAAAATTTGCTGCATTGCACTAGCTTTTTCCTAGGGAAAACCCCTATAATTCTTCTTAAGGGAAAACCCTAGAAATGCAGTCACTAACCGGGAGTCGCCATGAGCTACATCTTTGCAATGTTCCAAAAGGTCAGCGACCTCTTTGCGTCGCCCCATCTGCCGCTGGATTCGGAGTACTCGTACGCTGCGCGTGCCCGGGAAGCGGAGCGTGTGCGCCGCGCGCAGGCTACGCTGTTCGGCATCAAGCTGAGCGACTAACGCCAGCCGTACCGTCCCGAGCGCGAGACAACGCGCCTTGGGGCGCGCACCTCGGGTGCGCTATTCATTAAGCCACCATTCGCGAACTGCGAATCGTGGCTTTTTGTTTTTGGGCTACTGTTACCGCGACGCACCATTGCCCCGATGGAACGAGACACGTCCGCGCCAGGCCTCGGGGCCGCCCGACTCCTTCCAAAATGTTTCGGCCCCGAAATGAATGTAACCAGCTTTCACGCTGATTCAGCGAGCCGAGTAACAGTGCCGCCTCGTAATCCCTGTTGAATGCGGCTCGAAAGCGAAATTGGACTTTCCTCATCCGTCCCCATCTCTGAAATCCGCGCTTACAAGTGTTCACGTCTTCACGCGATCCGGGCCGCTAAAGTGGGTCTCAAGCGTACGGCGTCTGGTTCGGATCGCAAGCGAAGCGAATCGCGAGAGCCGAGCAAACACGGACGCTGGCCTGGAATAAAACTTTGACGGGAGGTCATTATGAAAACCTTTGGCAAGGCATCGCGCTCGCTTATCGCAACGCTGCTCGCGGGCGGCGCACTCATCGCGGCTGGCAGCGCATTCGCGCAAGACCGCGTGATCGTCGAAAGCGGCCCGGCGCCGGTCGTGTACGGTCAACCGCACATGATGCCGGTGGGCGTGTCGATCAACATCGGCTGGCACGGCGATCGTTACTGGGACGGCCACCGCTACTGGGAGCATGACGAGTGGATGCGCCATCACCCGCACGACTACGATCCGCACCACCGCGGCGACGATCGCGACGATCACCGCCCGCCGCCCCCGCGCTACTAATGCGTATCTGACGGCGCCGCACACGGCGGCGTGAGTCCACGAAGCCGGTCTTCCCGTCACGGGATGGCCGGCTTCGTCGCATCTGGGCGTGTGAGTTCGACCGTGGCGTGGCGTGTGCTGCGCTATGCTTCGGGGCTTTCATCGACGGCAGCGGGAGCGCGTGTGGGCAAGACAACACGGGGCGCGTCGGCGTGCGCAGCGGCGCGGGTTTTCATGACTGGGACGAAGCGCGTCTCGCGCGCGTCAAGGAAGGGCGCAAGCGCGTGATCGAGCGCGGTACGGTATAAATAGCCACTCTGTGCCAGGCCCTTCGCCTCCTGCCGCGCCAACTGTCACACCTCAACCCTAAGCCACCTCATGTCTCATTACTTCTACGACCCGGCCGCCGGTCACGGCCTGCCGCATGATCCTTTCAAGGCGATCGTCGCGCCGCGGCTGATCGGCTGGATTTCGTCGTGCGATACCGACGGCACGCTCAATCTCGCGCCGTATAGCTTCTTCGGTGCGTTCGCGACCTTTCCGCCGATCATCGGTTTTGCCAGCGAGCGCCGCAAAGACAGTCTCGCCAACATCGAGGCGACCGGCGAATTCGTCTGGAACCTCGCCACCCGTCCGCTCGCCGAGCAGATGAACCGCTCGTCGGCGCCGGTCGCGCCGCACGTCGACGAGTTCGCGCTGGCCGGACTCACGCCCGCGCCGGGGCGCAACGTCGCGGTGCCGCACGTCGCCGAAGCGCCGGCCGCACTCGAATGCAAGCTGCTGCAGATCGTGCGTCTGCATGACATCGACGGCAAGCCGATGGACAACTATCTGTCGCTCGGCCAGGTGGTCGGCGTGCATATCGACGAGGCGTATCTGAAGGACGGCCTGTTCGACACGCACGCCGCGCAGCCGATCATGCGCGCGGGTTATCGCGCCGACTATGCGCAGATCGGCGAGATGTTCCAGATGTTCCGGCCGACGGCCTGAACTCTCTTCCCGTTAGCTCCCGTGGCCTGCTTGATGCTTGCAACCGGCGCTCCACCGCGCCGGTTGCAACACCGGCTCACCTTCCTGGAGCGCGATCATGTCCACCCCATTCGCTACGCAATTCAGCCATATCCGCCCGCAGGACACGTCGTACGTGGATAAGGGCTTGCGCGACTTCTTCCTTTACCGCGATTTGGGGATCGCCGAGGCGACCGGCGGCAAGGTGCTCGCGCAACTCGTCAAGGCGAATCACGCACCAGAGCAAGGCACCGGCTGGCACCGTCATGAGGCCGATTTCCACATCGTGATCATGCTGAAGGGCTGGGCGCGCTTCATGTACGGCGACAAGGAGACGCTCGTCGCGGCCGGCGATTGCGTGCATCAGGCGCCGGGCATCGTCCATTATCTGTTCGACTATTCGGAGGATATGGAGTATCTGGAGATCGTGTCGCCGGCCGATTTCAGATCGGTCGACGCCGAGGCGCCGTGCGAAGTGCCCGCTCCGACGCCTTGGCGCGACGTGACGGTTTGATGAGACGACTGTCCGTGCCTCGAAGCGATGCACGGCCGCGCGCATCGCTCAGGGCGTCGCGGGTGGCCGTCTGCGTGGGGATCGCGCGGGTGCTTGTGCCGCGGAGTCGCCGTTGCCGCTGACGCTCCCGCCAGCTTCCACTTCCACCGCGACGACGGCGGACGCGACCGGCGCGGCCGCCGTGACTTCCGCCGCGGTCGCCGCGGGCACCGGCTGGATCGGACGCGCGCGCGAACTGACGAGCACCGCGCGCGGTTCGTTGTCGTAAATCACGGCCCGCACACGCGGGTAAATCTGCTGCTCCCAGCGACGTCCGCTGAACACGCCGTAGTGGCCGGCGCCCGTTTGCACATGATGCGTCTTCAGATAGGGCCGCAGGCGCTCGCACATGTCCTGCGCGGCGAGCGTCTGACCGACCGCGCAGATATCGTCCTTTTCGCCCTCGACGGTCAGCAACGCCGTGCGGCGAATCTTCGACGGTTCCACCAGACGCCCCTCCACCTCGAGCGTGCGCAACGGCAGCGCATGCTGTTGAAAGACGGTGTCGACGGTCTCCAGATAGAAGTCGGCCGTCAGATCCATCGTCGCGAAGTATTCTTCGTAGAAGGTACGAATCGTGTCGGCTTTCTGCGGATCGCCCTTGCCGCGCTCGTAGTACATCGCTTCGAACGAGTCGGCGTGGCGGCCCGGATTCATCGACATGAACGCGGCCAGCTGCACGAAGCCTGGATAGACGCGACGGTGCGCGCCGGCGAAGCCGAACGGCACCGCGCTGATCAGGTTGCGCTCGAACCACTCGATCGGCCGGCTTTTGGCCAGTTCGTTGACCCGGGTCGGATTGATGCGCGTGTCGATCGGGCCGGCCATCAGCGTCATGCTGGCCGGCTGCGCGGGATGATCGTCGGCGGCCATCAGCGCGACGGCGGCGAGCGCCGCGACGGTCGGCTGGCAGACCGCGAGCAGATGCGTGCCGGAGCCGATCCGTGCGGTGAAGTCGATCACGTGGCGCACGAATTCGTCGAAGCCGAAGCGACCTTCACCGAGCGGCACGTCGCGCGGGTTGTGCCAGTCGGTGATGTAGACATCGTGCTCGGACAGCATCGTGCGCACGGTTGCGCGCAGCAGGGTCGCGAAGTGGCCCGACATCGGCGCGATCATCAGCACGCGCGGCTGCGGCGTCGACAGCACGGCGTCCTTACGGAAATGCAACAGCGAGCAGAACGGCGTGCGTGCGACGACTTCCTCGACCACGGCAACTGGCTCGCCTTCCGCGACGATACTGTCGATGCCGAAGGGCGGCCGCTTCGGCGTGAGTCCGCCGAGGATCAGCAGCTCGCAGGCCGCGCGCAGCGAGCGTCCGTGCGGCGTATCCGCGAGCGCGGACCAGGCGTCGAGCGAGTGGTTCGCCAGCGCCGCGCCGTGCCGCATGGGTAGCAGCATGTCGGCGCAGGCCTGATAGGCGGGATAGGCGAACAGATTCATACTTTCACGCGAATGCGCCAGAAAGAGAGGAACCCGAATAAAAGCAAGTGATGCGCCAGGCGCTTGCGCGCGTTGCCTCGCATGTGGCTTCACGTCGCCGCATGTCCCCGCGCGTCGGCATATCACTTGCATGTGTAAGCGAAATGGGCCAGCCTTGCCGCGCTTTGGTGCGCGCGCGCACGGCGGCGTGCATGGTAACGGCCAAGTGCGGCGCGATGCCCGATCTGGAGGACACGTATGGGGAATACTACGCTTACGATTAGCAGCAGGAACTATTCTTCGTGGTCGCTACGCGGCTGGCTGCTGACGAAGTTCAGCGGCTTGCCGTTCGAAGAGATCGTGGTGCCGATCGACGATCCCGCGACGCGCGCCGAACTGCTGCTGCTGTCGCCATCGATTCTCGTGCCGTGCCTCATGCACGACGGCGTCAAGGTCTGGGACACGCTGGCGATCGCCGAGTATCTGAACGAACTGAAGCCCGAAGCGGCGCTGTTGCCGCACGAGATCGGCGCCCGCGCGCACTGCCGTTCGATCTGCGGCGAGATGCATTCGGGGTTTGCCTCGTTGCGCTCGGCCTTGCCGATGAACCTGAAGGCGCATTTCCCGGGCTTCAAGGTCTGGGCGCGCGCGCAATCCGATATCGAGCGGATCGTGACGATCTGGCGCGAATGTCTGAAGGAGTACGGCGGCCCGTTCCTGTTCGGCGAGGAGCGGACCGCGGCGGACGCGATGTACGCGCCCGTCGTCACGCGGTTCGTGACCTATGACGTGCAACTCGATCCGGATATCGTCGAATACGGGCAGCGGATCATGGCGCTGCCCGAGATGCGCGAATGGATCGCGCTCGCGCGGCAGGAGGTGGAGGAGATCGACGAACTGGACGTCGAGTTCTGAGCGCGGCGGGCGCCGTTCGCTAGACCCCGGGTTCGTCACCCGCGCCCGCCTTCCAGCTTGAACACGCTGACCAGCTGCGCGAGCCGCGCAGCCTGCTCGCGCAACTCGGCCGCCGCGGCTTCCGCGTCGCTTACGATCATCGCGTTCTGCTGCGTCGCCTCGCCGATCTGCGTGACCGCCAGATTGACCTGCTCGATGCCGCCCGACTGCTCGCGCGACGCTACGTTGATCTCGCTCATGATCGCGCGGACCTGACCGACCTGCGCGACGATCCCCTGCATCGTTGCGCTCGCCTCTTCGGCGATGCGAAAACCGCTGTTCACGTTCGCGCGCGACGCCGCGATCACCCCTTCGATCTCCTTCACCGCCGCCGCACTGCGCTGCGCAAGGCCGCGCACTTCCGCCGCCACGACCGCGAAGCCCTTGCCGTGCTCGCCCGCGCGCGCCGCTTCGACGGCCGCGTTCAACGCGAGGATGTTGGTCTGAAAGGCGATGCCCTCGATCACCGTCGTGATCTCGGCGATCTTCTGCGACGAGCGGCCGATTTCGCCCATCGTCGACACCACGCGCTCGACGGCGCGGCCACCTTCGAGCGCCGAATCGGCGGCATGCGTGACGAGCGTGTTCGCCTCGGTCGCATGATCGGCGTTCTGTTGCACGGTCGACGTGATCTGCTCCATGCTCGCCGCCGTTTCCTCGAGGCTGCTCGCCTGGGTCGCGATGCGCATCGCGATGTTGCCACTGCCGGCGGCGATTTTCTCGGTGCCCGCCGACATGTCGGCCGACGCGTTGCGCACCTGCGCGACGATGCGCTCGAGGCCTTCGCCGATGCCGTCGATCGCCTGCATCAGGCGGCCGATCTCGTCGGCGCGCGCGCGGCCGTGCTGCGCGACGCGCACGCTCAGATCGCCCGCGGCGAGACGCTCGGACGCGCGCGCGGCTTCGTCGAGCGGACGGCTGACGAGCCGCCGCACCGCGACGAGGAACACGATCGCGAACAGGCCGACCAGCGCGAGGCCGAGCATCAGGAACGTGTTGCGCGTGCGTTCGATGTCGGCCATCACTTCGTCGCGCGGCGCGACGCCGCCAACGAGCCACTGCCACTCCGGCACCGTGACGAACGACACGAACTTGTCGCGCGCGTCGGACTCGCCGAGCGTCGCGTCGGCCGAGCGATAGTCGAGCTCGCCCTGCTTCATGTCGAGCATGCGTTGATACGGTGCGTTCGCGTCGTCGGCTTTCTGGCCCGCGGCGGCCGGATGCACGAGCAGCTTGCCGCGCTCCGCGCCGCTCGACGCGTCGACCACGAAGTAGTAGCCGCTCGCGCCGATCTTCAGCGCGTGGATGCCGTCCTCGACCGACTGAATCTCCTTGTCCACGTCGACGCCGACGAACAGCGCGCCGATCACGCGGCCGCTCGCGTCGGTGATCGGCCGGTACTGCGTGATCATGCGCTTGCCGAACAGTGTGGCGAGGCCCGTGTACGTGCCGTTCGCGATCAGCGGCCCGTATGCCGGCCCCTTGCGGTCGAGCAGCGTGCCGACCGCCCGCGTGCCGTCCTGCTTCTTCAGCGACGTCGTCACGCGCACGAAGTCGTCGCCGCTGCGCGCGAACACGGTCGCGACCGCGCCGCTGCGGTCGAGGAACTGGTCGGGAATCGTGAAGTCGAGGTTCAGCACCTTGTCGGCGGCTTTGAAAGTCGGCGTCGCGAGGCCGCCGATGTCGACTTTCTGCGAGTCGTCGAGCGAGAACTCCGTGGGCAGGAAGCTCGCGAACAGCGCCATCGAGCGATCGACCTCGGCCGACAGCGCCTTGTCGAACAGCGCGATCATCGCGGCGATCGAGCGGTCCTTCTCGGCGATGCGTTCGAGCACCTGATCGCGCACCTGCTCGCCGGCGGCGCGCGCGAGCGCCCACGCGAAGGTGATGAAAATCAACGCGACGAGAACGGACGACAGCACGGCAAGCCGCGCGCCGACGCTGGCGCGGCGCGAGAAGAGAGAGTTCATGGGCACGCGTGTAAAGGGGGGAAGGCGATGCGCGTCCTACCTGGCCAGAGACGGCATCGATTTCTGGTTTACGGCGCGGAAGATGGTGGACTTTAGCGTGCGAAAGCCGCACGTAATGGGCCAAAAGCGAGGCTGAAAGGGGCCGCAACGGGCCCCACATGGAGACTCGGCGGAATCCGAGAAGGTCCTCTAGCGATGCTCAGCGTACCTGATCGACGGCGCGGCCGGCCGCCTGGCGCCACGTCCGCAGCAGAAGCGCATTGGTGACGACGCTGACGCTCGAAAAAGCCATCGCCGCGCCCGCGAGCATCGGATTCAGCAAGCCGAACGCGGCCAGCGGAATGCCGATCAGGTTGTACACGAACGCCCAGAACAGGTTCTGCTGGATCTTGCGCCAGGTTCTGCGCGAGATGTCGATCGCGTCGGCGACCAGCGCCGGATCGCCGCGCATCAGCGTGATGCCGGCGGCGTGCATGGCGACGTCGGTGCCGGTCGCCATCGCGATGCCGATGTCGGCGGCGGCGAGCGCGGGCGCGTCGTTGATGCCGTCGCCCGCCATCGCGACGATGCCGGCGTGGCGAATCTTCAGGTCACGGATCGCGCGGGCCTTGTCGTCGGGCAGCACCTCGGCGTGGAATTCGTCGATACCGAGCGCCTGCGCGACGCTCGCCGCGCTGCCGCGGTTGTCGCCGGTCACGAGCACGCTGCGGATGCCCATGCGCGCGAGCCGCGCGACGGCCTCGCGCGCGGTCGGCTTCACCGTGTCGCCGAACGCGATCAGCGCGAGCGCTTCGCGGGCGTGCGGCGCGCGCGTCATCAGCCACGACACCGTGTTGCCGGCCGCTTCGAATTCCTGCGCACGGGCGGCGAGCGCCGGCGGCAGCGCGATGTCGAGCTCGCGCAACCAGCGTGTGCTGCCGAGCGCAAGCGTGCGGCCGTCGACGTCGGCTTCGACGCCCCGGCCGGCGACGGCGCGAGCGGCGGTGGCCCTTGCCGCGCCATTGACGTCACCGGTCTTTTGTCCGAACTGCGCCTCGTACGCGCGCATCACCGCTCGCGCCAGCGGATGATCGCTATGCCGCTGCACCGCCGCGGCGAGCGCGAGCGCTTCGTCGTGGCTCACGCCGCCGACCGGTTCGAATGCCGTTACCGATGGCTGGCCCAGCGTCAGCGTGCCGGTTTTGTCGAACGCGACGATCGACACGCGATGCGCAATTTCGAGCGCTTGCGCGTCCTTGATCAGAACGCCGTGGCGCGCCGCGACGCCGGTGCCGGCCATGATCGCGGCGGGCGTCGCGAGCCCGAGCGCGCACGGGCAGGCGATCACCAGCACGGCGACCGCGTTCAGGATCGCGGTTTCGCCGCCGGCGCCGGCGAGCAGCCAGCCAATGAGCGTGAGCGCGGCAAGCGCCAGAATCGTCGGCACGAAGATTTCACTGACACGGTCGACGAGCCGCTGGATCGGCGCCTTCTCGGCCTGCGCGGATTCGACGAGGCGGATGATGCGCGCGAGCGTGGTCTCCGCGCCGATCGCGGTGGTTTCGACGACGAGCGCGCCTTCGCCATTGATCGAGCCGGCCGTGACGGGATCGCCGTCGTCCTTCGGCACGGGCAGGCTTTCGCCGGTGATCAGCGATTCGTCGATGTGCGAGCG
>DATAQT010000044.1:0-6400 GCA_036264535.1 Paraburkholderia sp. | reverse complement strand
CTGCTCCTTGGACTTGTCGGTGAGCTTGTCGGCGAATTGCGCGATCTGGTCGTAGGTCGGCTGGTCGGGCATCTTCAGGCCGGCCTTGTCGAATAGGTCCTTGCGGTAATAGGTCATCGAGCTTTCGACGTAGAACGGCAGTGCGTATAGCTGACCGTTCGCGGACAGGCCGTCGCGGGCCGTCTTCACGACGTCGTTCAGGTCATAGCTCGCCGGCAGGTTGGTGATCGGCGCGAGCCAGCCGCGCTTGCCCCATTGCGGCGTTTCGTACGCGCCGATCGTCATCACGTCGAACTGGCCGCTGCCGGTCGTGATGTCGGTCGTCGCGCGCTGACGCAGCACGTTTTCTTCGAGAATCACCCAGTTCAGCTTGATGTCCGGATTCGCCTTTTCGAACGCGGGCGACAGCTTCTTCAGCTCGATCATGTCCGGATTGTTCAGCGTCGCGATCGTCACCGTCGCCGCCGATGCGCTCAGCGCGAAGCAGGTGGCCGCGCCGGCACCGACGGCCTTCAGCGCGAATTTGCAAGCTGGTTTCATCGTTGTCTCCTTTCTCATACGTTATGTGGTGCTTCGTTCGTTTGATGACATCACGCGCCGCCGTGAGCAGCCGACGTGCCCGCTCCCAGCTCTTCTTTCAGCTCATCCAGTTGCCGCCGTCGACGTTCAGCGTCTGCGCGGTGATGTAGTCGGCATCGGCCGATGCGAGAAACAGCGCGGCGCCGGTCAGGTCGTCGGGCACGCCCATGCGGCCGAGCGGCACCGCCTCGCCGACGAGGCGCTTCTTCTCGCCGGGCGGCCGGTTCTCGTAGCGCGCGAACAGCGCGTCGACCTCGTTCCACATCGGCGTGTCGACGACTCCCGGCGCGATGCCGTTGACGTTGATCTTATGCGGCGCGAGCGCGAGCGCCGCCGATTGCGTGTAGCTCAGCACGGCCGCCTTGGTCGCGCAGTAGTGCGAAACGAGCGCCTCGCCGCGCCGCCCTGCCTGCGAGGACATATTGATGATCTTGCCGCCGCGGCCCTGCTCGACCATCTGCCGCGCGACCGCCTGCATCAGGAAGAACATGCCCTTCACGTTGACCGCGAACAGGCGGTCGAACACGTCCCAGGATTCGTCGAGGAGCGGGCGCATGTCGAACAGCGCCGCGTTGTTGAACAGGATGTCGATCTGGCCGAAGCCGCCGAGCGTGCTCGTTACGATGCGCTCGATGTCCTCGCGGCGCCTCACGTCGGCGCTGACGCTCAACACGCGCTCGCCATACGTGCCGCGCAGCGCGCCGCCGATGCTGTCGGTCGGCTTCACATCGACCAGCACGCAGCGCGCTCCTTCGTCGAGATAGCGCCGGGCCACCGCTTCACCGATACCGCTGGCCGCGCCCGTCAGAATGGCGACCTTGTCCTGCAATCGTGCCACTGCCTGTCTCCGGTTCGTTTCTGCATTCTGGCGCGCAGTGAGCGAACGCTCGTTGCGCGAACAATTGCTCTGTTGGTGATCGAATGATCGGATACGGACTGGGTCATGTCAAGGCACGCGGCCGAATTTCGATGGTGCAGCGCGGCAGGAGCAAAGGCGTGGCGACGGGGATCGGCCGCGCCCCGTTCGACGCTTCCCGCCACGCGAAGATTCGGCCCGCTGACAAAAAATCGCGATACGTTATATCATTGCGACCTCGCCGCCCGCCCGGGCCATCCCGTCAGGAGATTCACGCCAATGAGCACCTCGCTCGCCGAACATCACGCCAAGCGGCTCGCGCATGCGGACGCGCACGCCGCCGCGCACGGCCTCGCGCTGACGCCGCTGCGCCGGCAGGTGTATGCGGCGGTCGTCGCGAGCGAGCGGCCGGTCGGCGCGTACGAGTTGCTCGACGCGCTGGCGCCCGAGCGCGGTCGCATGCCGCCGACCACCGTCTATCGCGCGCTCGACTTCCTAGTCGCGCACGGCTTCGTGCACCGGATTGAATCGAAGAACGCGTTCGTCGCCTGCTGCGAAATCGGCGTGCCGCATCGCAGCCAGTTCCTGATGTGCGACGGCTGCGGCGCGACCGTCGAGATTCCCGGCGACGAGCTCGCCGACCAGCTGTCGCACAGCGCGCCGGCGCATGGCTTCGAGGTGCATCGCCAGGTGATCGAGCTGAGCGGCCTGTGCGCGCTGTGTGCGCGAACGGCAAGGCCTGAGGGCACGAGCGGCGCAGCGCGCTGAACGCCACCCCGGATTCGTCATCGCCATCGCCAGTGGCGCATTCAACTCTCACGCAGCAGGAAACCAGCATGAAAACAATCGGCTCGATGTTCTCCGCAGCGCGTCGCGCGCTGAATCGATCGACGTCGGTGCGCACGCATCTGTGCACCTGTCTGCTCGCGCTCGCGGCGCTCGGGTTCGGCCACAGCGCGTTCGCCGCCGACGCGAAAATCCCGGTCGTCGCCGCGGAGAACTTTTATGGCGACCTGGTGCGACAGCTCGGCGGCGATCGCGTCGACGTGACCAGCATCCTCAGCAATCCGGACCAGGATCCGCATCTGTTCGAAGCGAGCCCGGCCACCGCGCGCGCGTTGCAGCACGCGAGCCTCGTCGTCTACAACGGCGCCGATTACGATCCGTGGATGGCGAAGCTGCTGGCCGCGTCGAAAGGCGCGCAGCGCAAGGTGATCGTCGCGGCCGATCTGGTCGGCAGAAAAGGCGGCGACAATCCGCACCTGTGGTACGAGCCCGCGACGATGCCGAAAGTCGCGCGCGCGGTAAGCGATGCGCTCGCCGCTGCTGACCCGGCGCACAAGTCGGCGTACGATGCGAACCTCGCGAAGTTTCTCGATTCGCTGAAGCCGATCGACGCGAAGGTCGCCGAGTTGCACGGCCGCTATGCGGGCCTGCCGGTCACGGCGACCGAGCCGGTGTTCGGCTACATGTCGGACGCGATCGGGCTCGACATGCGCAACCAGCGCTTTCAGCTCGCCACGATGAACGACACTGAAGCGAGCGCGGCCGATATCGCCGCGTTCGAACGCGATCTGCGCGAGCGGCGCGTGCGCGTGCTGATCTACAACAGCCAGGCCACCGAGGCGCTGACCCGACGCATGCTGAACCTCGCGCAACAATCGAAGGTCCCGACGATGAGCGTCACCGAAACCTTGCCGGCCGGCAAGACCTATCAGACGTGGATGCTGACGCAGCTCGACGCGCTGCAGAAGGCGCTGGCGGCCGGTGACACGAACGGCGCGAATGGCGCGAATGGCGCAACCAACGCCAAAGGAAAGACTCCATGAATTCGACTGGCCATCAAGCGCCAGCGGGTGCGCCGGCGAGCGCACCCACCGCCGCCCGCGGCGGCACGCCCGTGCTCGAACTCGGGAACGTGACACTCGAACTCGGCGAGCGCACGATCCTGCGCGACACGAGTTTCGTCGTGAATCAGGGCGAGTTCATCGGCGTGCTCGGGCCGAACGGCGCGGGCAAGACGACGCTGATGCGCGCGGTGCTCGGCCTCGTGCCGGCCGCGAGCGGTGCGATTCGCGTGCTCGGGCAGACGGTCGAGCGCGGCAACGCGTCGATCGGCTATATGCCGCAGACACGCAGCGCGCTCGCCGGCCGCCGCGTGCGCGGCCGCGATTTCGTCGCGATGGCCGCCGATGGTCATCGCTGGGGCCTGCCGCACGCCGATGCGAAAACGCGCGCGGACGTCGATCGCGTGCTGGAGCTCGTCGGCGGTACGAATCTCGCGAAGCGGCCGCTGTCGGAGCTATCGGGCGGCGAACGGCAACGGCTTCTGCTCGCGCAGTGCCTGCTCGGCAATCCGAAACTGCTGCTGCTCGATGAACCGCTGATCAGCCTCGACCCGCATCATCAGAAGAGCGTCGTCGAACTGGTGCGGCGCGTGCAACAGGAGCTCGGCATCGCGGTGCTGTTCTCCGCGCACGAACTCAATCCGCTGCTGAACTCGATCGATCGCGTCCTGTATCTCGGCAGCGGCGTCGCGGCGCTCGGCACCGTCGACGAAGTGATCACGCGGCCGGTGCTATCGCGTCTGTACGGCTCGCCGATCGACGTGATGCGCGTGAACGGGCGCATCTTCGTGATGTCGGGCGGCGTCGAAGTCGAGAAGCACGATCACGAGCACGAAGACGACGGGGACGGCGGTCACTCGCATGACCACGGCCACGGTCATTCACACAAGCACTCACACCCGCACGACTCACGCGACGGACACACGCACGATGTTTGAATACGATTTCATGGTGAACGCATTCGCGGCGTCGGGGATCGTCGCGGTGCTGGCCGGCGTGGTCGGCTATTTTCTGGTGATGCGCGGACAGACCTTCGCCGGCCACGCGCTGTCGCACGTCGGCTTCACCGGCGCGACCGGCGCGGTGCTGATCGGCGTCTCGCCGATCTGGGGGATGATCGGCTTCACGCTCGCGGCCGGTGTCGGCATGGGCGCGCTCGGCGAGCGGCTCGCCGGACGCGACGTCGCAATCGGCGTGATCCTGTCGTTGTCGCTTGGCTTCGGGCTGCTGTTTCTGCACTTCTTCACCGCCTATGCGACGCAGGTCACGGCATTGCTGTTCGGCAATGTGCTCGGCGTGAATGCGTCGACGCTCGGTGTGCTCGCGGCGTTGGGCGTGGTCAGCCTCGTCGCGCTCGCGGCGATCATGCGGCCGCTGCTGTTCGCGTCCCTGCAACCGGAGCTGGCCGAAGCGAAGGGCGTGTCGCTGCGCCGCGTGTCGGTGCTGTTTCTCGCGATTGCCGCGCTGGCCGTCGCCGCCTGCACGCAGATCGTCGGCGTGCTGCTCGTGTTCACGTTGATGGTCGGACCGGCCGCCGCCGCGCAGAACCTGAGCACGCGGCTATCGACCGGTCTCGTGCTCGCGGCCGTGTTCGCGCTCGCTCAGGCCTGGCTCGGCTTGACGCTCGCGTTCTATACCGATTGGCCGACGAGCTTCTGGATCACCGTGCTGTCGGCGGTGGTGTATGGCGGTAGTTTGCTGAAGCGGCATTGAGCGGCGCTTACGCCGATCACATGAAAAAACGGCGGCACATCACGTGCCGCCGTTTTTTATTTCGCACCGCCTTTTATGACGTTTTCAGCCGAGCAACACCTTTGCGTGATGCGCGAGATGATCCTCGATGAACGTCGAGATGAAGTAGTAGCCGTGGTCATAGCCCGCATGACGGCGCAACGTCAGCGGCTGACCCGCGGCCTTGCACGCCGCTTCGAACACGTCGGGATTCAACTGCGTCGGCAGGAACTGATCCGCGAGCCCCTGATCGACGAGAATCCCTTCCGCGAATTTGCGTGTCGCGTGCGCGACCAGTTCGCTCGCGTCGTACTGCCTCCACGCTTCACGGTTCTCGCCGAGATAGCCGCTGAACGCCTTCTCGCCCCACGGGCAGCGCATCGGCGCCGCAATCGGCGCGAACGCGGACACCGACCGATAGATGTCCGGGTTGCGCAGCGCGAGCATCAGCGCGCCGTGCCCGCCCATCGAATGACCGAACATGCCGAGGCGCGCGCCATCGACCGGAAGGTTCGCCAGCGCCGTCTCGCGCAGCTCGTCGCGCACGTACGAGTACATGCGGTAGTTGCGCGCCCACGGCTCCCGGGTCGCGTCGACATAAAAGCCCGCGCCGACGCCGAAGTCCCATGAATCGTTCTCGCCGGGCACGCCGGCGCCGCGCGGGCTCGTATCCGGCGCGATCAACGCGATGCCGTGCCGTGCGGCGAAGCGCTGCGCGCCGGCCTTGATCGAGAACGTCTCTTCGGTGCAAGTCAGCCCCGCGAGGTAGAACAGCGCGGGCACCTGCGCGTTCGATTGCACCGCCTGCGGCGGCAGATAGACCGAGAAGCGCATCGGCAGACCGATGGTGCGCGACTCGTGCCGGTAGAAGCGCTGCTCGCCGCCGTGGCAGGCGTGCGCCGATAGTAGTTCGAGCATCGCGACGCTCCTTTCCTAGTACAGCACGACCGAGCGGATCGACTCGCCCTTCTTCATCAGATCGAAGCCCTCGTTGATGCGCTCGAGCGGCAGACGGTGCGTAATCAGGTCGTCGATATTGATCTTGCCTTCCATGTACCAGTCGACGATCTTCGGCACATCGGTGCGCCCGCGCGCGCCGCCGAACGCCGAGCCCTTCCACTCGCGCCCCGTGACGAGCTGGAACGGCCGCGTGCTGATCTCCTCGCCCGCCGCCGCGACGCCGATGATGAACGACTGGCCCCAGCCCTTGTGCGTGCATTCGAGCGCCTGGCGCATCACCTTCACATTGCCGATGCATTCGAACGAATAGTCGGCGCCGCCGTCGGTCAACTGCACGATGTGATCGACGACGTTCTCGACTTCGTTCGGGTTGATGAAGTGCGTCATGCCGAACTTCTTCGCAAGCTCGACGCGGCCCGGATTGATA
>DATAQT010000356.1:0-4373 GCA_036264535.1 Paraburkholderia sp. | reverse complement strand
CTAACCTGATCAGAACGTACACAGAACCATGCAATTCCCGGAATCCTGGCTGAGAACCTTTGTCGATCCGCAACTGACGACCGACGAACTGTCGCACGCGTTGACGATGGCCGGTCTCGAAGTCGAAGACCTGCGGCCGGCCGCGCCGCCGACCTCGAAGATCGTCGTCGGCCAGGTGCTGGAGGTTGTCAAGCACCCGGACGCAGATAAGCTCAACGTGTGTCAGGTGAACGCCGGCACGGGCGCGACGCTGAACATCGTGTGCGGTGCGCCGAATGTCGCGCCGGGCATCAAGGTGCCGGTCGCGTTGGTTGGCGCGCAACTGCCGCCGGCCGAAGAGGGCGGCACGCCGTTCGCGATCAAGCTCTCGAAGCTGCGCGGCGTGGAAAGCCAGGGCATGCTGTGCTCGGCGCGCGAGCTGAAGCTCTCCGAAGATCACAGCGGTCTGATGATCCTGCCGGAAGATACGCCGATCGGGCAGGACATCCGCGAGACGCTGAATCTCGACGACACCGTTTTTGAAATCAAACTGACGCCGAACAAGGCCGACTGCCTGTCGGTGTTCGGCGTCGCGCGCGAAACGTCGGCGATTACCGGCGCGCCGCTGCGCCCGCTCGAAATCAAACCGGCTCCGGTCACGCTCACCGAAACGCTGCCTGTGAAAATCTCGGCGGCCGATCTGTGCGGCCGTTTCTCGGGTCGCGTGATCCGGGGCGTCGATGCGCGCGCGAAGTCGCCGCAATGGATGGTCGAGCGTCTCGAGCGCTCGGGCCAGCGCAGCATCTCCGCGCTCGTCGACATCTCGAACTATGTGATGCTCGAGCTGGGGCGTCCGTCACACGTGTTCGATCTCGACAAGATCCGCGGCGGCATGGACGTGCGCTGGGGCCGCAAGGGCGAAACGCTGAAGCTGCTGAACGGCAACACGGTCAAACTTGACGAAACAGTCGGTGTGATCGCCGATGAACAGCACATCGAAAGCCTCGCGGGCATCATGGGCGGCGACAGCACGGCGGTCACGCTCGACACCACCAACATCTATCTCGAAGCCGCGTTCTGGTGGCCCGATAGCATTCGTGGCCGCTCCCGCAAGTACAACTTCTCGACCGATGCAGGCCATCGTTTCGAGCGCGGCGTCGACTACGCGACGACCGTCGATCATATCGAGCGCATCACGCAGCTGATCCTCGACATCTGCGGCGGCGAAGCGGGGCCGGTCGACGATCAGATCGTCAACGTGCCGAAGCGCGTGCCCGTGAAGATGCGCGTCTCGCGTGCGAACCGCATCATCGGCGTCGCGATCGGCGCCGATGAAATCGCGCAGATTTTCACGCGCCTCGGCCTGTCGTTCGAGCGCGACGGCGATACGTTCTCGGTGATGCCGCCGTCGTACCGCTTCGATATCGAGATCGAAGAGGACCTGATCGAAGAAGTCGCGCGCATCCACGGCTTCGAAAAGATTCCGGCGCGCCCGCCGGTCGCGACCAGCGAAATGCGCGCGACCAACGAGACGCAACGCTCCATCCACACGATCCGTCACGCGCTCGCCGCGCGCGACTACGCGGAAACGGTGAACTTCAGCTTCGTCGACGCCGAGTGGGAGCAGGACTTCGCGGGCAACAGTAACCCGGTGCGTCTGATCAACCCGATCGCAAGCCAGTTGTCGGTGATGCGCACCACGCTGTTCGGCAGCCTGATCCATGTGTTGCGTACCAACCTGAACCGTCGCGCGGCGGACCGCGTGCGCGTGTTCGAAGCAGGCCGCGTGTTCCTGCACGATCCGTCGATCAAAGCCGGCGAGTTGACCGTCGAAGGCTTCGCTCAGCCGAAGATGATCGGCGCGCTCGCCTATGGTCCCACGCTCGAAGAGCAGTGGGGCGCGCCGGCACGCGCGGTCGACTTCTTCGACGTGAAGGGTGACCTCGAGGCGCTGCTTGCACCGGCGGTCGCGCATTTCGTGAAGGCCGAGCATCCCGCGCTGCATCCCGGACGCAGCGCGCGTATCGAATTGAATGGTCGCGCAGTGGGCTGGATTGGCGAATTGCATCCGCGCTGGATGCAAAAATATGATTTGACGCATGCGCCGATTCTGTTTGAAATCGAAGCGGAAGCATTAATGCAACGGGTATTGCCGATTCCGTCGGAAGTTTCAAAATTTCCGCCGGTACGACGTGATATTGCCTTGGTCGTCGATCAGAAAATCGAGGTCCAGGCGCTGCTCGACGAGCTTCAGAAGGCCCAGTCCGAGCCGGCTTGCAAGGCTATCCAGAAGGTTGCGCTTTTCGACGAATTTCGTCCAAAATCAAACACTTCCGGTGGTCTGGCCGCGCACGAGAAAAGCCTTGCGTTCCGGGTGACCTTGCAAGATACTGGCGGAACCCTTCAGGATGAAACGGTCGATCTGGCTATTCAAACTCTGGTGGAACGTCTTGCTCGAGTATATGGCGCACGGTTGCGCGGATAACCCGCATTTAACTATTGCACGGCTGTTTCCGCATCCATTGTTTTACGCTTGGCGCGCCATTTGATAGATATGAATGAAATGAACTCGAGTGATTTCGAAGCCCTTCTTACGGCGCAACGCAGCGCCATGATTCGAGATATTCCGACATCACCCGCCGTCGTTTCCAATGAGACGCCGACGCTCACCAAGGCGGAACTTGCCGAGTTGCTGTTCGACAATGTCGGGCTCAACAAGCGGGAAGCGAAGGACATGGTCGAGGCGTTCTTCGAGGTGATCCGCGATGCGCTGGAGAGCGGCGACAGCGTCAAGCTGTCGGGCTTCGGCAACTTCCAGTTGCGCGACAAGCCGCAGCGCCCCGGCAGAAATCCGAAGACTGGCGAGGCGATTCCTATCGCCGCGCGTCGCGTGGTGACGTTTCATGCAAGTCAAAAGCTGAAGGCGCTCGTCGAGAACGGCGCCGAAGCGAGTTTCGCGCGCTGAACGACTGGCGCGCTTTCGCGCAACCCATCACGGCTAACTGACGATGACCGCGACGATCGAAAAAGTCGTCTTGCCTCCGATTCCGGCGAAGCGCTACTTCACGATTGGTGAGGTCAGCGAACTTTGCGGGGTGAAGCCCCACGTGCTGCGTTACTGGGAGCAGGAGTTCACCCAGTTGAAGCCGGTCAAGCGGCGCGGCAATCGTCGGTATTATCAGCATCACGAGGTGCTGTTGATCCGGCGGATTCGAGAGTTGCTGTACGAGCAGGGCTTTACGATCAACGGAGCGCGCAACCGGCTCGATTCGCATGGCGGGGGTGGGCCCGATGCGGTGGTCGACGAGGGCGAGGGTGCCGGCGGTGCCGCGGTGCAGACGCAGGCATCGGCGGCAACGGTTGCCGTCGATGTCGAGAAGTTGCGCAAGGAACTACAGAACGTGATCGATCTGCTGGGCCACTAGTTCATGGGCTCGTTCGCTTTGTTCGTGCAGGGCAGTTCTAATCGAATGAAGTGTCTGTTATAATTTTTCTTCTGTTCGGGGCGTAGCGCAGCCTGGTAGCGTACCTGCATGGGGTGCAGGTGGTCGGAGGTTCAAATCCTCTCGCCCCGACCAAGATCAAAAAGGACTTACGGTGAAAGCCGTAGGTCCTTTTTTCATGTACGTCGCGAATCACTACGATGATGTACGCCGTCAAAGCTTCGCGCCAAGCGCAAAGATTCACGTCCATCCGATTCGCGTCGCAATGCGACAAGGCCGCGCAAGCGCAACCTTGACAAGCAGACGCTTCATCGCCGGGCCTATGCGTGCAACGGCGCAGCCCCCAACGTCACAAACCGCTCGAGATGATGATCCTCGTCCCCGAGCTGATGATCGATCATCACGAGCCGCTTCGCGTAATGCGCGAGCGGCAGTTCCCACGTCATGCCGATGCCGCCGTGCAACTGGATGCATTCCTCGGCAACCAGCGTGCCGATCCTGCCGATGCTGTACTTCGCCGCCGACACCGCGCGCTCGCGCGTCTTGCGTTCGCCGTCGAGCGCCGCGGCCGCGTTGATGACTGCCGAGCGCGCCTGCTCGATTTCGAGCAGCATATCGGCCATGCGGTGCTGCAATGCCTGGAAGCTGCCGATCGGCACGCCGAACTGCTTGCGCGTGCGCAAATACTCGAGCGTGTAGTCTTTCGCGATGTCCATCGCGCCGACCGCTTCCGCGCACAGCGCGAGCACGCCGCAGCTCACGGCATATTCGAGCGTCGCAAAGCCCTGGTCTACTGAGCCGAGCACGGCGTCGTCGCTGAGCGTGACGTTGTCGAACGTCACTTCGGCCGCACGTCCTCCATCGATCTTGCGATAGCCGCGCACGCTCACACCCGCGGTGTCGCGCGGGACCAGAAACAGCGTGATGCCGGCTTCGCCATCGTCATCGCCG
>DATAQT010000301.1:0-5881 GCA_036264535.1 Paraburkholderia sp. | reverse complement strand
CGGCGAGCCCGCGGGGAAAAAGATCGCGTCCTCGTCGTCGAGAAACGGTTGCAGGCTGATCCAGATGCCTTCGCCGGCGAGCAGCTTCGCGGTTTCCTCGTTCATCAGCTGACCGTGTTCGATGCAGCGCACGCCGCCGCGTGCACCTCGCCGCGCGACGGCGACTGCCCCGCAAACGATGGAATCTCGAACGGCATGCGAAAGTCGCCGTGCCCCGAGGTCTGCGAGATCATCGCGCCCGATGGCCAGATGCGCGGCCCAGCCATCATGCCGATGTCGATCGCCTTCTTCAGCGAAAACGCCGGGCCGGCCATGTCGCGGATGCTCGTGAAGCCACGCATCAGCATGCGTTCGGCTTCGCTCGCCGCGGCGAGGTTGATGAAGCCGATGTCGGCGACCATCAGCTGAGGCATCGACAGCGAGGCCATCCGGCAGGATGCCGCGCGGGCCAAACGGGGAGGGAGGACTGAAAGACGGCTCGATCGACTGATCGGGCGCCTCGTGGTGCAGTTGATCGAGACGCAGGTTGAGCCGCAGAAAAGACGGACTGTGGCAGATACATCCCCGGCCGGCGGCGCGTGCGTGGCCTTGCGATGCTTGCATTTCCATTCGAGACTCCCGGGCTCAAAAGGGACGCCGCCGCCGACACAACGCTGCACCGGGACCGGCGTTCATCATGCACCCGGCGCATCTTGGCAGCTTGGTCCGGCGGCGCGATAACCAACGCGGGCGAGCGCCGGGACGTCACGCGCGCGGCGTCGTTCCCTCATTGCACGGCTCGCTTCGGGTGTTTCCCGACTCAGGAAATCGCGCCCGGCGCCGTTAATTCACGGGAACCGACTGATGCGCCGTGATGGAGAAACCCGCGTGAACCGACTCAGCCTCAACAGCAAACTCTGGCTCGCGCTGCTGATTACGTGGCTCGGCCTGCTCGGTCTCGGCGGCTGGGCCGCGTGGCAGTCGCGCGCGACGATGCTCGCCGAGCGCAAGTCGGCGGTGCAGAACGTCGTCGAGAGCGCGTACGGCATCGTCGCCGATTACGCGCAGCGCGCCGACCAGCACGAACTGACGCCCGAACAGGCGCAGCAGCAGGCGATGGCGCGCCTGTCCGCGATGCGCTACCCCGGCAGCGGCTACATGATCGTGACGACCGCGGCGCCGGTCGTGATCATGCATCCGATGCTCGCCGATCTGCGCAACAAGGACGTCTCGCACTACGCGGACAGCGACGGCAAGCTGCTGTTCGTCGAGATGGTCAAGGTCGCGCAGGCGCGGGGCCAGGGCTTCGTCGATTACATGGGACGCATTGCCGGCAACAACGAGCGCGTGCCGAAGATCAGCTTCGTCAAGCGCTTTCCCGCGTGGAACTGGTATCTGATCTCGGGTGTCTACGTCAACGACATCGACGCGGCGTTCCGCGCCGATCTGCTGCGCTATCTGCTGACGATCCTCGCGATCGGCAGCTTTAGCACCATCGCGCTCGTGCTGATCATCCGCAACGTGAAGCGCAGCCTCGGCGGCGAGCCCGCCTACGCGGCGAGCGTCGCCGAGACGATCGCCGGCGGCGATCTGTCGCGCCCGGTCACGCTCGCCGGCGACGATCAGCAGAGCATGCTGTTCGCGATGCAGCGCATGCAGAGCCGTCTTGCCGACGCGATCCGGCGGATTCGCGGCGGCACCGAAACGATCACGGTCGCGGCCGAAGAAATTGCCGCGAGCAATCTCGATCTGTCGGCGCGCACCGAAGAGCAGGCGTCCTCGCTCGGCGAAACGGCCGCGAGCATGGAACAGCTGACGGCGACCGTCAAGCAGAACGCCGACAACGCACTGCAGGCCAACCGCATGGCGCGTTCCGCTTCGCAGCTCGCGGGCGAGGGTGGCGAGGCGGTGCAGCAGGTCGTCGCGAACATGCAGAGCATCGCCGCGAGCTCGACGCGGGTGGTCGATATCATCGGCGTGATCGAAAGCATCGCGTTCCAGACCAACATCCTCGCCCTGAACGCGGCCGTCGAGGCGGCTCGCGCCGGCGAGGAGGGCCGCGGCTTCGCGGTCGTCGCGGGCGAAGTGCGCAACCTCGCGCGCCGCAGCGCCGATGCGGCCAAGGAGATCAAGACGCTGATCGAAGAGTCGGTCGAACGCGTCGGCAGCGGCAAGGCGCTCGTTGAAAAGGCGGGCGGCACGATGGAGTCGCTCGTCGATGCGGTGAAACGCGTGACCGACATCATCAGCGAGATTTCCGCCGCCTCCGACGAGCAGAGCCGCGGCATCGAGCAGGTCAATCTGGCGATCGCGCAGATGGACGAGACCACGCAGCAGAACGCCGCGATGGTCGAGCAGGCGGCGGCCGCCGCGCAGTCGATGCAGGAGCAGGCGCAGATGCTGCGCGACGTCGTCAACATGTTCCGCCTGCAGGGCACGGCCGCCGCGCGTTGACGAGCGTCGATGGCCGCAGCCTGCCGAAGTGTGCATGCTATGCTTTTGAGGTTTCGATCAAAAGCCGCCGTGCGCCGCCGCGCGCCGTACACACTTCGAGGAGAGTCCTTCATGTCGACGCGAACCCGTGTGCTGTTCCACCTCAGTGCCGCGAGCCTGCTGCTCGGCGCGGCGATCGGCGCGCAAGCGGCGAACCTCGCCTTTCTGAACGACACGCCGCTCGCCTACATGCATCAGCGCGACAACGACTCGATCAAGCACGCGGTCATGAGCGCACTCAATGACAGGAAGGACGGCGACACCTTCACGTGGGTCAACGACGGCACCGGCAATAGCGTGAAGATCGACGCGACCATCACGATGGACAGCACCTCGACCGACGGCGGGCGCACTTGCCGCACCCTCGGGGTCGTCCTCAACGCGAAAGGGCAATCGATGAACCTGCGTCCGAACTTCTGCAAGGTCGGCGGTGCCTGGCAGTTGCAGAAGCGTTGAGCATGCGGGAGTGCGGTGCGCGCAGTGAGCGCAGTGGGGTGGCGCGATGAGCCCACGAATCGTCTCATGCGGGATCGTGCTGCTCGATCCCGACGGACGCGTGCTGCTCGCGCACGCCACCGAAACGACGCACTGGGACATCCCGAAAGGACATGGCGAAGACGGCGAGGCGCCGCATGTGACCGCGCTGCGTGAGCTGGTCGAGGAGACCGGCATCGCGCTCGCGGCCGATCGCCTGAAGGATCTCGGCCTGTTCGTCTACCGGCGCGACAAGGACCTGCATCTGTTCGCGGCGCGCGCGAGTACCAACGAACTCGACCTGAGCACGTGCACCTGCACGTCGCTGTTTCCGCGCCGCTCGGACGGCACGCTGATCCCCGAGATGGACGACTACCGCTGGGCGTCGATCGATGAAATCCCGCGCTATGCGAGCCATAGTCTGACGCGGCTATTCGAGACGACGCTGTCGCTCGCGGAGTTGCACCGGTCGCTATAGACGGCGCCCGCCGCCTTCAATCGAGCGCGCGATCGTTCGGATGCGCGAACAACGCGCGGTTCTGCTCCGACAGCGGGAAATTGAGGTTGATGCCGTACGGCGGAATCGGCTGCGTGAACCACTGCCTGTACAGACGCTCGGCGTCGCCAGACGTCTGCGAATGGGCGATCACGCGATTCACGAGCGCGCGGAACGGCTCGTCGCCCTTGCGGAACATGCACGCGTACACCTCGTAGCCGAGCGGCGTGCCCGTCACGATGAAATCGTCGGGATGCGGGTCGGTCGCCTTGAAACCGTAGACGATCGGCTCGTCCATCACGAACGCCACCGCGTGGCCGTCCTTCATCGCGGTGAATGCTTCCTGATGGTCACGCGCGCTCATGATGCGCATGTTCAACTGTTTATCGGTATTGAGGCTGCGCAGCAGGCGCTCGTCGGACGTGCCCGCGGTCGTCACGACCGGTTTGCCGGCCAGATCGGCGAAATCGGTGATGCCGCTGTTCTTGCGCGTAATCATGCGCACCGCATACTGGAAAAAGCTGTCCGAGAACGCGGCGACGTTTTCGCGCTCGACCGTATGCGTGGTCGAGCCGCATTCGAGGTCGATCTGGTTGTTCATCAGCATCGGCGTGCGGTTCGACGACGTCACCGTGACTTCGTGAACCTGCAGTTGCGGCATGCCGAGCGATTTCCGGATTTCATCGACGATCTGCATCGCGATCGCCTGCGAGTAGCCGACGGTACGCTTGCCGTCGAAGTACGAGAACGGGATCGATGCCTCGCGTACGCCGAGCACGACGACGCCGTCGTCGTGGATCTTTCTCAGCGTGCCGGTCAGTTCGTCCGCGCGGGCGGGATTGGCGAGCGCGAGCAGGCCGCTGGCGGCCAGCGCGAGCAGCACACCGTGCATGCCGCGCAGCAGGCGCGCAACGGGCCGGCGACGTGCGTTGCGAACCGTGCCCTCAGTGCCTTCGCCGCGGCGGGTTGCAACCTTCATCGGACCTCCCGGACCGGCGCGCTCAGGCGAGCGCGTAGTGAGTGTCGATCGAGCATGATGCAACCCGCATGGGCCGGCAACGCCGGGACGCCGGAGCGCGCTTACGCGAGCTTACGCCGGCTTGCCCCAACTGTCGCGCAGACTGACGATGCGGTTGAATACGGGCTTACCCGGCTTCGAATCGACGCGGTCGGCCACGAAGTAGCCGTGGCGCTCGAACTGGTAGCGCTGCTCCGGTAGCGCGTGGTGCGCGCCGGTCTCGAGGTAGGCCTGGACCACGCGCTTCGAGTCCGGATTCAGCGCTTCGAGGAAGTCGCGGCCGCCGGCGTCCGGTTGCGCTTCCTTGAACAACCGGTCGTAGATGCGCACTTCGGCCGGGCAGGCCGCGGCGGCGCTGACCCAGTGGATGTTGCCCTTGACCTTGTAGTTGTTCGCGCCTTCGGTGCCCGACTTGCTGTCCGGGAAATAGTTGCAGTGCACCGCGACGACGTTGCCGTTCTCATCCTTGTCCGCGTGCGTGCATTCGATCACGTAGCCGTAGCGCAGACGCACCTTGTTGCCCGGGAACAGGCGGAAGTAACCCTTCGGCGGCGTCTCCGTGAAGTCCTCGCGCTCGATCCACAGCTCGCGCGAAATCGGGAACTCGCGCAGGCCCTGTTCCGGATGATGCGGATGCACCGGCGCGCTGCACGGCTCGGTGAGCCGTTCGGGGAAGTTGTCGATGACCAGCTTGACCGGATCGAGCACCGCCGCAATCCGCGGCGCTTTCGCGTCGAGGTCGTCGCGCAGCGCGCCTTCGAACACGCTCATGTCGATCCACGAGTCGACCTTGGTCACGCCGATGCGCTCGCAGAACAGCTGGATCGACTCGGGCGTGAAACCGCGCCGACGCATCCCGACGATGGTCGGCATGCGCGGGTCGTCCCAGCCGTCCACATGGCCTTCGTTGACGAGTTGCAGCAGCTTGCGCTTGCTCGTGATCGCATAGGTCAGGTTCAGACGCGAAAACTCGATTTGCTGCGGCAGCGGACGCCTGAAGATACCGGCTTCGGCGAGTTCGTTGAGGATCCAGTCGTACAGCGGACGATGGTCCTCGAACTCGAGTGTGCACAGCGAATGCGTGATGTTTTCGAGCGCGTCGGAGATGCAGTGCGTGTAGTCGTACATCGGGTACACGCACCACGTGTCGCCGGTACGGTAGTGATGCGCGAAGCGAATGCGGTAGATGACCGGGTCGCGCATGTTGAAGTTCGGCGACGACATGTCGATCTTCGCGCGCAGCACGTGCTCGCCTTCCTGGAACTCGCCCGCCTTCATGCGGCGGAACAGGTCGAGGTTTTCCTCGACCGAACGCTCGCGGAAACGCGACGGCGTGCCGACTTCGGTGGCCGAGCCGCGGTTCGCACGGATTTCCTCGGCCGACTGGCTATCCACGTACGCCTTGCCGCGCTGGATCAGCA
>DATAQT010000291.1:0-17852 GCA_036264535.1 Paraburkholderia sp. | reverse complement strand
ATGTCGTTGTTCTGCGAGAGCTTGTAGAGCGGCTTCTCGCGTTCGTTGCGGTTGCAGAAGCAGCGGCCGCACGAGGTTTTGCCGCAGCAGTCGTTGTACGACACGATGTAATCGGTGCCGTCGTGCGGATTGCGGCAGGTGCCGATCCACGTGATCGGCGACGGTGTCGTGCCCGGCGGGCAGCTGCTCGACGTGCCACCGCAGCAACTGCACAGCCAGCCGTCGATCGCGCAGTAGCGCCAGTAATCGCAGCTATACGGGTCATCGCTTTTGCCCGCGGCCGGCGCGCTCGCGGCGCTCGCCGCCGAGGCGTTGTCCGCCGCGAACGTGCGGTCCACCGGCAGCAGCGGCACGAGCGCCGAGCCGACCAGCGCGCGGCCGAGCGTGGCCATCGCACTGCGTCGCGAGCTGCGCTGCGCAACGGTGCGCGCCTTCAACTCGAAGAAAGAGTCGAACCATTTCATGCTTGTCGTCCTGTCGTTCTGATGTGTGATGACGTGCTCAGGCGTGCTGCGCGTGGTCCGCGTGGTCCGCGTGGTCCGTATGGTCGGCGTGCTCCGGGTGGACGAACTCCTGCAGCGAGGCCACCCCGCGCTCCTTCGCTTCGAACAGGCTTTCGAGGTGCTCACGCGAATTCACGAGACCCTTCGCACGGACCTTGCCCGTTTCATCGATCAGCAGTGCGTAGGGCAGCTTGCCGATCTGGTACGCGAGACCGAGCTCCTGCGAGAGCACATACGGAAACTGGCTCAGGCCGAGCTTCTTGTAGAAGGCCGCATGCTCGGTGGTGTCGCCGTCGCTCGCGAGCACGATGTCGGTGGCCGTCTCGCGCGCCTGGATCGACGGCAGCAGCGGCAGCAGCTTCTTGCAGACCGGGCAGCTCGGCGAGAGGAAGAACACCAGCGTGCTGCGGCCCGCGGCCGAGATGCCGCCCACCTTGACCTGACGGCCGTCGAGCGCATTGAGCTCGAACGACGGACCCACCGTGCCGACCGCCGGCCCCTTGTCGATCATCAGCGCGCCGACGGGCATCAGTCGTTCGTACAGGATGCCGATCTGGCGCACGAGCGCGAGTGAAATAGCGCCGAGCGCCAGCACGCCAAGCCACAGCAAAACATTGGAGATCAACAGTGCGTTTTCCATTACGAGTTCCTCAGGTGATTCAGCTTCGGACGGTTGGCGAGCAGCACGTCCAGGGTAAAGAAAGCGGCCACGGCGACGAGGCTCGCGCCGAGCACGCTCAGGTAGTCGAACCAGACGACCGCGCGGGCGCTTTGCGGCATGCACACCAGCGCGGCGAGCACGGCCAGCAGCAGCGTGCGCGCGACGTGCGCCCAGCCGATCGAGTGCGGGACGGCCGCGCCCGGCTGGCGAAAGCCATTGCAGCCGCAATCGATGTCGGTGCGCCCGCGCGCCACGTTGATACCGAGCGCGAGTGCGAACAGCACGAACAGCGCGGCGAGCGCGGCGGCGCCGACGCTGCGCGTGGCCGGTACGAGGGCCGCGAGCGTAGCGGCGATTTCGAGGAGCGGCAGCCCGAGCGCGGCCGGCGCGACCAGAGCATGCGGCAACAGATCAAAACCCGCGACGACCTGCCTTTGGTCGTACTGGCGCGCCAGTTTCGGCAGCGCGAGCGTCAAGGTGATGATCGATATCGCGGCGAGCGCGACGCTCGAGACGACCGGATCGATGACGAGGCCTGGATTCATCGCATGCACCTCGTTACGGATTGACCAGCAGCGACGCGGTCGCGCCGATCTGCTTGTGAACGTGCTTGAGCTTGCCCGTCGCCGCGTCGGCGACGACCACGTCCGAGTTCGTCGTGATGCCGTAGAACAGCGGATGCGCGTCCTCGCTGACCTGAATCGACAGCAGCGGATCGATCTTCTGGTCCGCGAGCTTCCAGCGCGCGATGCGCTTGTGCGTCTTCAGATCGAACACCCACACCTCGCTCGCGGGGTCCTTGTGGGCATCCTCGT
This sequence comes from Paraburkholderia sp., assembly GCA_036264535.1. Taxonomy (GTDB): domain Bacteria; phylum Pseudomonadota; class Gammaproteobacteria; order Burkholderiales; family Burkholderiaceae; genus Paraburkholderia. Next base: position 15,873 of record DATAQT010000291.1, on the reverse strand, counting down.
TACCCTGATGCATCGCCACGAACAGACGCTGCGTCGGCACGTGCAGCGCGGTTTGCTGCAGGCCGCCCGGACGCCAGCCGGCCTTCGCCTCGTCCGGCGTGACGAGCGGCCACGGCGCGCCGAACACCGGCGCGGCACCGCTGAAGTCGGCGCTGCGCATGTTGCCGTTGAAGGTCGCGAACCAGTACGTATTGCCGCTGCGCGACGCATTGACGAACGCTGGATCTTTCGCGACATCGATGAATGCGTCGGACAACTTACGGCTTTTCTCCTTTCCGTTCGGGCCGAGCACGACGGTCAATGCCTTGCCGCTTTCACACAGCGACGTGAAGCGGTCGTTACCCGACGGATAGGCGAGCACGCAGCCGTCCGTATCGATCTCCGCGCTGAGCTGATGCGTGGCCGTGTTGACCACGCTCACCGAGGTGGCGGGCGTGATGTTCGAGACGTACAGCCACTTGCCGTCTTTGGACAACACGGTGTTGTACGGCGACGGCACGCTTTGCGCGTGCTTCGGCGGAATCGCAATTTCGCCGGTGATCTGCAACGTGGTGTTGTCGGTCGTTTCGACGACGTCGGTGCGCGCGCCGTGCGAGCCGCGCGCGAAGTAAGTCGTCGCGACGTAGCTCGTCTTGTGATCGGGGCTGATCGCAAGACCCGGCGCGAAGCCGGTATCGATCTGGCCGAGCAGGCGGTTGTTGTCGGCGTCGATCACGTACGTGCGCGCGTCCGTCATCGAGCTGAAGTTCACGTCCTCGACGTACACCTGATGCGGGCTATACGCGGGCATCTTCGCGATCGTCAGGTCTTCGGCTTTTTCGGTTGCGAGAACCTGGGTCGCCATCGCGACGCTACTCAGCATCAGCAGCGCCCATCTCCGTTTTCTTTGCATCTCTTCTCCGCAAAAACACTCGTTGTGGCATTGCGGAAAATTAACTGGTGAGAATTGCGGAAACAGCTCCCAAATCGGCAAACGATCAACAGATTTATTACGGCTTTATTACGAACCCGATAACGGGCTTACAACGGCTCGCGTGGCATTTTTCCGCGGCAATGAATAGCGGGGTTGACCCGTATGCGCGAGCCGTCGTCGAGCCCTTGTCAAGCCAATCGGGCTTCAGTCGCCCGGCCCGATTGCTTCGCAGGCCAGCTGTTCGAGACCCGGCACGCAGGCTTCGAAATGAGCGCGCGAGCCGAACAGGCGCGTGGGCAACAACACGGCTTCGGCGGCGTTGATCAACAGCAGTGCGACGTTGACGCGGCGGTCCGTATGGCGAATCACCGCGAAGTGATGACGCGGAAGTTCGCCGTTGAAACGCGGATCGGCGCTCGTGATGTCCTCGTCGTCGTGCAAGCCTTCGAGTTGCGCGCCAGGGACGACGCACCACGATTGCGGCAGGCGCTCGAGCACGTCGGTCACGTCGCCGAAGTCGGAAATGACGGCCGCGTGCGAATCGGGTGCGCGCCGGAACCAGAGTGGCTCGTCGGCCGCTTCGACGTGAAGCGCCGCGACCGGAAACAGTAGAAGCCCGTTGTCCATGGAGAGTGAGTAGCGTCGAATCCCATAACCTGATCGGCTCGGATGATCGCCCAAAAACCGCGCGCGCGACTATCTCACCGCGTACGGTTTGCCGATATCGGAGGTCGCCGCGACGCATGGGTCTCAAGCAGCTGCTGATGACGTGCCTCGGTGGCATCGTCGGCGGGGAACATGCATTCGACGCGCAATTCCTGCGCAGCCACGTTTTGCGGTGTGCCCACCGTCGTGACCATCGAGAAGTAGCGCAGCACCACGCCATCGCTCACGAAACCTAGTGGAATCATCGGCATCGTGGCGTGCGTCGTGGCAGACCCATGATGCGTCTTCCAGTCGCGCGGCACGTCGGGATACGCCAGCAGCTCATCGAGCAGACGCTGCGTGTGGTCGCCGACCACATGCCCCACCGACTCGCGATACACCCGCTGCAGCAGGCTGCGCGCGACCTCCTCCCAATCGGCGACGAACGGCCGCATGCCATGCGGATCGAAGATCAGATGCAGCATGTTGCGCGGGCCTTCACGCGCGGCCATGTCGATGAAACAGTTGAAAAAGCGCGGCGCCGCATCGTTGCTCATCAGCACGTTCCAGTCGCGGTCCATCACGAGCGCCGGAAACGGCTCGTGCTGACGCACGACGCGTTCGAGCGCGCGCACCACGCTGTGCATCTGCTGGGCATTCCACGGCGCTTCCGAATAGATCGGCGCGTAACCGGCGGCAAGCAGCAGCGCATTGCGCTCGCGCAGCGGGACGTCGAGAGTCTGCGCAAGCGTCAGCAGCGTGTCGCGGCCCGGCACGCTGCGCCCGCTTTCGATAAAGCTGATCTGCCGCTGCGAGAAGCCGGCCTCGAGCGACAGATCGAGCTGACTCACGCCACGCACGTCACGCCAATAGCGCAACAGACTGCCGAGATCACCGGCCTGCATTTTCGGATCGTGACTCGTGACGTTCATCGTGTTTCCTTCATCAGGATGCCTGAACAGGACTGCTTCAGCGCGTGGGCGCATGCCACGCGAATTCCTCGAACTGCGCTTCGAGCGGCGGCTCGGTCACGCTGCCGGTGTAGTTCGTGATCGTCGATGCGGCGACCACCGCAACCACCTCGAGCACCTGCTCCGCGCTGAACCCTGCCGCGAGGAAGCGTTGCCGGTCCTCGTCGGTCAGGCGCCCGCGCTGTTCGATCAGCGTGCGCGCGAGCGTCGACAGCGCCGCCAGCCTGGCGTCGTCGGGCAAGCCGCCGTGACGGATCGCCTCGAGATCGGCGCGAGGCAAACCCGCCTGCAATCCGAGCGCGGTATGAAACGCGACCGCCCATTCGCTTGCGTTCGTGACGGCGTTGGTAAGCAGCAGCGTCTGGATTTGCGGCTCCGTCAGGCTGCTCGCGTGCACACGCTCGAACAGGCCGATAAAACCGTTGATCAGCACCGGTGAAGCCGCCATCTTTGCCGCGATGTTCGGAATCAGGCCGAACGTCTGTTGCAGTTTCTCGAGCACGGGTTTCGATTGCGCGGGAGCGGACTCGATCGTGTGAACGGGATAGCTGGACATGGTATCTCCTTGACGTTTGCGCCATCGGATTGACGACGCGGTAGTCGAAGATTAGTGGGGGTCACGCAGCGCGCCAATTACATCGGATGTCATCGCCATACGTTATCCGGCGGCGGCTGCTTTCTGGCGAGCCCATCGGGCGCGGACTATCATGTTTGGGTTTGTTCCCCTCTTGTGCCGTTCATCACTGGAAAGGAAGAACATCATGCCCAGAATGAAAGCAGTCGAAGTCAAGCAGGCCGGCGGCCCGCTCGAACTGGTCGAGCGCGACGCGCCCGAACCGGGCGCAGGCCATGTGCGCATCAGGATTCACGCTTGCGGCATCTGTCATAGCGATGTGATGACCAAGGAAGGCCTGTGGCCGGGCATCTCCTATCCGCGCGTGCCCGGGCACGAGATCGCGGGCGTGATCGATGCGGTGGGCGCGGGTGTCGACGGCTGGCAGGCGGGGCAGCGTGTCGGGGTCGGCTGGCACGGCGGGCATTGCGGCAAATGCGATCACTGCCGCCGGGGCGACTTCGTGCTGTGCCAGTTCGCCCTCGTCCCCGGCATCAGCTACGACGGCGGCTACGCCGAATACATGGTGGCCCCGGTCGAAGCCCTGGCGCACATCCCCGACGATCTGTCGGATGTCGACGCCGCGCCGCTGCTTTGCGCGGGCATCACGACCTTCAACGCGATCCGCAATAGCGGCGCGCGCGCCGGCGACGTGGTGGCGATTCTCGGGATCGGCGGCCTCGGGCATCTCGGCGTGCAGTTCGCGCGCAAGATGGGCTTTCGCACGGTGGCGATCGCGCGCGGTCAGGACAAGGCCCCGCTCGCGCAGCAACTGGGCGCGCATCACTACATCGACAGCAAGACGGAAAACGTCGCCGAAGCGCTGCAGGCACTCGGCGGCGCGAAGCTGATACTCGCCACCGTGACGAGCGGCAAGGCGATGAGCGCCGCGCTCGGCGGTCTCGGCCTGAACGGCAAGCTCGTGATGGTCGGTGTTTCGGAAGAGCCGGTCGAAGTGCCGATCACGCAATTCATCATGGGGCGCAACTCGGTGCAAGGCTGGCCCTCCGGCACCTCGGCCGATTCGCAGGACACGCTCGCGTTCAGCGCGCTAAGCGGTGTCAAGCCGATGATCGAGGAATATCCGCTCGCCGAGGCGGCAAAGGCGTTCGACCGAATGATGAGCGGTCACGCGCGTTTCAGGGTCGTGTTGAAGACGGCTTGATCCGGACAGGTCGACGACGCACTACCGCCGCGATCAGGAAATTCGCGCGCATAAAAAAACGGTGCGGCCCCCGGTTTCCCGGCGATCGCACCGCGCGTTGCAGAACCCTCTTTAAAACGAGGCGAGACGCGGGTGCGGCGAGCAAACACTCGCCGCACCGGCTTCACTCAAGCCAGATCGAATCGATCCAGATTCATCACCTTGACCCACGCGGCAACGAAGTCGCGCGTGAACTTCTCCTTGCCGTCTTCGCTCGCGTAGACCTCGCCCAAGGCACGCAGCACCGAGTTCGAGCCGAACACCAGATCGACGCGCGTGCCGGTCCACTTGACCTCGCCAGTCTTCGTGTCGCAGCCTTCGAACGTTTCCGCGGCGGGCGACTGCGGCGTCCATTCCGTGCCCATGTCGAGCAGATTGCGGAAGAAGTCGTTCGAGAGCGTTTCCGGCTTGTTCGTCAGGACACCGTGCGATTCGCTGCCAGCGCCCACCTTCAGCACGCGCAGGCCGCCGATCAGCGCCGTCATCTCTGGCGCCGTCAACGTCAGCTGTTGTGCCTTGTCGATCAGCAGCTTCTACGCCTCGACCGGGAACTTACCCTTCAGAAAGTTGCGGAAGCCGTCGTGAACCGGCTCGAGCGCCCCGACCGATTCGACGTCGGTCTGATCCTGCGACGCATCCATGCGACCCGGCGTGAAGGGCACCGTCACCTGCTGACCGGCGTTCTTCGCGGCCTGCTCGATGCCGGCGCCGCCCGCCAGCACGATCAGATCGGCGAGCGAAATCTTCTTGCCGCCCGACGCGCCGTTGAACTCGCTCTGGATGCCTTCGAGCACCTTCAGCACCTTCGCGAGCTCAGCGGGCTGGTTGACGTCCCAGTCCTTCTGCGGTGCGAGCCGGATGCGCGCGCCGTTGGCGCCGCCGCGCTTGTCGGAGCCACGGAACGTCGAGGCCGACGCCCAGGCGGTCGTGACCAGTTGCGACACCGACAGCCCGGACGCGAGGATCTTCTGCTTGAGCGCGGCGACATCCTTGTCGTCGACGAGCGGATGATCGACGGCCGGAATCGGGTCCTGCCACAGCAGTTCCTCGCTCGGCACTTCCGGGCCCAGATAGCGGGCGCGCGGGCCCATGTCGCGGTGCGTCAGCTTGAACCAGGCGCGCGCGAACGCGTCGGCGAACTCGTCGGGGTTGGCCATGAAGCGACGCGAGATCTTTTCGTAGATCGGGTCGAGGCGTAGCGACAGGTCGGTCGTCAGCATCGTCGGCAGCAGTTTTTTCGACGGATCGTGCGCGTGCGGGATCGTGGCCTGGGCGCCCTTCGCGACCCACTGGTTCGCGCCCGCCGGGCTCTTGGTCAGCTCCCACTCGTGGCCGAACAGGTTCTGGAAGAAACCCATGCCCCACTGCGTCGGCGTCGCGGACCACGTCACTTCGATACCGCTCGTGATCGTGTCTCCGCCCCGGCCGGTGCCGAAGCTGTTACGCCAGCCGAGCCCCTGGGCTTCCAGCCCGGCACTCTCCGGTTCCGGCCCGACGTTATCGGCCGGGCCCGCGCCGTGCGTCTTGCCGAACGTATGGCCGCCGGCGATCAACGCGACGGTTTCCTCGTCGTTCATGGCCATGCGGGCGAACGTTTCGCGGATGTCGACCGCCGCGGCGAGCGGATCGGGATTGCCGTCGGGGCCTTCAGGGTTCACGTAGATCAGGCCCATCTGCACCGCGCCGAGCGGGTTTTCGAGGTTGCGTCCGGGCGGATCGGTGCGGCTTTGCTCCTCGCCGTGCAGTTCCTCGTCGGCGACGATCACGCCTTCGTCGTCGTCCTTGCCGGCCGCACCCTTGCCGTAGCGCACGTCGCCGCCGAGCCAGGTCTTTTCATTGCCCCAGTAGACGTCCTGGTCCGGTTCCCACGTGTCCTCGCGGCCGCCGCCGAAACCAAAAGTCTTGAAACCCATCGTTTCGAGCGCGACGTTGCCGGTCAGGACCAGCAGGTCGGCCCACGAAATTTTCTGGCCGTATTTCTGCTTGATCGGCCACAGCAGCCGGCGCGCCTTGTCGAGGCTCACGTTGTCCGGCCAGCTATTGAGCGGCGCGAAACGCTGCTGGCCGCGCCCTGCGCCGCCGCGGCCGTCGCCGATGCGGTACGTGCCGGCGGCATGCCATGCCATACGGATAAACAGCGGACCGTAATGACCGAAGTCCGCGGGCCACCAGGGCTGCGAATCGGTCATCAGCGCGGCGAGGTCTTTCTTGATCGCGGCGTAGTCGAGGCTCTTGAATGCCTCGGCATAGTTGAAGTCCTTGTCTAGCGGATTGGAGCGGTTCGAATGCTGGTTCAGCAGGTCGAGGCGCAACTGCTTCGGCCACCAGTCTCGGTTGGTTGTCCCGCCGCCGGCGGTGTGGATGAACGGGCACTTTGCTTCGCTTGACATGCGTTCTCTCCTTTGGAGGATGTCTCCGTTGTCGATCGGAGTCGGTGCCCAGGCACTTTCTCCAATCCCATGCAAGGTACTTGTTATGCGTTTGTCATGCTGTCAGGCTTCCGTGGCAATTTGACGATCCGAAAGACCCGCCAGCCAGCCGAATGACTCGGCAGTGCACTCATATGCGTTGACGACCGTTGCTGCGATTCATCGCGTTGAAATCACGGTCGAGGGGAGCGCGACCCGTTTTGCATGACGGATGACTCAGGTCGGCGCGCTACTCCTATTCGAATATAGGCGAGGGCAAAGTTCAATAGAATTCGATTACGGCAATGCCGGTAATAGCGGGCGGCTATAGCGGGCAGCGACCGCGCGGTGTCTCGCACTGCTTCCTGCACTACTGTATGCCGATCGATCGGCACTGCGTCGAAGCTTGAGCGCGGCCGCCTGTTTTGCGCCCTGCGCAGCCGACTGTGTGATAGGGTTTCGCGTTTCGTCCGCAACAGAGTGGGCACTGCTTTTTTCTCAGGCAAGCGTCTTTTACGGCGCCTGAGCGGAGCAGAATGACGCCAATCGGCGTGCCGCCCGAGGAGTGTCCCGAACCGTGTCCAAAGCCGTGCCGAAAGCTGCCCCGAACGCTGAGCTCGCCATCGTCCGGCCCGTCGAATCACTCGTCGTGCCGGAACTGCTCGATGGCCGCGACGGCACCAATCGCGGCGCGGCGGAAACCTCGCAGCTATCGGCACGCAACGATCTCGACGCCGTGCGCGCGTGGCTTTCCAATTACGCCGACACCAAAACTACCTTCGACAACTACCGCAAGGAAGCCGAGCGCTTGCTGCTATGGGCGGTCGTGCAGCTCGGCAAGCCGCTGTCGTCGCTCACGCACGAGGATCTGCTGCTGTTCAAGGCGTTCATCGTCGATCCGCAGCCGGCCGCGCGCTGGGTGTCGGCGAACGGCGGCAAGTATGCGCGCGGCGACGAGCGCTGGCGGCCGTTCAACGGGCCGCTGTCGCCGGCCAGCCAGCGCCAGGCGCTGATCATCCTCAATGCGATGTTCACGTGGCTCGTCAACGCCGGCTATCTGCGCGGCAATCCGATGGCGCTGCTGCGCCAACGCGCGAAGCGCTCGGCGCCGCGTGTCACGCGCTATCTGTCGACGTCGCTGTGGGACGAAGTCAAGCTGTTCGTCGAGCAACTGCCGCAAGACACCGACGCGCAACGCGCGTATTACGCGCGCTGCCGCTGGCTGACCACGTTGTTCTATCTGCAGGGCATGCGCATTTCCGAAGTCGCCGGTGGGCAGATGGGCCAGTTCTTCCGAAGGCTCGGCGCCGACGGTCAGGACCAGTGGTGGCTCGAGACGCTCGGCAAGGGCGACAAGGAGCGCATCGTGCCGGTGTCGGCCGAGCTGGTTCAGGAGCTGCGCGGCTACCGGACGCTGAACGCCCTGCCCGCGCTGCCGACCCGCGCCGAGGAGACGCCGCTCGTGCTGCCGTTCAAGGGCCGCCACCGCTGTCTGTCGCGCTCGGCGATTCACGACGCGATCAAGGGCATCTTCGCGGGCGCGGCTATGTGGCTGCGGGCGCGCGGCCCCGAATTCGCCGATCGCGCCGACGAACTCGAGCGCGCCTCGGCGCACTGGCTGCGGCATACGGCCGGTTCGCATCAGGCGGACGGCGGCGTCGATCTACGCACGATCCGCGACAATCTCGGCCACGTCTCGCTCAATACGACCAGCCTTTACCTGCATACCGAAGACGACACTCGGCATACCGAGACCGTTAATCGGCATCGCATGAACTGGGGCGACGCGAAGTCCAAAGAAGGCAATGCGGACGGCAATTAGGCGCGTATCGGGCGTGTGAATTGCGCCGGCGCCGGCGATGGCCGCGCACGGACAGCCGCCGCGAGCCGACATGCACGCGGCCGCCCCGGTGAGGCCCGCGCCGGCGCCGGCGGCGAAGCCGGCATCGAAGGATCCGAAGAAATCGTAAGCTCCCCGCCATGCGCTAGATCGCGTAAGCGGCAAAACTGCGTGGGGAGAGGCTCACACGCTCGCCGGCGCGCCGGAGATCGGCCTCTTTCTCGTGGCTTCCCGTTGTTCACGGCCGGGCGTCGTGCGACTCACCCACACGGCCTTCGCCCGCCGCCCCGCTCCCCCAACTGCCCGCCAATCCCACCCCATTGCCCGCTAGAATTGCCGGCTTTGCCCGCGTCGGGCGCGCCGCAAGGCAAAATACGGGTTTTGCGCGCGCCGCACGCGCGGCCGAACCGGGTCACAAGCGGGTCACAAGCGTCCCGGACCATCGACCGCCTCGGCGGTTGCATCGTCTGCCCGGGCCGACGCCCCGGCCGCGCGCCAACCCGCAACACCACAGCCCCGCCCGGCCCGTCAGCGCTTCCCAGCGCGGCGAGCGCGGCGCGGCGAGGACCGCTCGTCCCTTACAGAGCAGATCAGGAGCCTTTATGAGCGATTCGAACCCATCCTTCCTCGGCCGGATTTCCCTGGCCGTGGGCACGTTTTTCAGCATTCTCGGCAATGGCGAATTCGCCGCCGAGGTGCTGCGCCTGCGTAACGGCGAAAAAGTCGGCGCGGCGCCGGCGCCCGCCGCCGCTGCGCCTGCACCGACACCCGCCCCCGCTCCGCAACCGAAGCCGCAACCCGCGCCGGTGCTGAAGGAGGCCACCCCCGACGCCGCGCTGCAACTGCTCGGCCTGCTGCAACGCGACGCACGCTTCATCGATTTCGTCGAGGAAGACATCAAGGGCTATGGCGACGCCGACATCGGCGCGGCCGCGCGCCTCGTGCACGAAGGCTGCCGCGCGACGCTGCGCGAGCACTTCACGATCCGCCCGGTGCGCGACGAAGCCGAAGGCAGCCGCGTGACGCTGCCCGAGGGCTTCGACGCGAGCGCGGTGCGCCTGACCGGCAACGTCGTCGGCAGCGCGCCGTTCAACGGCAGCCTCAGCCATCGCGGCTGGCGCGTCGACGAGGTGCGTCTGCCGAAGCTCGCGGACGGCCATAACGCGAAGGTCATCGCACCGGCGGAGGTGGAGCTATGAGCGACGCACGCTACTCGATCGGCATCGATCTCGGCACCACGCACTGCGCGCTGTCCTACGTGGACACGCACGCGAGCGACGGCGAAAAAACCACCCAGGAGGTGCTGCCGATCGCGCAGCTCACGGGCCCCGGCGCAATCGACAATCTGCCGCTCCTGCCGTCGTTCCTGTACCTGCCCCACCCCGACGAACTGGCCTCCGGCGACCTCTACCTGCCGTGGACCGGCCAGCGCGAATTCGCGGTCGGCGAATTCGCGCGCAGCCGCGGCGCCGGCACGCCGATCCGGCTCGTGTCGAGCGCGAAAAGCTGGCTGTGCCATCCGGGCGTCGACCGGCGCGCGGGCATTCTGCCGAACGACGCGCCACCCGAAGTCGCGCGCGTGTCGCCGCTCGAAAGCTCGGTGCGCTATCTGACGCACCTGCGCGAAGCATGGGACCACGTGCATCCGGACGCGCCGTTCGGCGAGCAGGACGTGACCGTGACGATCCCCGCGTCGTTCGACCCCGCCGCGCGCGAGTTGACCGCCGAAGCCGCCGAGGCCGCCGGCTTCACGCGCATGACGCTGCTCGAAGAGCCGCAGGCGGCGCTCTACAGCTGGATCCAGAAGAGCGGCGGCCAGTGGCGCAAGCAGGTCAAGGTCGGCGACATCATTCTCGTCGTCGACGTCGGCGGCGGCACGTCCGACCTGTCGCTGATCGCGGTGATCGAGCGCGAAGGCAATCTCGAACTGCATCGCGTCGCGGTCGGCGATCACATCCTGCTCGGCGGCGACAACATGGACCTCGCGCTCGCCCACGTGGTCGCGCGCAAGCTCGCGGCGCAGGGCACCCAGGCCGACGCGTGGCAGCTGCGCGCGCTCACCTACGCGTGCCGCGCGGCGAAGGAGACGCTGCTCAGCGACCCCGCCACCGACACCGTGCCGCTCGTCGTGCCGAGCCGCGGCTCGAAGCTGATCGGCGGCTCGATCCGCACCGAGCTGACGCGCGCCGAACTCACGCAGACGATCCTCGAGGGCTTCTTCCCGCAGGTCGACAGCGCCGCGCGCCCGGTCAGCCGCGCGCGGGTGGGCCTGACGCAGCTCGGTCTGCCGTATGCGCAGGACGCGGGCATCACGCGGCATCTGGCGGCGTTCCTCGGCCGTCAGGTCGGCGCGCTCGCCGAGCTCGAAGGACTGCGCGGGCATGTCGCGCAAAACGCGAACTTCCTGCATCCGACCGCCGTATTGTTCAACGGTGGCGTGTTCAAGTCGGCGCTGCTCGTCGAGCGCATCATGGACACGCTGAACGGCTGGCTCGCGGCCGAAGGCGCGCCGGGCGCGCGCCTGCTCGAAGGCGCGGACCTCGATCTGGCGGTCGCGCGCGGCGCGGCCTACTACGGCTACGTGCGACGCGGCCGCGGCGTGCGGATTCGCGGTGGCACCGCGCGCGCCTACTACATCGCGATCGAATCGGCGATGCCGGCCGTGCCCGGGCTCGAACCGCCGGTGCAGGCGCTGTGCGTCGCGCCGTTCGGCATGGAAGAAGGCACCGACGCCGAGCTGCCCGCGCAGGAGTTCGGGCTGGTCGTCGGCGAACCGGTGCATTTCCGCTTCTTCGGCTCGTCGGTGCGTCGTCAGGATCAGGTCGGCACGCTGCTCGATTACTGGGGCCCCGAGGAGTTGCAGGAACTCGAGGAAATTCACGCGACGCTGCCCGCCTCCGGCCGCGCCGTGGGTGAAGTCGTACCGGTGAAGCTGCATGCGCGCGTGACCGAAGCGGGCACGCTCGAACTCGAGGCGATCCCGCGCGGCTCGGACGAACGCTGGAAAGTCGAATTCGACGTGCGCGGCAACGCGAATGCATGACTGAGATGAAGCGGTACAGCGTCGGTATCGATCTCGGCACCAGCAACACGGTGCTCGCGTATGCGGAAGCCGGATCGCAGCAGATCCGCGTGTTCGAGATCGAGCAGTTGGTGAGCCCCGGCGAGGTCGCCGCGCGGCCGCTGTTGCCGTCGGTGCGCTATCAGGCGGCCGACGGCGAGCTGAGCGCGGCCGATCTGCAACTGCCGTGGTCGACTGCGAGCGCTGCAACGGCCAAGCCCAAGGACGCCGCGCCGCCGGTGGTGGTCGGCCGGCTCGCGCGGCTGCTCGGCGCGCAGGTGCCGGGACGGCTCGTCGCGAGCGCGAAAAGCTGGCTGTCGCATGCGTCGGTCGATCGCGTCGCGCCGATCCTGCCGTGGGGCGCGCCCGACGACGTCCGCAAAATCTCGCCGGTCGATGCGAGCGCGAGCTACCTCGCGCACGTGCGCGCCGCGTGGAACCAGCACTTTCCGCAGGCGCCGCTCGAACAACAGGACGTGGTGCTGACGGTGCCCGCGTCGTTCGACGAAGGCGCGCGCGCGTTGACCATGGAGGCGGCGCGGCACGCGGGGCTGCCGTCGCTGCGGCTGCTCGAGGAGCCGCAGGCTGCGTTCTACGACTGGCTGTTCCGGCATCGCGAGACGCTTGCCGACGAGCTTGCGGCGACCCGGCTCGTGCTGATCTGCGACGTCGGCGGCGGCACGACCGATCTGACGCTGATCGAAGTCGGCCTCACCGGGAACGGCGAGCCGCGCCTGACGCGCGTCGGCGTCGGCAATCACCTGATGCTCGGCGGCGACAACATGGACCTCGCGCTCGCGCATCTGGCCGAGGCGCGGCTGTTGGGTGGCGCGGGCGGCGCTGCCGGTACCGGTGCGCAGGCGCCGCAGCGGCTGTCGGCGGCAAGTCTGTCACAGCTGGTCGAACGCTGCCGCGTCGCGAAGGAGCAACTGCTTGGCGCTGAAGCGCCCGAATCGGCCTCGGTGACGCTGCTCGGCGCGGGCTCGAAGCTGATCGGCGGCGCGCGCACCGCGCAGGTCACGCGCGACGAGGTCGAGAAGATCATCGTCGATGGTTTCTTTCCGCGCGTGGCCGCCCATGAGCGGCCGGGGCGCGCGCGCGGCGCGATCGTCGAATTCGGCCTGCCGTACGCCACCGATGCGGCGGTTACGCGGCATATCGCGGCATTTCTCGAGCGCTTCGCCGCGCAATCGCGCAAGGCATTGGGCGCGGATTCCGGCTCGCCCGGCGCAGCCGATGCAGCCGACGCAGCCACCGTGCCCATTCCCGACACGCTGCTGCTCAACGGCGGCGTGTTTCGCGCCGACGCGCTGTCGCGGCGTCTCGCCGACACGCTTGGCGGCTGGCGCGGCGCGCCGCTCAACGTGCTGCACAACGACAACCCCGACGTCGCGGTCGCGCGCGGCGCGGTCGCCTATACGCTCGCGCGCGCGGGTTTTGCCCCGAAGATCGGCGGTGGTTCGCCGCGCAGCTATTTTCTCGTGCTCGACGAAACGCCCGCAGGCAAAGACGACGCCGAGCCGGAAGCGCCGGCGCAACGCGGCATCTGCCTGCTGCCGCGCGGCACCGAGGAAGGTCACGAGATCCTGATCGCCGACCGCACGTTCGCGCTGCGGCTCGGGCATCCGGTGCGGTTTCATCTGGTGTCGTCGAGCGCGGACACCGCGTATCAGCCAGGCGAGCTGGTCGAGCTAACGGGCGGCGATTTCGTGCGCCTGCCGCCGATCGCGACGATCGTGCAGCCGCGCGACGGCCACCGCGCACGCGAAACCGCGGTACGCATTGCGACGTCGCTGACCGAGGTCGGCACGCTCGACGTGCATTGCATCGAGCTCGACGAGCCGTCGCAACGCTGGCTGCTCGAATTTCAGCTGCGTCGCGAAGACGCGCAGGTGAATCTGCCCGCCGATGGCGCGCAACAGCGCCACCCTGCGCTCGATCGCGCGATCGAGCAGATCGACCGCTGCTTTGGCGCAGCCGCGCAAAAGGTCGACCCTAAGGAAATCAAACGGCTGCGCGCCCAGCTCGAACATCTGCTCGGCCCGCGCGATAGCTGGAACAGCGCGTTGCTGCGTGAACTGTTCGGCGCGCTGTGGGAACGCGCGCGTCGCCGGCGCCGCTCGGCCGATCACGAGCGGCTGTGGCTCAATCTGGCCGGCTATTGCGTGCGGCCCGGCTTCGGCTATCCGCTCGACGAATGGCGCGTCGAGCAACTGTGGACGCTGTTCGACGACGGCATCCAGTACGTAACCGACAGCCAGGTATGGTCCGAATGGTGGACGCTGTGGCGTCGCGCGGCCGGCGGTCTCGACGAAGACGCGCAACTGCGCGTGCTCGACGCGATGGACTATCTGCAGAAGGCCGCGCAATCGCGTCACAAGCTGCCGTTCGATGTCGCGAAGACCGGCTTCGCCGACATGGTGCGCCTGTCCGCATCGCTCGAACGGATTCCGGCCGAACGCAAGATCGAACTCGGCGAGGCGGTGCTCACGCGCCTGAAAAAGCCCGCGGAAAACCATCAAAGCTGGTGGGCGGTCGGACGAATCGGCGCGCGGCAGCCGTTCTACGGCAGCGCGCATAGCGTCGTGCCGCCCGAGGTCGCCGCGCAATGGCTCGACGCGATCCTCGCGCTCGACTGGAAGAAGGTCGACCCCGCCGCGTTCGCGGCCGTGCAGATCGCCCGCATGACCGGCGACCGCTCGCGCGATCTGCCCGACGAGTTGCGCGCGACCGTCGTGCGACGCCTCGAAGCGACCAATGCGCCGCGCGCGTGGATCACGATGGTCGGCGAAGTCGTCGCGCTCGATAACGCCGATGAAGGTCGCGTGTTCGGCGAATCGCTGCCGGTGGGGTTGAAGCTGATCGGCGGCTAATGCGTTTTGGCTTCGAGTCCGGTCGTGGTCGTCGCGACACCGGAGTACCTCGAAAAGCACGGGCGCCCTGAGCGGCCCCAGGATCTCGAGCGGCATGCCCGCGTCGTTTTCGCGCCCAGGCGCGAGCCGCGGGCCTGGCGCTTCGAAAACGTCGACGGCCCGGGCTCGCATGTCCCGTCCGGCAATTTTCAGACTGGGGACGCGGAGCAGATTCGCGCGGCCGTGCTCGCCGATATGGGCCTGGTTCAAGCGCCGGCGTGGCTCTTTGCAGCGGAGATCGCGAGCGGTGCGGTCATCAGCGTGTTGCCCGATTTCGCGCCTGCGCCGATGCCCATTCACGCGTTCATCCTTCCGGCAGGCGCTTGCCGACCAAGACCCGCGTTTTCATCGAGTTCGTTGCGGAGATCCTGGCGTCATATCGCGGGCCGGCCTTTGTTCAGGCCAGCAGCTAGCAATGTCTTGCGAAACACGCTCGAATGAGCTTGAATCCCAACGTCTATTTCGATGCAGCGTAGGTCTCAGCGGCCGTCCGCGCTTTTTTTGACGCCACCTGTCCGTCAGCATGCGGCCCGCGCGTCATTGTGATGGCGGCCAATGCAGTTCATCCGCCTCAACCCCATGACGGAGGCTCAAATGGAATACCTGTTGATGATCTACTC
This sequence comes from Paraburkholderia sp., assembly GCA_036264535.1. Classification (GTDB taxonomy): domain Bacteria; phylum Pseudomonadota; class Gammaproteobacteria; order Burkholderiales; family Burkholderiaceae; genus Paraburkholderia. The sequence goes on along the minus strand of DATAQT010000291.1, from coordinate 686 downwards.
GGAAGAAAACGGCTGGAGCAAAATGACCGACAGCGAGCGGCAGCAAGGCGTTGCCGCCTATCACGCGTACACCGAATCGTTGAAAAAAGCGGGAGTTCTGGTGGGCGCCAACCGGCTGCAGCACACGAGCACGGCCACCACGGTGCGGCTCGTCGACGGCAAGCCGCAGGTGCTCGACGGACCATACTCCGATTCGAAGGAGCAACTCGCCGGCTACTACCTGATCGATGCGCCTAACCTGGACGCGGCGATGGCGTGGGCGTCGCGTTGTCCCGGCGCGGCGCACGGCGTCATGGAGGTGCGCCCGGTCTGGACCGCTCCCTACGAAGCGCCGTCCGCGTGAGTTCGTCCGGCGGCGCCCGTGACGGTGACGGCGCCGCGCGTTCGATTGCCGAGGCGGTCGCTCGGCGCAGCTACGGCAAGCTCGTCGCGCTGCTGGCGATGCGCACGCGCGACGTCGCCGCGGCCGAGGACGCGCTCGCCGACGCCTTCGCGGCGGCGCTCGCGGACTGGCCGGAGCACGGCTGCCCAGCGAGTCCCGAAGCGTGGCTGACGACGGTTGCGCGCCGCCGGGCAATCGACGGCGCGCGCCATCGCCATGTCGGCGACGAAGTGGTGAACCAGCTCGCGATCCTCGCCGACGAAATCGACGAGCGTGAAGCAGGTGCATTGCCCGACCGGCGGCT
>DATAQT010000261.1:0-21912 GCA_036264535.1 Paraburkholderia sp. | reverse complement strand
GGTCCTCGGCGCGCTGCATGCCGGTCGCACGCACCAGAAGGCTCACCACCACCGACACCACCAGGTTCACAATCAGCGACCACACCGCCGCATAACCCGGAATCGCCATGCCGAACAGGTGGATCGTGAAGATCGAACCGGCCAGCTTCAGCGAAATCGCCATCCACGTGCCGGTGGCGATGCCGACCGCCCAGCCGGCCAGCAGGCCGCGGTAATCGAGCACGCGCGTGTACAGACCCAGCACGATGGCCGGCAACGTCTGGATGATCCAGATACCGCCGAGCAGCTGCAGCTGGATCGCATACGTGAGCGGCAGACCGAGAATGAACGCGACCGCGCCGACCTTGACGATCAGCGATACCAGCTTGGCGACGTTGGTCTCCTGCTCGTGCGTCATGTTGCGGTTGACGAACTCCTTGTGCACGTTACGCGTGTACAGGTTCGCCGCCGCGATCGACATGATCGCCGCCGGCACGAGCGCGCCGATGCCGATCGCCGCGAACGCGACGCCGACGAACCACGACGGGAAGAAGTGCAGGAACAGCGCCGGCACCGCGAAGTTCGGGCCGAAGGCCTTGAAGTACGGTGCGAACTCCGGCATGTCCTTCACGCCGGAGGCGAGCGCCATGAAGCCGAGCAGCGCGAGCAGGCCGAGCACCAGCGAATAGGCCGGCAACAGCGCCATGTTGCGGCGGATCGTGTTGCCCGATTTCGACGACAGCACGGCGGTGATCGAGTGCGGATAGAGGAACAGCGCGAGCGCCGAACCCACCGCGAGCGTCGCGTACGCGCTATAGCCGTTCAGGCTCGACACGTCCGGCGACTTCAGCAGCAGCTTGGCCGGCGGCACCGCGCCGAAGATATGGCCGAAGCCGCCCAGCTGCGGTGGAATCACGATGATCGCGGCGAAAATCGTCACGTAGATCAGGATGTCCTTGACGACCGCGATCATTGCCGGCGCGCGCAGGCCCGACGTGTACGTGTAGGCCGCGAGGATCGCAAACGCGATGATCAGCGGCAGATCGCCGACGAAGCCGGTCGTGTCGAAACCGAGCGCGCCGATCACCACTTCGATACCGACCAGCTGCAGCGCGATGTACGGCATCGTCGCGACGATGCCGGTCACCGCGATGGCGAGCGCGAGCATGCGGCTGCCGTAGCGGGCCGACACGAAGTCCGCCGAGGTCACGTAGCCGTGCCGCTTGGCGATGCTCCACAGCTTCGGGAACACGACGAAAGCGAACGGGTAGATCAGGATCGTGTACGGCAGTGCGAAGAAGCCCGTTGCGCCCGCGCCGAACACGAGCGCCGGCACCGCGATGAACGTGTAAGCGGTGTACAGGTCGCCGCCGAGCAGGAACCACGTGACGATCGTGCCGAAGCGCCGCCCGCCGAGACCCCACTCTTCAAGATGCGCGAGATCGCCGCGCCGCCAGTGGGCCGCGACGAAGCCGAGAATCGTGACGCCGATGAAAAACAGAACGAACACGAAGGTTGCGATGGGGTTCATTATTTCGCGCCCCCGTTCTTGCGACCCGTATAGCGGGATTTGGTCTTCGCGTAGACGAACGCGGTGATGACCGCGCTGATCAGCACCCACAGCAGCTGATACCAGTAGAAGAACGGGAAATCGAACAGTTGCGGCTCGATCCGGTTGTAGGACGGCACCCAGATCATCGCGATCCAGGGCAGCAGCAATAGCCAGAGCCAGTGCTTGCTGGCCTTCTTCACGTCGGCGTCGTGAGCCATGACGTCTCCTGTTTCCTATTTAGAATTTATCTGCCCGTGGTCGACGGGCGGTGGAACTCAGCGGGTGGTCGTCCCGCGGTTGGCCACGGGCGCCCCGAAAGCTTCGAAAGAGTATAGGAGTGGCGAAGGCCCGGTCAAGCAGGGACGACCCGAGGCGGCAAGACGTTCCGACCAGCCGGCTTAGATCGCAAACGAGGCGCCGTTTTGCCCCGTCGATTCGCGCAGGCCCTTGATCCACTTGCGCGCCGGCAAGCCGAGTTCGGTTTCGATCAGCTTCGCGCGCGCTTCGAGCGCGGCGTACGGCACGTCGAGCGCGGGGCCCGAGAACGCGATCGCGATGCGGTTGCCGTCGTGCACTTCGGGCAGCGCGACGACGCGGCCATCGAAGGCTTCGTTCAGACGCTTCATGTTGCGCACGAAGCTCGGATGATCGCCGAACAGGTTCACCGTGACGATGCCCGCGTCGGTCAGACACGCGCGCGCCGCGCGGTAAAAGCCGACGCTATCGAGCACCGGGCCGCGCGCGGTTGCATCGTAGACGTCGATCTGCAGCGCGCCGATCGTGCCATGGTTCGCGCTCTCGTTGACGAAGTCCCACGCGTCGGTTTCATGCACGGTCAGACGCTCGTCGTCGGGCGGCAGCGCGAACATCGTGTGCGCGGCCACGACGACCGCCGGATTCAGTTCGACGGCCTCGACCCTGGCGTCCTTCAGGAAGCGGTGCGCGAACCGGGTCAGCGACGCCGCGCCGAGCCCGAGCTGCACGATGCGCTTCGGCGTTTCGAGGAACAGCAGCCAGGCCATCATCTGCTGCGCGTATTCGAGTTCGATGTGATCGGGCTTGCGCAGACGCATCGCGCCTTGCACCCATTCCGTGCCGAAATGCAGGAAGCGCACGCCGCCCTCTTCGGAGAACGTCACCGGCGCGAAACGCGGCTTGCGCGGTGCCTCGATTCGCGGCGCGTCAGCCAGGTCGTTATCGACGGCGCCGTCGTCGTGGCCAAGGTTGCGGGCGTTGCGCGTGGTTTTGCGCGCGATTTTCTGCTTGCCGCCGACGGCTTCGGCCTCGCGGTTACGGAAAGCGCGCGCTTCGGCCGAAGCGCGCTTGATCAGTGTCGTCATGTGAATGTGAAGATGTCGCGCCACAGGCGCAGTATTTTTGGTCGACCGAGAGCATAGCATTCGCTGCGGCTCGCTCATTCAAATCAACTGTGTATCAACTGCTTCGAGCGGACTCACGACACACCCACGACGAACTTCACCCATCACGTCACTCGACGCGAACCGCCTTGAGCGCCTCGTTCAACGTGCGGCTCGGCCGCATCACCTCGGCGAGCTTGTCGAAGTCCGGCTTGTAATAGCCGCCGATGTCCGCCGGCGCGCCCTGCACCGAGGCCAGCTCCGCGAGGATCACCTGCTCGTTGGCGGTCAACTGCGTCGCGAGCGGCGCGAACTGCGCGGCAAGCTCGGCGTCGTCCGTTTGCGCGGCGAGCTCCTGCGCCCAGAACATCGCCAGATAGAACTGGCTGCCGCGATTGTCGAGCTCGCCGGTCTTCGGGCTCGGGCTGCGGTTGTTGTCGAGCAGCTTGCCGGTGGCGGTGTCGAGCGTCTTCGCGAGGATCTTCGCCTTGTTGTTGCCGGTCTTGATACCGAGTTCTTCGAGCGACACCGCGAGCGCGAGGAATTCGCCAAGCGAGTCCCAGCGCAGATGGTTCTCTTCGACGAGCTGCTTCACGTGCTTCGGCGCCGAACCGCCCGCGCCGGTCTCGTACATGCCGCCGCCCGCCATCAACGGCACGATCGACAGCATCTTCGCGCTCGTGCCCAGTTCCATGATCGGGAACAGGTCGGTCAGATAATCGCGCAGGATGTTGCCGGTGACCGAGATCGTGTCGAGCCCGCGCACGACGCGCTCGAGCGTGTAACGCATCGCGCGCACCTGCGACATGATCTGGATGTCGAGGCCCGTGGTGTCGTAATCCTTCAGGTACGTCTCGACCTTCCTGATCAGCTCCGCTTCGTGCGGACGATACGGATCGAGCCAGAACACCGCGGGCGTGCCCGAATTGCGAACGCGCGTGACCGCGAGCTTGACCCAGTCGCGGATCGCCGCGTCCTTCACCTGGCACATACGCCAGATGTCGCCCTTCTCGACGTTCTGCGTGAGCAGCACCTCGCCGGTCGCGAGATCGACGATGCGCGCTTCGCCATCCTCCGGCACTTCGAAGGTCTTGTCGTGCGAGCCGTATTCTTCCGCCTTCTGCGCCATCAGGCCGACGTTCGGCACGGTGCCCATCGTGACCGGATCGAACGCGCCGTTGGTCTTGCAGAAGTTGATCATCTCCTGGTAGATGCGCGCGAACGTGCTCTCCGGAATCACCGCCTTGGTGTCTTTCGGACGACCGTCGGCGCCCCACATCTTGCCGCCGAGGCGGATCATCGCCGGCATCGACGCGTCGACGATCACGTCGTTCGGCGCGTGCAGGTTCGAGATGCCCTTCGCCGAATCGACCATCGCCAGTTCCGGACGATGTTCGTGGCACGCGTGCATGTCGCGGATCACTTCCTCGCGCTTCGATTCCGGCAGCGTCTCGAGTTTCTCGTACAGATTGACGAGGCCGTTGTTGACGTTCACGCCGAGTTCCTCGAACAGCTTGCCGTGCTTCGCGAACGCGTCCTTGTAGAACACCTTCACCGCGTGGCCGAACACGATCGGGTGCGACACCTTCATCATCGTCGCCTTCACGTGCAGCGACAGCATCACGCCGGTCTTGCGCGCGTCTTCCATCTGCTCTTCATAGAACGCGAGCAGCGCCTTCCGGCTCATGAACATGCTGTCGATGATCTCGCCGTCCAGCAGCGCGACCTTCGGTTTCAGCACGAGCGTCTTGCCGCTCTTCGTGACGAGTTCCATCTTCACGTCGCGCGCGTGATCGAGCGTCATCGATTTTTCGCCGTGGTAGAAATCGCCGTGCCGCATGTGCGCGACGTGCGTGCGCGACGCCATGCTCCATTCGGTCATGCTGTGGGGATGCTTGCGTGCGTAGTTCTTGACCGCGGCCGGCGCGCGACGATCCGAGTTGCCTTCGCGCAAAACCGGGTTCACCGCGCTGCCGAGACACTTCGAGTAGCGCTGGCGAATCGACTTCTCGGCGTCGGTCTGCGGATCTTCCGGATAGTCGGGCACCTTGTAGCCCTTCGCCTGCAGTTCCTTGATCGCGTTCGTCAGTTGCGGCACCGATGCACTGATGTTGGGCAGCTTGATGATGTTGGTGTCGGGCAACAGGGTCAGGCGACCTAGTTCCGCGAGGTTGTCGGGCACCCGCTGCGCTTCGGTCAGAGACTCGGGAAACTCGCCGAGAATGCGGCCCGCGAGCGAAATGTCGCTGGTCTCGACCTCGATGCCGACCGGCCTGGTGAAGGCCCGGATGATCGGCAGGAACGCGGCGGTCGCGAGCAGCGGGGCCTCGTCGGTGAGGGTGTAGATGATGGTCGGTTGCTGGGTCGTCATTGCTAGGCTCTGGGCGGGCAGTTGAAAGGCATCTCGCGAGCGATACGGGCGGGATGCGCAAACTTCGATCAGGAAAACGACAACACGAGGACACAAACGCTATGCGTAGCCGACGCCGATGCGGCGCCCCGAAACGCCTGAGCGGAACACTTAAGCGGACACGGCGGACTGCGTCGCGCAGGGCTTGCACGTTGGGATTCTGCCTCATTTTTGTGCTGTGGGGAGAAATCGCGGCATGTCGATCGGCCCTCGCCTCTGTACCATTTGCGGCTGACCACCGACGCGCAACGGGAGCACCCATGGACACGGCAGAGCAAATGGCGATCGCGGCCGACTGGATCCGCGAAGCCGACGGCATTCTGATCACTGCCGGCGCAGGAATGGGCGTCGATTCCGGGCTACCCGACTTTCGTGGCGATCACGGATTCTGGACGGCTTATCCGGCACTGAAGGCCGATGGCATCAACTTCTACGACATTGCCAATGGAGCAGCCTTCCTGCGTGACCCGGTACGCGCATGGGGCTTCTATGGTCATCGGCTCGACCTGTACCGGCGCACCGTCCCACATGCGGGTTTCGAGATATTGCATCGCTGGGCAGCAAGGAAAAGAAACGGCGGCTTCGTGTTCACCAGCAATGTGGATGGCCAGTTCCAGAAGGCCGGCTTTGCCGACGATCACCTGTTCGAATGTCACGGATCGATCCACTTCCTGCAATGCGGACGGTCCTGCACCGATCGGATATGGTCGGCCGACGATTTCCAGCCAGAAGTGGACCTGAATCGCTGCGCCCTGCTATCGCCCCTGCCGACGTGCCCGAACTGCGGCGGCGTCGCACGACCGGCGATCCTGATGTTCGATGACTGGCATTGGGTTGAAACTCGCACGCGGCGTCAACGGATGCGGTACGAGGCGTGGCTGTCGAGCGTCGGGCAAATCGTCGTTATCGAACTCGGCGCGGGGGGCGCCATACCGACCGTTCGTAGCATGAGTGAACGATTCGGCCCGCACGTCGTTCGGATCAATCCGCGCGACTATGCGATCGATCCAGGCAAAGGCCTGGGTCTAGCGCGTGGCGCGCTCGATGTGCTCTGCTCGCTGAACGAAAGCGTCGGCTGATCGTGCTGGGCGCTGACGGCTCGATGGCAGGCGGACGAGGCGATATTGATCTGTTCTCTCACCAGGCGCCTTCATGCCGATCTTTTCCGCGATTCCGAGGACTGCTAGCGAAACCCCGCCCCGGCCAATCGGCTGACTTGCGCGAGCGTGGCCGACGGCCGATAATGTATCGCAATTGCAATGCATTGAGAGACATCATGAAATCCGCCACCTTTCCATCCATCCGGGTCGAACAGGAACTGCGCGACGCCGCCGAAAGCATCCTCGGCGAAGGAGAAACGCTGTCGGGTTTCGTTGAGCAATCGATCCGGGAAGGCATCGAACGCCGTCGCAACCAGAGCGAATTCATTGCCCGTGGCATCGCATCGCGCGAAGCGGCCCGCAGTAGCGGCGACTTTCTGTCGTCGTCCGAAGTATTGGAGAAGCTCGAGCGTCGGCTCGACGCCCTTCGCACAAAGCGCAAATCTCGATGACGTACGAGGTCCGGTTCACGCGTGCGGCCTCGGATGATCTGGAGCGTCTTTATGGCTTTATCGTCGATCGCGACGATGCCGACATCGAACTCGCCCGCGCGCTTGCCGCCATCGCCGCCGGCATCGCTACATTGGAATCGTCGCCGTTTACCTGTCGCAAAGCGCATGCGTCGATGCCGTTTTTGCGGGAATTGATCATTCCGTTCGGCGCGTCGGGATATGTCGCGCTGTTCGAGATCGATGACGATAGTACCGTGACGATTCTTGCCGTGCGTCACCAGCGGGAAAGCGACTATCACTGAGCGTCGCTTGGCGTTCTCGCCATCCGTCGGAGTACCCCTCACGAATCTCCCTGGTGGCCAGGAGGATTCCGCTATATGCGATCACTCCGAGTACCGTAAAGCGCCGTTTCGCCTTTGAACGCCCCATCAAATCGACTGCCGTAGCTGCTGCCAAATGGCCAGTTTTGCCGCATAGGAAACCGAGGCGTGGGCAGCACTGCTCGATGGCAGGCGGACAAGGCGATATTGATCTGCTCTCACCCCAAGCGCCTTCATGCCGATCTTTTCCGCGGTTCCGCCATTGAAAGCAATGGTGGTCAGATTCGGCAACGTATCGATGAGCGCCAGCAGGTCATTGCTGGCATGGTCGCGAATACGGCTATCGAGACTGCCAATGCGGCGCGCCTCGGCGACCACGTCCCACAAACCGATTCGATGTTGCAGGAGCGCTCGCAGTCTCGCCGAATAGTCGAGTTCCACCAGAGACAGCCCGATCGTGTCGCCAACCAGCTTCCAGAACCGATTCTGCGGGTGTGCATAGTATTGGCCGTGAGCCAACGACACCTCGCCCGGCAAACTACCGAGGATCAGGATCCGCGTATCGGCGTCGACGACAGGCGCAAAGCAACGCTTGAACGACATCAGTCAGCGGCTCCGTTCGCCGGCGACACGCGGCACGCCGTGCGCGCGCGATGCGGTGTGATCGAGCGGACGACCGTGTTCGCGCATCCGCCCGTGCGCCATATGCGCCGCGCCGGCGCCTGAGGCGGCCAGGCGCGCACGAGCGGCCGCGTCCAGCGCCCGCAAGTGTTCCCACAGTGCCGGCAACATGCATTCGGTCACCATCAAGGGCGCACCATGCCGCTCGAACACCGAGCGTCGCGCGACCAGCGCATGCGGCGCCCGTCGGGCACGGCCGCCGATTTCACGCGCGGCCAGCCGATACAACGGATGCCGCTCCCCCACCCTGCGGCTCACCAGCGACGAACGCGCGACACTACTATCGCTATACAGCAACTCGGCGAGCGGCCGCGTGCGCAGCCGCCGCGTCGCCTGCCAGATGCCGACGCTCGCGGCGCGCGGCGTCACGCTATGCGCGGCGACGAACGGCACGCCATCGACCGACAGCACCACCTCGCGCACCCACGCCGGCGCGCGCGGCGCAAGGCCGAGCGCGGCGGCTTCGTCGGGCCACGGCAGCGCGACGACTTCGCGCGTCACACGCACCGCGACCGCGCCGAGCCCGCGCAGATGCGCGGTCAATGAACCGCCCCGGGTCAGCCAGTCTGTCTGGGCAGCGCTGAAAGTGGGCAAAGGCGCGACGCGCCAGTGGGCGTCGGCGGGATCGAAACGGATAGGCATGGTGTGGGATTATAGCGGCGCGGTCCAACGGCACTTTTTCGCGGCGACGCTTGCGCGTAATCGCGCGCGCTGCGCGAGGCAAGCACCCGCCGCAAACCAGAAGCGCAAAAAAATGCGCTGCCAAAGCAGCGCATCTCTCAACCACGAAGCGTCGATCCAACCACGGGATCAACGCTCCCAGTTCACGTTCAACCCGCGCGCGACAGCAGCAACGCGTTGGTGCGCTTCACGAAGCTCGCCGGATCTTCCAGCGCGCCACCTTCGGCGAGCATGGCCTGATCGAACAGCAGATGGCACCAGTCGTCGAAATTCGCGCTATCGGCATGCAGGCCCTTCACGAGCGCGTGCTCCGGATTCACTTCGAGAATCGGATGGAACTCCGGCGCCTGTTGACCCGCGGCCTTCAGCATGCGCTGCAGGTAGCCGCTCATCTCGCCGTCGTCGGCGACGAGGCACGAAGGCGAGTCGGTCAGGCGGAACGTCAGACGCACGTCCTTCGCCTTGTCCTTCAGCGCTTCCTTCATCTTCTCGACGAGCGGCTTGAACTCTTCGCCGATCTTCTCCTGCGCCTCTTTCTCCTCGTCGTTCAACGCGCCGAGATCGAGGTCGCCGCGCGCGACGCTTTGCAGCGGCTTGCCGTCGAATTCGTTGAGGAACGACAGCATCCATTCATCGACGCGATCGGTCAGCAGCAGCACTTCGACGCCCTTCTTGCGGAACACTTCGAGATGCGGGCTGTGCGCCGCGGCCTGCCACGTGTCGGCGGTCACGTAGTAGATCTTCGTCTGCTCGGGCTTCATGCGAGCGATGTAGTCGGCCAGCGCCACCGTCTGCTCAGCCGTGCCCGTATGCGTCGACGCAAACCGCACGAGCTTCGCGATGCGCTCGCGATTGCCGAAATCCTCGCCGACGCCTTCCTTCAGCACCTGGCCGAATTCCTTCCAGAAGCCCGCGTACTGTTCCTTTTCGGCGTCGTTTTCCGAGTTCGCGAGTTCTTCGAGCATCGACAGCGCGCGCTTCGTCACGCCTTCGCGGATCGCCTTCACGTCGCGGCTTTCCTGCAGGATTTCGCGCGACACGTTGAGCGGCAGATCGGCCGAATCGACCACGCCCTTGACGAAGCGCAGATAGGTGGGCAGCAGTTGCTCGGCGTCGTCCATGATGAACACACGCTTCACGTACAGCTTCAGACCGCCGCGTTGCTCACGATTCCACAGATCGAACGGCGCGTGCGTCGGCACGTACAGCAGCTGCGTGTATTCGCTGCGGCCTTCGACGCGGTTATGCGTCCACGTCAGCGGATCCTGATGGTCGTGCGAGATGTGCTGGTAGAACTGTTTGTACTGATCGTCGGTGATGTCGTTCTTCGAACGGGTCCACAGCGCGCTCGCCTGGTTGACGGTCTCGTCCTCGTCCTTCGTGACCATCTCGCTCTTTTCCGCGTCCCACTCTTCCTTCTTCATCAGGATCGGCAGCGCGACGTGGTCCGAGTACTTCTGGATGATCGACTTCAGGCGATGCGACGACAGCAGCTCGTCTTCATCGGCACGCAGATGCAGCGTGATGGTCGTGCCGCGCGCGGCGCGCTCGATCGTTTCGACCGCGAAATCGCCCTCGCCCGCGCTTTCCCAGCGCACGCCTTCCGAGGCCGGCAAACCGGCGCGGCGCGTCTCGACCGTGATCCTGTCCGCGACGATGAAGCCCGAGTAGAAGCCCACGCCGAACTGGCCGATCAGTGCCGCATCCTTCTGCTGGTCGCCCGACAGCTTGCCGAAGAACTCCTTCGTGCCCGAACGCGCGATCGTGCCGAGGTGCGCGATCGCTTCATCGCGGCTCATGCCGATGCCGTTGTCGTCGACCGTGACGGTGCGCGCCGCTTTGTCGTACGACACGCGAATCCGCAGATTCGGATCGCTCTCGTACAGCGCGCTGTTTTCGATCGCCTCGAAGCGCAGCTTGTCGGCCGCGTCGGACGCGTTCGAGATCAGCTCGCGCAGAAAGATTTCCTTGTTGCTGTACAGCGAATGGATCATCAGTTGCAGAAGTTGCTTAACTTCTGCCTGAAAGCTCATGGTTTCTTGTGCCATGGTCGGACTTCCTCTCTGTTGCGAATTGGGGGGTGACGGCGGCGAAACGCGCTTCGGGCCTGCCGCGCCGATCGTCCGCCCAAATGGGGACGCGCCGGCCCGGTTTCAAGAGGCGCGGCGCGCGACGCCGTCGATATAGCGGCTCAGAAACGCCGGCAATTCGGGATCGCCGCAATTGGCGATATTGAAGCGCATCCATGTGCTCGGCGACTGCTGCGGCGAAAACAGTCCGCCGGGCGTCAGCAGAAAGCCGGCTTCGTGTCCGGCTGCGGCGAGCGCGCCCGCGTCGACGCCGGTGTCGGCCCACAGGAACATGCCGGCCGTCGGCGTCAGGAACAGCTGCATGCCGGTCTTTTCGATCATTCGCACGGCCTTCTCGCGCACCCCGTCGAGCCGCGCGCGGATGCGCTCGACGTGCCGCCGGTAATGGCCCTCGGTCAGGATCTTGTAGATCACGCGCTCGTTCAACTCGGGGCTCGTCATGCCGACCAGCATCTTCTGATTGCTGACCACCATCGCGACCTCGGGCGCGCAGGCGATAAACCCGACACGCAGATTCGGCGCGAGCGTCTTCGAGAAGCTGCCGAGGTAGATCACGCGCTTCAGCTGATCGAGGCTCGCGAGCCGCGTGCCCGGGTAGCCGGGCGGGCACAGGTCGCCGTAGATATCGTCCTCGACGACGATGAATTCGTACGCCTCGGCAAGCCGCAGGATGCGGAACGCCTGCGCGGCCGTCAGCGACGTGCCGGTCGGGTTCTGCAGCACCGAGTTGAGCACCAGCATTTTGGGCCGCCACTCGTGAACCAGCGCTTCGAGCGCGTCGAGATCGGGGCCCTCCGGCGTGTACGGCATGCCGACGAGCCGCGCTCCTTGCGACGCGAAGCAGCCGAACATCTGGAACCACGCCGGATCGCCGACGATCACCGCATCGCCCGGCTTCACGTAGATGCGTGAAATGAGGTCGACCGCCTGCGTGATGCCGGAGACCATCACGATCTGCTCGGGCGACGCACCGATCTCCAGCTCCTCGAGCCGCGTCTGCAATTGCTGGCGCAGCGGCAGGAAGCCTTGCGCGGTGCCGATGCCGAGCATCTGCATGCCGCTTTGCCGTCCGAGCGTGCGCAGCGCGTTGGTGATCAGATCGCCGTCGAGCCAGCGCGCCGGCAGATAGCCGAGCCCGGGGCTGCGCTCGGGCCGCGCGCCGGTGTGCAGCATGTTGCGCAACAGCCAGATGACGTCGATATTGGCCGGCGCAGGCAGCGTCTCGGCGCGCGGGCGCAGTTCGGTGACCGTCGCCGCGCCGCCCTGGCGCTCGCGCACATAGAAGCCGGAACCGCGCCGCGACTCCAGAAAACCCTGCGCGACGAGGCGCTCGTACGCCTCGACCACCGTGAAGCGCGACACGCCTTTGTCGAGCGCGAGCTTGCGGATCGACGGCATGCGCATGCCGGGGCGGAACACGCGCTCCTCGATGCGGCGCCGCGCCCACTGGACGAGCTGTTCGACCAGCGTCAGCGACGCGGTGTCGTGCGGGGCGGGAATCTGGGCAAGCGGGACGGACATGACGGGCTCCAACTGTACCGAACAGTATCGCGTCGATTGTACCGTTACTGTGCAGGTCTCGGCCGTTACATTGGGATTCAGCGAAGGGGGTGGCGCAATGCAAAACCATCCGCATGGCCCGCCGATCCGGCAAACGGTTATGCTTACGGCCCCGGCAGCGCAGCCTTCACACGCGGCGCGCGCGCGGCCTTTGCGCACAACAGCGTTTTCCGTCGATCCGCCATGACAGCCCTGACAACTCAATCGCTCAGTCTCGATCACCTGGTAGTCTCCGCGCGCACGTTGGACGAAGGCGTCCAGTACGTCGCCGATACGCTCGGCGTCGCACCGGCCGGCGGCGGTGCGCATCCGCTGATGCGCACCCACAATCGCCTGCTGGGCCTGTGGGGCGGCGTCTATCTCGAAGTGATCGCGATCGATCCGCGGGCCGACGCCGCGGCCGACGGCGCCGCCCCGCGCCCGCGCCTGTTCGCGCTCGACGACCCGGCGACACAGGCGCGACTCGAAAACGGGCCGTATCTGTCGCACTGGGTCGCGCGCGTCGAACGGCCGAAGCACCTCGCGACGTGGCAAGCGCAATATCCGCAGCGCATCGCGCCGGTCGTGCCGATGACGCGCGGCGATTTCACATGGGGCCTGACCGTCCCCGACGACGGGTCGTTCCCCGCCTGGCAAGGCGCCGGCGACGGCGTGCTGCCATCGCTGATCCAGTGGGACTCGACGCGTCATCCGTCGCAGTCGCTGGCGCAGACAGACCTCGCGCTAAAGGCCCTGAAAGCCGTGCATCCGCGCGCGGAGCTGATTGGCGAGCAACTGCGCTGGCTCGGCGCGGCGCACCTGCTCGACGTGCAACCGACTGACGGCGCCGCGGCGCTCGTCGCCGAATTGGAAACACCCGAGGGTCCGCGGACCCTCAGATAAGCAGCGCGCGGTTTGGCACCCCCAGCGGCAACCGTTGCCGAGTCGCGCGATAATTGAAATTTTGACCGGTTCCAGAAATACCAGCAGAGGAGATCATGGACCAAAGCGACCTGAAAGCCCCGACGTGGCAATTGTCCGAACGCGCGCGCAAGCTCACGAGCTCCGCGATCCGCGAGATCCTGAAGGTCACGGAACGGCCCGAAGTCATTTCCTTCGCCGGCGGCCTGCCCTCGCCGGCCACCTTCCCGGCCGAGCGCATGCGCGAGGCGGCCGACCGCATTCTGCGCGACACGCCCGCCGCGGCGCTGCAGTACAGCGCGACCGAAGGCTATCTGCCGCTGCGCGAATGGGTCGCGCAACGCTACTCGACCGACGGCGCACAGATCCGTGCCTCGCAGGTGCTGATCACGACCGGCTCGCAACAGGCGCTCGACCTGCTAGGCAAGGTGCTCGTCTGCGTGGATAGCCCGGTGCTGGTCGAAACGCCGACCTACCTCGGCGCGCTGCAATCGTTCTCGATGTACGAGCCGCACTACGTGCAGGTGCCGACCGACGCGCAGGGCCTGATCCCCGAAGGCCTGACGCCGGAACTGACCAAAGGCGCGCGTTTGCTGTACGCGCAGCCGAATTTCCAGAATCCGACGGGGCGCCGTCTGCCGGTCGGGCGCCGCCGCGCGCTCGCCGGATTCGCGAAGACCGCGCCGTTCCCGGTGATCGAGGACGATCCCTACGGCGCACTCGACTACGCGGGCGAACCGCTGCCGACGATGCTGTCGATGGCGCCCGATCACATCGTCTATCTGGGCTCGTTCTCGAAGGTGCTCGCGCCGGGTCTGCGCGTCGGCTTCATCATCGCGCCCGAGGAGCTGATCTTCAAACTCGTGCAGGCCAAGCAGGCCACCGACCTGCACACACCGAGCTTCACGCAGCGCATCGTGCACGAAGTGATCAAGGACGGCTTCCTCGACACGCACGTGCCGACGATCCGCGAGCTGTATCGCAACCAGTGCGACGCGATGCTCGCCGCGCTCGAACGCTATATGCCCGAAGGCGTCAGCTGGAACCGTCCGGAAGGCGGCATGTTCATCTGGGTCAATCTGCCGGCGCAGATCGACAGCATGAAGCTGCTCGACGAAGCGGTCGCGCAGAACGTCGCGTTCGTACCGGGCGCACCGTTCTTCGCGGACGAAGCGCAGCACAACACACTGCGTCTGTCGTTCGTCACGGTGCCACCGGCTAAAATCGATGAAGGCGTGGCGCGTCTCGCGGCACTCGTGCGCGCGAAAATCTGAACGGCGTTAGCCGCACTGACCTCGGGGCGAAGTTTGCAAGCGTGTTGCGTGCGGACTTCGCCCCGCCTGCATTCATGCAATCTCACCGAAACGAGGACACGACATGGCTCAATCGAATGTGTACGACAAGCTCAAGGAACTCGGCATCGAACTGCCGGCGGCGGGTGCGCCGGCAGCGGCCTATGTGATGAGCGCGCAAAGCGGCAGCACGGTGTACCTGTCGGGCCACATCGCGAAGAAGGACGGCAAGGTGTGGGTCGGCAAGCTCGGCGCGACGCTGGGCACCGACGAAGGCAAGGCAGCGGCGCGCTCGATCGCCATCGATCTGCTCGCCACCCTGCATGCGCACGTCGGCGACCTGAACCGTGTCACGCGCATCGTCAAGCTGATGAGCCTCGTCAACTCGACGCTCGAATTCACCGAGCAGCATCTGGTCACGAACGGCGCGTCCGAGCTGATCGCCGACGTGTTCGGCGAGCGCGGCAAGCACGCGCGCTCGGCATTCGGCGTCGCGCAGATTCCGCTCGGCGCGTGCGTCGAGATCGAGCTGATCGCCGAGGTCGAATAAGCTTCGAAGCGATGTGACAATGCAGGCCGGAGCGCGTGACATTCGTACATGATCACGCCGCATTGCGAATCAAACGCGCCGTCTGGTGTCACGCACCGGCGGCGCGTTTTGTTTGACTGCGACGGTGGCTCGCCGGCGCAGAGGCGGATTGAATCCGCGAACTCCTTCAACGTCCATTGCGCCGGGGACTGTCGATGTCCGCTCACACCGTTCGCTTCAAACAGGTCGACGTGTTTACGTCGACACCGTTCAAGGGCAATCCGCTTGCCGTGGTGTTCGACGCCGACGCGCTCGATACCGCGCAGATGCAGGCCATCGCGCGCTGGACCAATCTGTCCGAAACCACCTTTCTGCTGAAGCCGACCGACGCGGCCGCCGACTATTGCGTGCGCATCTTCACGCCGGGCGGCGAATTGCCGTTCGCGGGCCATCCGACGCTCGGCACCGCGCACGCCCTGCGCGAAAGCGGCTACCAGCCGAAGCAGGCCGGCAAGCTGATCCAGCAATGCGGGGTGGGTCTCGTCGAACTCGAAGCGCTCGACGGCGTCGACAGCATGCACGGCGCATGGGCGTTCGCCGCCCCGCCCGCGCGCGTGACGCCGCTCGCCGAGCACCGTTACGACGCACTGTCTACGGCTTTGCGTAGTCAGTCGATCGACTTCAGCGCGCCGCCGTGCGCGGTCGACAACGGCGCGCCGTGGCTCGTCGTGCGCGTCGACTCGGCACGCGCCTGCCTCGCGCTCGAACCCGATGCGGCCGCGCTCGCCGAACTCGCGCATTCGGTCGACACGCACGGCATCGCCGTGTATGGTCCGCACGACGCAGACGGCCCCGCGACGTTCGAGATTCGTTGCCTGATGGCGGGCGGCGGCTTCGGCATCGGGGAAGACCCGGTGACGGGCAGCGCCAACGCCGCGCTCGCGGGTCTCCTGAGCCTCCAGCAACGTCGTCCCGGCACGCGTTATACGGCGCGTCAGGGCACCGTGCTCGGGCGCGCGGGCGATGTGTCGGTCAACTACGACGATGCACGCGGCAAGATCTGGATCGGCGGCCCTTCGGTGACGATCGTCGACGGCACGTGCCGGCTTGCGTAAGCGGACTGCGGCCTCGCGCAAGCCGCGCCCCCGGGATGCCGCATGTCGCCGCTTCACACCACAAAAAGCCGCAGCGCGATTGCATCGACATACCTGGTTCTCCGAATTCATGCGCGTCGGATCGCAAGAGCCCTGCCAGAGACCGCGCAATGACGGACGCCGTACCCGATGAAATACTCGAGAAAACACCGATCGATTGCGTCATCGAGACCGGCCATGCCGGCTCCGTATAGAGCCGGAGCGAGGCGCCCGGCGCGCCCGCGTATACCCCAAGCCCGGACCCTTCCTTAATCCAGTGGCATTCAGTAATATCGAGACGTATATATCGAACCGTATCCCATGACCTGTGGACGGTCAGGCTCGGCGCCACGCCCTCTCCTCCTGCGCAGCAGATTTGGCACCTTGGTCACCATGCAGCCATTCATCTATTTCGCGCAGTCGATGCCCGTGCGTTTGCAAGCGGTCAGCACCCCACCAAGGGCCGCACGATGACTCAGTCGCGCTTCTCCGACCCGCTCGAAGCCAAGCCGCCCCGCGATCCAATGGTCACGCGCCGGCGCGCGTTGCTGATCATTCCCGCGCTCGGCGTTCTGGTGCTGATCCTGCTCTGGACCGTGATCTTCGCGCGGCTGTCGGTGGAAAAGGAAGCGACCTACCGCGAAGCGATGGCGTCTTCCGCCATTCTTTCTGCCGCGCTCGAGCAGCACACCATCAAGGCGATTCACCAGGTCGATCAGATCACGCGCTTCGTCAAATACGAGTTCGAAAAGACACCGAATCATTTCGATCTCGCGAGCACCGTCGAAAAAGGCGTCGTGCAGAGCGAAACGCTCGTGCAGGTATCGCTGATCGACGAGCACGGCAGACTGATCGCCAATACCGCCGAACTCAACCCCGCTCACATCGACCTGTCCGACCGCGAGCACTTCAAGGTCCACGAGCACGAGAACGACGATCAGCTGTACATCAGCAAGCCGGTGCTCGGCCGCGTGTCGGGTCACTGGACGCTGCAGATGACGCGGCGCCTGAATCATCCGGACGGCTCTTTCGCGGGCGTCGTCGTGGTCTCCGAAGACCCGAGCTATTTCACTTCGGACTTCTACAACAACGCGGCGATCGGCCGCGAAGGCGTGATCGCGGTGATCTCGGATAGCGGGACCGTGCTCGCGCGGCGCACCGGCAACGCGAACAGGACGAGCGGCACGTTCACCGCGAGCGGCACGTATCCGACTTCGGAACACGTCTCGGGCACCTACGTCGATTCGATCGACAACGTCACGCGCATCGTGTCGTACCGGCACATCGACGGCTATCCGCTCGGCGTGCTCGTCGGTCTTTCGCAGGCCGAAGAATTCGCCGACTACAACCACACGCGCAACGTCTATCTGCTGATGGCGGGCTTCATTTCGCTCGCGATGCTGAGCTTCTTCGCGGTCGCGACCGGCCTGATCGGCAAACTGCTCGGCCGCGAACGCGAAATGACGCATCTCGTCGAATACGATCTCCTGACCGGCCTGCGCAATCGCTATGCGACGCTGCAGGCGCTGCGCCACGAGGTCGGGCAGCCGTTCAATCTCGGCCGCCTCGCGATTCTTTTTATCGATCTCGACAACTTCAAGACCGTCAACGACACGCTCGGCCACAACGCCGGCGACATCGTGCTGCAGATGACGGCCTCGCGCCTGTCCGCGGCGGTCGGCGACGGCGGCTCGCTGAGCCGTATCGGCGGCGACGAGTTCGTCGTCGTGATCAAGGGCGACGACGTCGAGAAGCGCGCGGTCACGCTCGCCGAAGCCGCCGGCGAAGCGTTCTCGAAGCCGTTCGATGTGCGCGGCAGTTCGTTCGTGCTGCATGCGAGCATTGGCATCGCGCTGTACTCGGTCGCGAACGAAAGCGAGATCGACCTGCTGAAGAAAGCCGACCTCGCGATGTACAGCGCGAAGGACGCCGGCAAGAACTGCTACCAGTTCTACTCGCCGCATCTGTCGCATCGCGCGGACCATCTGATGAAGTGGGAACAGCAGCTGCGCGTCGCGCTTACCGAGGGGCAACTGTTCCTCGCGTATCAGCCGAAGATCGATCTGACGCGTCGCTGCATCACCGGCTTCGAAGCGCTCGTGCGCTGGAACCATCCGCAGCACGGACTGATCCCGGCCAGCGAATTCATTCCCGTGGCCGAGTCGACCGGCCTGATCGTGCCGATCGGCGACTTCGTGATCGAGACTGCGTGCCGTCAACTCGGGCAATGGCAGCAGCAGGGCTACGACACGCTGTCGCTCGCGGTGAATATTTCGGCGGTGCAGTTCTGGCGCGGCGACCTGTTCGAAACGATCTCACGCGCGATCGAGGAAACCGGCATCTCCGCGCGCCACCTCGAGCTCGAAATCACCGAGACGACGATGATGGAATTTCCGGAAGTCGTCTCCGAAAAAATCTTCGCGTTGAAGCGTCTTGGCGTACGCATCGCGCTCGACGATTTCGGCACCGGCTATTCATCGCTGTCCTATCTGAACCGCTTCGCGGTCGATACGCTGAAGGTGGACCGCTCGTTCGTCCAGGCGATTCCGGGGGATCGCAGCGTCTGCGTGATGGTCACGGCGATCGTCAATCTCGCGCGCTCGCTCGGGCTCACGGTGGTGGTCGAGGGCACCGAAACCGAAGAGCAGATTGCGTGGCTGGCCGCGCTCGGCCATATCGAGGCACAGGGCTTCCTGTTCTCGCGCCCAGTGCCGGTGGAGGCGATCCCCGCGCTGCTCGAGCGCTTCGGGGTATGCGGCGCGAACAACGTCGGCGCCCGCCGCGCCGCGCACGAAACCGACAGCGCGCACAGCGTATCCAGCACCAACAATTAAAGGATGGGAGCCCGTACGGCGGGCCCCGCAGCGCCGATGCAGACCATCACGAGCGAGGAGGCTGCCCGCCGTGGGCAACGGGAGCCGCTATGGACGCTGTTCCGGGTCGTGTTCGGCCTGTCGGCGCTGTCGTGGGGTGGCCTCGCGTTGATGGCGCAGCTCGAGCATCACTACGTCGAACGAGAGGGACGGCTTTCGCGCGTGGCGTTCTCGGATCTGATCGCGCTCGCGTGGATGGTGCCGGGACCCGTCGGCTGCAACGTCGCCGTGCAACTGGGGCACGCGCTGCGCGGACGCGCGGGCGCATGGGTGGCCGGTGTGGCGGGCGTGCTGCCCTTCTTCACGCTGATGACGCTGTTTGCGATCTTCTACCGCACGCCGATCGTGCACACGATCGCGTCGCAAACGCTTATGCATCACTTCAGCGTGGTGCTCGCGACGCTGATCGCGGTCACCTGGTACAAGCAGACGCGCGCGCTCGTGCGCGGCAAGCTCGAATGGATGGCGGCGTTGCTCGGCAGCATCGCGCTGTTCTATGCGCACAGCGCCGCGGCCTATGTGGTGATGCTCGGCGCGGCCTTCGGCACCGGCTGGTTTGCGAGCCCGGAGCGCGATTCGCATCTCGCCGTGTCGCTCGAGCGCGGCGACTATCGGCTGCTCGCCGCGCTCAGCCTGCTGCTCGTGCTGTTCGCGCTGCCGCTCCCGCATCGCTATGAACTCGCGCTGCTGTGGCCGCGCCTCGCGGGTGCCGGCATGACAATGTTCGGCGGTGGCTTCTCGGCGTTGCCGGTGCTGAAGACGCTGTTCGTCACGCCGGCGGTCGGGGTATCCGATAACGACTTCACGCTCGCGTTTTCGCTGTCGCCGTTGTCGCCGGGACCCTTGCTGAACGTGGTGCCGTTCTTCGGTTATCTCGTCGATGGCTGGTTGGGCGCGCTGATCGCGACGCTCGCGCTGTTCGTGCCGTCGGGCTGCCTCGTCGTGCTGGCGCAGCGGCATCTGCATCAGTTGAAGGCGAACCCGCGCTTCGAGCACGGCATGAGGATTCTGCGCGCGGTCACGACCGCGTTTCTCGCGGTCGCGGTACTGCGCATTGCCGTGCATGTACCGCTGGAGCCGATCTATCTGCTGACCGCGACGTTCTCCGCGCTGTGCTTCGCGAAGCTGAAGGTGCCGGTGTATGCCGTGTATGGGACGGTGGCGGCGGCATGCGGTTTATGGCTCGCGTACGGCGCCGCGATGTGACGCGTTGCGCGCCACGCTATGGACGCGCGCCGTTGACGACCCTCGCGATCAGAACCCGCGCGACAGCACCGCGACACCGATCGTTACGACGCCCAGTACGAGATTGATCAGCACGAGACGGCGAACCGTGCCGACCGCCTGCGCGCCATCGGGCCACTTCTGCGCCTGCACCGCGCGGCGAATGCGTGGATACACGGCGAAGCGGATGTGCCCGAAGATCAGCATCATTACGATGCCGAGGCCGGCCATCGCGTGCAGCGGCCAGATCGCGTGAGCCCCGCCGAACTGCGTCAGCAGGAAGCCGCCGCTGATCAGGATCACGAGCACCGACACGCCGACCCAGTTGAAGAAGCGTCCGAACACCGACTCCCATAGCGGTAGACGCAGTTGCGGCGACAGATCGCCGAGCGCCGGGCGCAGGCAGAAATGCGCGAACACCATACCGCCGACCCACACCGCCACCCCAAGCAGATGCAGAAAAAGTGCGACCTCGATAGCCTTGTTCATATAGTTTTCCTCTCCCGACGACGCCACACCGTTTAGGACACTGAATCCCATTCAGCAGCAACTGAGCGCATTCGACCATGCGTGATGCGGGCAGTTCCGGGTATCGACGGCTATTGCGCCGTATTTTGTTGTTGTGATCGCGGCACCTTCATCTGGCCGCGACGCCGCCGCTCCCCGTTTGCGTTCCACACCCTTCGCGCGGCGGACTTTTTTGCGACAAACCGCAAGCGCTCCGCATGCTAGCAGGCGCCCGTGGTTTTACAGCGTCAAACTTCGTTAAACAGACTCCACTATGCCGGCAGCACCGGACGCATGCCGTCGAGCTTCATCTTGCTGTCGGGCGTGCGTCCCTTGCGCGCACGTTTGCCGACATGCGTAGCAAGCTCGGCGCCAGCAAGTTTCTCCTCGTCGAGGCGACCGCCGCGGCGCGTGCCGATCAGCATCACGCCGGCCTTGTTGATCGCGAGCGCCTGCACGAGCGCTTCGTTGTCGTCGAGTGCCATCAGCGTGACACCGCGGCCACCGCCCGACAGCGTCTTCATCTCGTCGAGGCCGAACACGAGCAGACGCCCGCTCGACGACAGACACGCGACCTGCACCGCATCCGGCAGCATCGGCATCGGCGCGAGCGGCGCAGCGCCGGCATCGATCGTCATGAACGACTTGCCGGCCTTCACTCGGCTCACCATGTCCCCGACCTTCGCGATAAAGCCGAAGCCGTTGCTCGACGCGAGCAGCAGCGCCTGTTCCGCCGTCGCCGCGTAGTAGTGCATCAGGTGACTACCCGATTCGAGTTCGATCAGCGACGTGACCGGCACGCCATCGCCGCGTCCGCCGGGCAGTTGCGCCACCGCGACGGAATAGACACGCCCGTTGCTGCCCCACGCGATCAGCGTGTCGGGCGTGCGGCACTGGAACGCCGCATAGAGGCCGTCACCGGCCTTGAAGGCGAAGCCGGCCGGATCGAGCCCATGGCCCTTCAGTGCGCGCACCCAGCCCTTCTGCGACACGACCACGGTGACCGGTTCGTCGACCACGCGTGCTTCGAAGGTGGCGCGCTTTTCCTGCTGGATCAGCGTGCGGCGCTCGTCGCCATACTGCTTCGCGTCACCTTCGATTTCCTTGATGAGCAGCCGCTTCATGGCCGATTCGCTGCTGAGCAGCTCTTCAAGCCTGGCCTTCTCTTCGCGCAGCTCGGCCAGTTCCTTCTCGATCTTGATCTTCTCGAGGCGTGCCAACTGACGCAGCCGGATTTCGAGGATGTCTTCGGCCTGGCGGTCCGAGAGGCC
>DATAQT010000199.1:0-11327 GCA_036264535.1 Paraburkholderia sp. | reverse complement strand
CCGAAGTACTGCACCAGGTTGTAGGTGAACGAGTCGTAGTTGTCGATCATGAGCAGCATGGTGTGTCTCCGGTCAGAAGTCGCTATCGAGGCCGTCCTGGACCTGCTCGGCGGCGCGCATCACCGCGCGTGCCTTGTTCTCGGTCTCTTGCCATTCGGATTCCGGCACCGAATCGGCGACCACGCCCGCGGCCGCCTGCACATAGAGATTGCCGTTCGCGATCACGCCGGTGCGGATCGTGATGGCCAGGTCCATCTCGCCGGTGAACGACAGATAACCGACCGCCCCGCCGTAGAGGCCGCGCTTGACGGGTTCGAGCTCGTCGATCAGCTCCATGGCGCGGACCTTCGGCGCGCCCGAGAGTGTGCCGGCCGGAAAGGTGGCGCGCAGCACGTCGAAATTGGTCATATCGGCTTTGAGCTTGCCCTCGACCGAGCTGACGATGTGCTGCACGTGCGAGTACTTCTCGATCACCATCTTGTCGGTCACGACGACCGAACCGATCTGCGCGATGCGGCCGACGTCGTTACGCGCGAGGTCGATCAGCATCACGTGCTCGGCGATTTCCTTCGGGTCGTTCAGCAGCTCGGTCGCGAGCGCGGCGTCGCGCTCGGGCGTGTTGCCGCGCGGCCGCGTGCCGGCAAGCGGGCGGATCGTGACGAGGCGGTCCTCGCCGCGCTTTTCCTGACGCACCAGAATTTCCGGCGATGCGCCGACCACATGGAAGTCGCCGAAGTTGTAGTAGTACATGTACGGCGACGGATTCAGCGAGCGCAGCGCGCGATACAGCGACAGCGGATTGTCGCGGTACGGCTTGGTCAGGCGCTGGCCGACCTGCACCTGCATCAGCTCGCCCGCGGCGATGTATTCCTTCGCCTTGCGCACCGCGGCCAGGTAATCGTCTTTCGCGAATTCGCGGTAGATCTCAGTGCGCACGCTGGACGACACGACCGGCGGCTCGACAGTGACGCGCAGGCGCTGGCGCAGTTCCCGCAAACGATGCTTCGCTTTCGTGTAGGCCTCGGCCTGGGTCGGGTCCGCGTAGACCACCAGATAGAGCTTGCCCGCGAGGTTGTCGATGACGGCGACTTCCTCGGTCAGCAGCAACTGGATGTCGGGCAGGTTCAGATCGTCCTTCGGCGCGCTGTGCGCGAGCTTCTTCTCGATGTAGCGCACCGCGTCATAGCCGAAGTAGCCGGCGAGACCGCCCGTGAAGCGCGGCAGCCCCGGACGTTGCGCGACCTTGAAGCGAGCCTGGAACTGCTGGATGAACGCGAGCGGATCGCCGTCGTGCGTTTCGACGACCTTGCCGTCGCGCACCACTTCCGACACGCCGTTGCGCGTGCGCACGAGAGTGCGCGCCGGCAGGCCGATGAACGAATAACGCCCGAAGCGTTCGCCGCCCACCACCGACTCCAGCAGGAACGAGTTCGCGCCGTTGCGCTCGGTCTGCGCGAGCTTCAGATACAGCGACAGCGGCGTTTCGAGGTCGGCGAGCGCTTCTGCGATCAGCGGGATGCGATTGAAACCCTCGTTGGCGAGGGACTGGAATTCGAGTTCGGTCATGATCCGATCCTGTACGGTGGTCCGGCGGCTGCAAGCGTCGGGCAAAGCGGGGCTAGGCGCCTCCGGTCAGGGCGCGGGTCGACGTTCTCGACACGATGATACCGACCGGCGCGGGTCTTCCATCGGCGCGTGCGAGCGGTGCGGGTGCGCAGCGGTACTTTGCGAGTACGCGCAAACCCAATCGGCCGATGCAGCAGCGCAAATACAGAACGATGGAAAAAGCGCGTGAGCGCAGCGAAGTAAAAAACGGTTGCCGAAGACGAGCTTCAGCGTACCTCAGGCGAGGTTAGCGCGACCAGCGACGCCAGGGCCAGGCTCCCCGGTCGATGCTAATCAGACTCCGTTTTTTATTCAGAAACATGAGGATGAAGGACTGTTAAGTCGTAGGTTGGTGCGCCGCGATCGCCCTGGCGGCGTCGAGCAGCGAGGCAACTATACCATCGGATTTTATCGTTTGTATAGGTTGGCCGTGGTTGTAGCCGTAGGGCACGGTCAGCGTGGCCATGCCGGCCGCACGGGCCGCCAGGGCGTCGTTTTCCGAGTCGCCGATCGCGACCGTAGCGCGCGGCTCGACGCCGAGTTGCGCGGCCGCGGTCAGCATCGGCAGCGGGTCGGGCTTCTTCTTCGCGAGACTGTCACCGCCGAGCACGACGCCGAAAAATTGCGCGAGTCCGTACTGCTGCAGCAGCTCGAGCGCGAAGCGGTGCGGCTTGTTGGTCACGCAGGCGAGCTTCAGGCCCGCGTCGCGCAACGCGCGCAGACCTGCTTCGACGTCCGGATAAAGCCGCGTGTGCACGCCGTTTATCTTCGCGTACTCGGCCTGATAGATCGCGAGCGCTTCGTCGAAGCGCTCTTGCGCATGCCCGGTTTCGAAGCGCGGCGCGAGCACGCTGCGGATCAGATGCTCCGAGCCCTTGCCGACATAGCCGACCACTTCCTCGCGCGTCGTTTCTTCCGCGTCGAGTTGCGCGAGCATGCCGTTCAGGCCGGCGGTGAAGTCGTCGGCGGTGTCGATCATCGTGCCGTCGAGGTCGATGATCGCGGCGTCGAGGCGCGGACCGGTGAAGGTCGGGGCGGGGTACGGAGCGGTCATCGTCGGATCAGCGCTGGACGGTGGCGAGGGCGGCGCGCATCTTGTCGATCACGACCTTGTGATCGGGCTGGCCGAAGATCGCCGAGCCGGCCACGAACGTGTCCGCGCCGGCCGCCGCGATTTCCGCGATGTTGTCGACCTTCACGCCGCCGTCCACTTCGAGATGGATGTCGCGGCCGGTGCGCTCGTTGTACGCGTCGATGCGCTTACGCGCTTCGCGCAGCTTGTTGAGCGCCTCGGGGATGAACGACTGGCCGCCGAAGCCCGGGTTCACCGACATGATCAGCACGAGGTCGACTTTGTCCATCACGTGATCGAGATAGTTCAGCGACGTCGCCGGATTGAACACGAGGCCGGCCTTGCAGCCGTGGTCGCGGATCAGCGACAGCGTGCGGTCGATGTGATCCGACGCTTCCGGGTGAAAGCTGATCACGTTCGCGCCGGCTTTCGCGAAATCCGGCACGATGCGGTCGACGGGGCGCACCATCAGGTGCACGTCGATCGGCACGTCCACGTGCGGGCGGATCGCTTCGCAAACGAGCGGGCCGATGGTCAGGTTCGGCACGTAGTGGTTGTCCATCACGTCGAAGTGGATCCAGTCGGCGCCGGCGGCGACGACATTGCGGACCTCTTCGCCCAGACGGGCGAAATCGGCGGAGAGAATGCTGGGGGCGATGCGAAATTGCGTCATGACAGGGGCCGGATGCAAGCGGGAAAGCGTCATTTTACCGTTTTTGCGTGTGCGGACCGAGGCGCGGTCGGCGGCTCGCGTGGCGGAATCACGCGATGAAACGGCGCAACGAGCCTGCGCAAAGAGCCAGCGCAATATACGGCCTGGAGACGCGGCGCGGCAAGGCAGCCATGTCCCACCGTCTTAGACACTCCTGGCCGAAAGGGGTATCCGGTTGCGGCCATGCCGCGCATCAAGCAGAATGCCACTCCATGAGCGCCGCATCGCCGCTGCACCCGCAGACCATCGGCGTTCGGGCCTTTCACGATTTTTCACAGCCCGTTTGATCAGACCGGAATCAGGATGAGCCAGTACGAATTCAGCGTCTCGGCGCAAGTGCAGTACCTGCCCGAAGAATCGGACCCGGAGCGTCGTCAGTACGCCTTTGCCTACACGCTGACCATCCGCAACACCGGGCAGGTGCCCGCGCAGTTGATTGCGCGTCACTGGATCATCGCCGACAGCGACAACACCGTGCAGGAAGTCAAAGGGCTGGGTGTGGTCGGTCATCAGCCGCTGCTCAAACCGGGCGAGCATTTCGAATACACGAGTTGGGCAGTGATTGCGACGCCGGTCGGCACGATGCGCGGCGATTACTTCTGCGTGGCCGAAGACGGCGAGCGCTTCGAGGCGCCGGTGCCGGAGTTCGTGTTGCGCATGCCGCGGACGTTGCATTGAACCGGCGCTGCGTTGCGCGGTCTTTAATGACTTGAGATGCGCGCGCGGCGCGGCGAGTCGTTGGGCGGGAGGTTGGATGAGCGATCGGTGGAGCGCTTGATGCGGGGCATGGCGCGCAGTTCTGTGCGCGGCTCGCCGGCCAGCGTTACCGCGACTTTGGCTGTTGGGACTGTTCCACCGCTTTGGCGCGCGTCGCTTTTTTCTTGCCGGACGACGTCCACACAACGATAAAGACGAGCAGGAACAGCGCGACCAGCGCTTCCAGCGCGAAGATGAGCATCGGGTATTCGTCGAACAGATCAGACATGGCGGTTTCCATCAAGAACGAACATTGTATGCGTTTTGTCCGCCGGGCCGGCGCATGGCTCGGTGCGTTGTCGGTTGCGGTGTTGCTCGCGTCCTGTGGGGGCGGCGGCGCGATCCGGCCTTCACCGCCGACCGGCGCGGCGATCATCCCCGGCCAGATTGCTTCGACACGCCTGACCGCGGTTGCATGGCAGCAGGTGCCGGGCTGGCAGGACGACTCGCTGATTGGCGCGACGGCCGCGTTGCGGCAAAACTGCGTGAGGCTCGCGCGTCAGCCGAACTGGTCGCGTGCATGCGCGGCGGCCGCACAAATCGACGATCTCGACGTGACCAGCGCGCGTGCGTTCTTCGAAGCCTACTTCACGCCGTTCCAGCTCGCGAATACCGACGGCACACTCGACGGTCTGGTCACCGGTTACTACGAGCCTCTACTGCGCGGTTCGCGCACACCGCACGGCGTGTATCAGACCGCGCTGTACCGCTGGCCCGCCGGCTATCGCGCGGGGGCGCCATTGCCGGCGCGCGCGCAGCTCGAGCGCTCGGGCGCGCTCAGCGGCAACGAGCTCGTCTGGGTCGACGATCCAATCGAAGCGTTCTTCCTGCAGGTGCAGGGGTCCGGGCGCATCGTGATGGAAGACGGCAGCGTGATGCGCGTCGGCTTTGGCGGAACCAACAATCAGCCGTACAAGTCGATCGGGCGTTGGCTGCTCGATCATGGCGAGATCACACCGTCGCAAGCGACAATGCAAGGCATCAAGGCATGGGCGCGCGCGAATCCGACGCGCGTCGATGGCCTGCTCGATACCAATCCGCGCTTTGTGTTTTTCCGCGAGATGCCGTCGGCCGAAAGCACGCCGAACGGCGGCGCGGACGGTCCGATCGGCGCGCTCGGCGTGCCGCTGACGCCGGAGCGCTCGATCGCGGTCGACCCAAGCTCGATTCCGCTCGGCACGCCGGTGTTCCTGCAGACCACGCGACCGCTGACGAACTCGCCGATGAATCGCCTCGTGTTCGCCCAGGATACAGGTACCGCGATCAAGGGCGGTGTGCGCGCCGATTACTTCTGGGGCCTCGGCGACGATGCCGGCGATCTGGCCGGCAAGATGAAGCAGGGCGGCCGGATGTGGTTGCTGCTGCCGAATTCGTGAGCCGGTGGGGAGGAGTCGAAAGCGTGACTGCCGTTTCGGTTACAGCGGCTTTCGCAAGCAGGTTTGACGCCGTGGCGAAGC
Organism: Paraburkholderia sp.; assembly: GCA_036264535.1. Classification (GTDB taxonomy): domain Bacteria; phylum Pseudomonadota; class Gammaproteobacteria; order Burkholderiales; family Burkholderiaceae; genus Paraburkholderia. The sequence goes on along the minus strand of DATAQT010000199.1, from coordinate 5,725 downwards.
AGTTGATAGATGTCGTTGGATGCGGCGTCACGTCGGAACAGGATCCGTGCGTGACGCCGTTTTTTGTCGGGCTCTGACGGTGCCGGCTGCCCGTCGCCGGTTTGGCCGTCCCCCGAATCAGAGCCCCGGTTTGCGCTTGTCCACCACGCGCCGCGCCTTGCCCACCGAGCGCTCGATTCCATTCACTCCCAGCACGTTCACCACCGCGCTTACGCCGATCAGCGCCTTGATGTCATAAGCCAGCGCGTTTTTCGCCGTGGTTATCGCGGACGCATCCGGCGCGCTTTCGGGGCACGGTTCGACGTTCAGCGTCAATACGTCGAGCGGTCCTTCCTTCGTCAGGACGATCTGATAGTGCGGCGCGAGCACGTGCTGCTTGAGCAGCAGTTCTTCGATCTGAGTCGGGAACACGTTGACGCCGCGTACGATCATCATGTCGTCCGAGCGGCCCGTGATCTTTTCCATGCGCCGCATCGTGCGGGCGCTGCCCGGCAGCAGACGCGTGAGATCGCGCGTGCGGTAGCGGACGATCGGCAGCGCTTCTTTCGTCAGCGACGTGAACACGAGCTCGCCGAGTTCGCCATCGGGCAGCACCTCGCCCGTTTCGGGGTTGATGATCTCAGGATAGAAATGGTCTTCCCAGATCGTCGGGCCGTCTTTGGTTTCGACGCACTCCGAGGCGACGCCCGGGCCCATTACTTCAGAGAGGCCGTAAATGTCGACCGCGTCGATGCCCATGCGCTTTTCGATCGCCTCGCGCATGTCGTTGGTCCACGGTTCAGCGCCGAAGATGCCGATGCGCAATGAGCAGCTGGCCGGATCGATGCCCTGGCGTTCGAGTTCGTCGGCGATCGACAGCATGTAGCTCGGCGTCACCATGATGATGTCCGGCCGGAAATCCTGGATCAGTTGCACCTGTTTTTCGGTCTGGCCACCGCCGAACGGAATCACGGTAAGCCCCGCGCGCTCGGCGCCGTAATGCGCGCCGAGGCCGCCCGTGAAGAGGCCGTAGCCGTAGCTTATGTGCACCTTGTCACCGCGCTTCGCGCCGGCGGCGCGCACCGAACGCGCGACGAGATTCGCCCACGTGTCGATGTCGCGCGCCGTGTAGCCGACGACAGTCGGCTTGCCGGTCGTCCCGGACGACGCGTGGATTCGCGAAATCTGCTCCTGCGGCACGGCGAACATCCCGAACGGATAGTTGTCGCGCAAATCCTTCTTCGTCGTAAACGGAAAGCGTGCGAGGTCCGCGAGCGACTTGACATCGCCCGGATGAACGCCGGCTTCGTCGAACTTGCGCCGATACACCGGCGAATTTTCGTACGCATGGTTCAGCGACCATTTGAGCCGTTCAAGTTGAAGCGCGGCGAGCTCGTCGCGGCTGGCGGTCTCGATGGGATCGAGCGGAAGGGCGGTGCTCATCGAATGTCTCCTTGCTGCCTCAGTATCTGAGTCTGATATGTGATGCGTTGGCGCCAGAAAAGCACGCGGACGGTCGTCCGTGCGGGCGCTCTGGCCGCCGCTAACTGTTAGTCGCCGTTGGGAATCAGGTTGCCCTTGATTTGCGCCGACTTGCCGCGAAACATCGCGACGGTTTCACCTGCGCGATTCGTCACGCGGATATCGTAGATGCCGGTGCGCCCGCTCAATGTCTGCTCGACCGCTTCGGCGCTCAATACGTCGCCGCCGTGGACCGGGCGCAGAAACTCGATCGAGCAGCCGGCTGCGACCGTATTGATGTTGTAGGTGTTGCAGGCGAACGCGAAGGTCGAATCGGCGAGCGTGAAGATCAGGCCGCCGTGGCAGATCTGATGGCCGTTCAGGAAGTCGTCGCGCACTGCCATGCGCAGCCGCGCATAGCCGGGACGCACTTCGAGAATCTCGATCCCGAGCACGCGGCTGCAGGCATCGTCTTCGTACATCGCGGCGGCTGTCGCGCGGGCGAGTTCGTCAGGCGTCATCTGGTCTGGGCGGGTGGTTTGCGTGGACATCTCAACGCCCCTCGAAGCGCGGCGCGCGCTTTTCTATAAATGCCTGAACGCCCTCCGCGTAATCGTGCGAGGCGCCGAGTTCGCGCTGCAGATCACGCTCGAGATCGAGCTGCTGATCGAGCGTTTGCGTCGCGCCGGCGCGCATCGCCTGCTTGATCGCGGCGATCGCGCGCGTCGGTTGCTGGGCGAGCTGGGTCGCGAGTTTCGCCGCGGCCGGTGCGAGTTCGGCGTCGTCGAGCACTTGCCAGATCAAGCCCCAACTTTCGGCTTTGTCGGCGCTGAGCTTGTCGCCTGCGATCGCGAGCCCGAGCGCGCGTGCCATGCCGACGCGCTGCGGCAGGAACCACGTGCCACCCGAATCCGGCACGAGGCCGATCTTCACGAACGCCTGGATGAAGCTAGCGGAGCGAGCTGCGAGGACGAGGTCGCAGGCCAACGCGAGATTGGCGCCCGCGCCGGCGGCCGTGCCGTTGACCGCCGCGATCACCGGAAGCGGCAGCGCCTGCAGACGACGGATCAACGGATTGAAGTATTCGTCGATCAGGCCGCCGAGGTCGGTCATGGCGCCGGGCGTGAAATCGAGGTCGGCGAGGTCCTGGCCGGCACAGAAGCCACGACCCGCGCCGGTGAGCACGAGCGCACGGGCGCCGGACGTTTCGACCTGATCGAGCGCGGCGCCGAGTTCCTGATGCATCGCGCGCGTGAAGCTGTTGAGCTTGTCCGGGCGGTTCAGCGTGATAGTGGCGACGTGGCTCGATGAGTCGATGTCCAGCCGGATCGCTTCATATGACATGGGGTGTCTCCTCAAAGTCTCGTTGACCGATAGGCACGGCTGCTCGACTAACGTCGGCGCGAGAGACCGATCCGATGTTTGATGTTAGTGAGAGCGCACGATCTGGTCCATCCGCCGAAAGGCATAGGACGAAATCGTGCGTTGTGCCGACACTATGTCCTATGCCATTCAGCCGGCTACCGCCGGCGCCGTTTCCGGTTCAACATGAACGCGGCTCTGAATGACGCGGAAGCGGTTGGCGACGAAAGCGGCATCGGCCAGCGCGGCATTGGCGGCCGGGTTGGCGCCCGTGCCGTGAAAGTCCGAGAAAGCCGCGGACTGGTTGACGAACACCCCACCGGTCAGATTGATCGACAGCGCGACGCCGCCGCGAATCGATGCTTCGTGCGCGGCGTCGAGGACGGCGTCGTCCGTGCTGTAGACCGACAGCGTCAGCGCGCCGTGCTCGGCGGCAATTTCGCCCGCGAGGTCGAGTGACTGCGCGGTCGAGTCCGTCGCGATGACGAACGAGATTGGCCCAAACCATTCTTTGGTGAACTGGGCACGATCGGTCGCCGCGTCGAGTTGCAATACGAGCGGCGTGCGTACGCGCGCGCCCGGAAAGACCGGATGTTCGAGCGTCTGGCTCGCGACGAGAACGCGGCCGAGACCGGCGGCTTCGTCGATGCGCTGTACGACACCTTCGTTCTGGATCGCGCCGAGCAGTTCGACGGCGCGGGCCGGATCGGCGACGAGCTTTTGCACCGCGCCGGCAAGCGCACGGGCGACATCGTCGAAGCTGAGCGCGCCGTCTGCCGTGCGAATGCCGTCGCGCGGCACGTAGATGTTTTGCGGCGCGGTGCACATCTGGCCCGAGTACAGCGCCAGCGAGAATGCGATGTTGCGGGCGGCCGCCTTAATGTCCGCGACCGAGTCGATCACGATCTGGTTGACGCCGGCCTTTTCGGTGTAGACCTGCGCCTGGTGCGCGTTGCGTTCGAGCCATGTGCCGTTCTGGGTGCTGCCCGTGAAGTCGATCAGCTTGATCTCGGGGCGCTGGGCCAGTTGCTGGACGAGGGCGCCGTCGTTCGGTTCGGTGGCGAGCAGCGTGACGACGTTCGGATCGAAGCCCGCATCGCGCAACACGTCACGCGCGATGCGCACGGTCAGCGCGAGCGGCAGGATTGCGCCCGGATGCGGCTTGACGATGACCGTGTTGCCGGTAGCCAGATCGGCGAACAGGCCTGGATAGCCGTTCCACGTCGGGAATGTGCAGCAACCGAGCACGAGGCCGATGCCGCGCGGCGCGACGGTATAGCGCTTGCGCATCGCGAGCGGCGGGTTTTTGCCTTGCGGCTTTTCCCAATGCGCGTCGGCGGGAATGCGGCGCAACTGGTCCCAGGCGTACGCGACCGCTTCGAGCGCGCGATCCTGCGCGTGCGGGCCGCCGGCCTGGAAAGCCATCATGAACGCCTGACCCGTCGTGTGCATCACGCTGTAGCCGATCTCGAAGCTAGCGCGATTCAGGCGCGCCAGGATTTCGAGGCTCACGCCGATCCATGCCCTCGGGCCGGCCGCGCGCCAATCGCGCTGCGCCGCGGCGGACGCGGCGATGAGCGCGTTCGGGTCGGCTTTCGGGTAACGCACGCCAAGCGGGAAACCGAACGGCGAGACTTCCGCGCCTACAGTTTCTCCGGTCGACGGTTGGTCCAGGTCGAACGTCTTGTCGAGAAGCGTCTTGAACGCGGCTTCGCCGTCCGCGTTGGCTGTTTCCCCGTACACTTTCGGGCTGGGCATCTCGACGAACGGGCTCCAGTAGCCGCGCGTCTCGAGCGCGGCGAGCGCTTTGTGCAGCGTGTCTTCGTGCTGGGTGAATAGCGGATGTGTCATGGCAAAGAGGGGCTTGGCTGAACGTTGGGAAAAGCCTGTCGAATAATTGACCGACCGGTTGGTTGGTGAATGGTAGCATCACTACGAGTGATGCGCGAAGCGTTTTTCGCGTGCGATTAACCCTTATGGAGGTGGCATGGTTTACGAAAACATTCTGGTGGAGACGCGGGGGCGGGTCGGACTGATCACGCTGAATCGTCCGAAGGCTCTGAATGCGCTGAACGACGCGCTGATGGACGAGCTGGGCGCCGCGCTGCGCGAGTTCGACGCCGACGAGGCGATTGGCGCAATCGTCGTGACGGGCAGCGAGAAAGCTTTCGCGGCCGGCGCGGACATCGGCATGATGGCGTCCTACACCTATATGGATGTCTACAAGGGCGACTACATCACGCGCAACTGGGAAACTGTTCGCTCCGTCCGCAAGCCGATCATCGCCGCGGTGGCGGGCTTCGCGCTCGGCGGCGGTTGCGAACTGGCGATGATGTGCGACATCATTTTCGCCGCCGACACGGCGAAGTTCGGTCAACCGGAAATCAAGCTCGGCATCATGCCGGGCGCGGGTGGCACGCAGCGGTTGCCGCGCGCGGTGTCAAAAGCGAAGGCGATGGACCTTTGTTTGACAGCCCGCTTCATGGATGCTGTCGAGGCAGAGCGCGCCGGACTGGTTTCACGCGTGATCCCGGCGGCATCGCTGCTTGACGAAGCGCTCGCCGCGGCCGCCAGCATTGCCGAGTTCCCGCTGCCTGCGGTGATGATGGTCAAGGAGTCGGTCAACCGTGCCTATGAAACGACGCTCGCGGAGGGGGTGCATTTCGAGCGCCGCCTGTTCCATTCGCTCTTCGCCACCGAGGATCAGAAAGAGGGCATGGCCGCGTTCGTGGAGAAGCGCAAGCCGGTTTTCAAGCACCGTTAATACGCTTGTCAAAATATCGCTTGCAAGTCCCGATGCCGGCGACTAGAATCTCGCTCTTTCGTGCTCCGGACGCTGGGGCACGGGGAAGCGGGAAGCCTTTGATGGCGAGGGTTTCAGCGGCGTGGGCAGGTTAAGCGAGTGATAAAAACCTGTTGACGA
>DATAQT010000155.1:0-3777 GCA_036264535.1 Paraburkholderia sp. | reverse complement strand
GTCATGTGCAGTTGATTCGCGGCGACGGTCATGCTGCCGCAATCGGCAACGGTGACGAAGGTACGGATCAGATCGAGGTCGAAGTTTCGAGTCATGGACGCATTAGAGCTCTTAATGAGTTGCATCAACATTATTGAGTTTCATGATGCGTCAGCGTTCCGTACAGTGCAAGAGTTGATCACTCGAATGCGCAGCGATGACTTCGTCCATCTTTCCGCTTTTTCTGTTCGTCGCAGTTGCGACCGTGACGCCCGGCGGGGCAACCACGCTGGCCACCGCGTCGGGGGCCCGCTTCGGCTTTGCGCGCTCGATTCCGCTGATGCTCGGTATCGCCATGGGCCTCGCGTTGCTCGCTGCCGTTGCCGCGCTCGGCCTGGGCGGGCTGCTGCTCGCCATGCCTGCACTGCAATCCGTCGTGAAGGCGCTGGGTTCCGCGTATCTGCTGTGGCTCGCGTGGCGTATCGCCCGGAGCGGGCCGCCGAACGCGGGCAATGGCCCAGCGCGGCCGGTCACCCTGGTCAACGGCATCCTGCTGTTGTGGCTCAATCCGAAAAGCTGGGCGATGACGGTTGCTGCCGCGGCGTCGTTTGCGCTGCTTTCGAGCAGTCCGAACCGGCTTGCGATGCTGCTTGGCGCATCGTTCGGCCTGGCCGCGTGCGCCTCGCTCGCGCTGTGGTGCGCGCTCGGGGTGCTGCTCGCGGGGCTCTTTCGAACGCCGCGCCACTGGCGCATTTTCAACCTCGCAATGGGTGCGCTGTTGGCCGTGTCGATCATCCCTACCTGGAGATAACCGTGTTTGTTAATTCGTTTGCCGAATCATTCGACCTCGAAGCCGCATTCGGCGACGTGTCGGAATACTGGTCGCCAAAAGTCGTTGCACAGATCAACGATCAATATGTGAAGGTTGCAAAAGTACGCGGACAACTCGTCTGGCATGACCATGCGAACGAAGACGAGCTGTTCTTCGTCGTGCGGGGCCACCTCAGGATCGAATATGAAGGCGGTCGTGTCGTCGATCTGCCCGCCGGTTCGATGCACGTGGTGCCGCGCGGCAAGCGGCACAATCCGGTCGCCGACGACGAATGCTGGATCGTCCTGATCGAGCCCGTGCAAACGAAGCACACCGGTGACGTCGAGTCGCCGCTGACGCGGACGATCGAGGAGCAGTTGCGGTAGTCATGCATGAGTTCATGCATCAACTCGTTAATGCACGTACTGAATCTCGATGCACTTTCATGCACAGTGATCAATGCTGCGGGGCTTATTGGATAGATAACGCTTTGAGCCGGAAAGTCCCATATTTCTGGACTTTCGGAGGGGGTGATGCGGTTGTTGTGATGGTGCCCAGGGCCGGAATCGAACCGGCACGCCTTGCGGCGGGGGATTTTGAGTCCCCTGCGTCTACCAATTTCACCACCTGGGCAGATACTGCAGCGCGCGCATCGGGAGTTCAGCGCGCGAGGAAGACGCAGATTATGGCCGAAAATCGCTCGACGGGCAAGCCGATTGCTTTCGCCCAACCCAACCCAGCGCATGCGCAGCGAGCGACGCTCAAACCGTGCGCGAGAACCGTTCGAGCGTCTGCTCGCCGAGATAGCGGTCAAATACCATCGCGAGATTGCGCACGAGCATGCGGCCGGGCATCCGGACTTCGAGCTTGCGCGCATCGAGCGAGATGAGCCCGTCGTCCTCGAATGAACGCAGACGCGCGAGTTCCGGCGCGAACGTGTCGGCGAAGCGGATGCCGTACTTCGCTTCGAATTCGTCGAAGCGCAATTCGAGGTTGCACATGAGCTGCGTGATCACGTCGCGCCGCAGACGATCGTCGGCGGACAGACGAAGGCCGCGCGCGACCGCGAGCCGGCCTGCGTCGATTGCGTCGGCGTAAGCGGGCAGCTCCCTCGCGTTTTGCGCGTACACGTCGCCGACCTTGCCGATCGACGATGCGCCAAAGCCGATCAGATCGCATTCGGCCCGCGTGCTATAGCCCTGGAAATTGCGATGCAACGTGCGCTGCGCCTGCGCGCGGGCGAGCTCGTCGGTGGGCAGCGCGAAGTGGTCCATGCCGATGTACAGATAGCCCGCCTCCGTCAGCCGTTCGACCACCCGTTGTAGCAGCGCGAGCCGCTGTTCGACCGATGGCAGTGTCGCGGGATCCATCTGGCGCTGCATCTTGAACAGTTGCGGCATGTGCGCATACGCAAACACCGACAGCCGGTCCGGCGCGAGCTCGAGCATCGTGTCGAGCGTGCGGCTGAAGCTCGCGACCGTTTGATGCGGCAGGCCATAAATCAGATCGACGCCGATCGAATCAAAACCGTGCGCGCGCGCGGCCTGCATCACCGACGCGGTCATCTCGAACGGCTGGATGCGATTGATCGCCTGCTGCACGCGCGGATCGAAGTCCTGCACGCCGAGGCTCAGCCGGTTGAAACCGAGGCGGCGCAGAAGCGCGATCGTGTCGGGCGACGCCTCGCGCGGATCGACCTCGATCGAATATTCGGCCTGGCCGTCGGGCAGCAACTGGAAGTGCTTGCGCGTCGCGGCCATCAGCTCGGCCATCTCGTCATGCGACAAAAACGTCGGCGTGCCGCCGCCCCAATGCAGTTGCGACACAGGCCGCCGGGTATCGAAACACGCTGCCTGCAAGCCGATCTCGCGTTTGAGCCGCTCGACGTAGGGCCGCGCATGCGCGCGATTTTTTGTCACGACCTTGTTGCAGCCGCAGTAGAAGCACACGGTGTCGCAAAACGGAATGTGAAAGTACAGCGACAGATCGGTCGACGCGGCGCCAGGGTCGGCCGCGGCGCGGCGATAGTCGGCGGTGTCGAACGATTCGCGGAACTGCGGTGCCGTCGGATAGGACGTATACCGGGGACCGTTCGCGCTGTAGCGCGCGAGCAGATCGGGGCGGAACAAGGTGTCGGTTAGGGACATAAGCGGTGTGGGGCGGGGGACGGCTCTCGCGGCGTGCCGTGTGGGCATGGCCAGTCGGGAGCTTTGAGTTCAAGTGCGCGCCGTCGGGCTCCGATGCTGTAGAAGGGTCGCACCAACAGGCAGTGGCACAATGCGGGTCTGGCAACGCTTTGCCAAGGTTTGAGTTCAGGAAAGATGACGTGGATCAAAGGTTGAATGGCGCACGGGTGGACGGTCACGCATGTCGTCCCGATTGCGGCGCGTGCTGTATCGCACCGTCGATTTCGAGTCCGATTCCGGGCATGCCGGACGGCAAGCCGGCGGGCGTGCGCTGCGTGCAGCTCGGCGACGACTTGCGCTGCGCGATCTTCGGCCAGCCGGAGCGGCCCGCGTGCTGCTCGGGTCTGCAGCCGCAGGTCGAGATGTGCGGCACGAATCGCCGCGAAGCGCTCGCGTGGCTCACGCAACTCGAGGCGCAAACGCAACCGGCATCCCAGCCATGCCACGGCACGCGATAAGCGCCATCACCAACCTCACCCGTCAACGCACGCCGATGTCCGCAAGGGCTTCCACAGGAGATTTCGCATGACTCGACCCGCAGCGCCCGCCCGGCGCCGCTTTCTGCGCGCAGCGCTGACCAGTTGCAGCGTACTTGGTATCACCTCGTCGCTCGCAGCCTGTGCGAGCCCGATGTTTCCGTTCATGCCGTCGCACTACACGTTCTCGCAGCAGCAGGTGCAGGAGGCCGTGCAACGCAAGTTCCCGTATCAGCGCACGGTGTCGCAGGTGTTCGACGTCGCGTTGAGCAACCCGGTGGTGGGCATGCTGCCCGATGCGAACCGCGTCTCGGTGAAGCTCGAC
>DATAQT010000095.1:0-15213 GCA_036264535.1 Paraburkholderia sp. | reverse complement strand
TTCTCGATGCCGACGCCATGCTCGCCCGTCACCGTGCCGCCCAGCTCGACGCATGCTTCGAGGATGTCGCAACCGAACAACTCGGCGCGGTGCCACTCGTCCTGGTCGTTGCCGTTGAACAGGATCAGCGGATGCATGTTGCCGTCGCCGGCATGGAACACGTTGATGCAGCGCAACTGGTACTTTTTCTCCATCTCCTCGATGCGCGCGAGCAGCGGTCCGATACTGCGGCGCGGCACCGTGCCGTCCATGCAGTAGTAGTCAGGCGAAATGCGGCCGGCGGCCGGAAACGCGTTCTTGCGCCCGGACCAGAAGCGCAGCCGCTCCGCTTCCGTGCGCGAGATCTGGATCCGGGTCGCGCCGTGCTCGCGAAGCACCGCGGTCATGCGCACGATCTCGTTCGCGACTTCGTCGGGCGTGCCGTCCGATTCGCACAGCAGGATCGCCGCCGCGTCGAGGTCGTAGCCCGCGTTGACGAACTCCTCGACCGCGCGCGTGGCGGGCTTGTCCATCATCTCGAGACCGGCCGGAATGATGCCCGCCGCGATGATGCCCGCAACCGCGTCGCCCCCTTTGACGACGTCGTCGAAGCTGGCCATGATGACCTGCGCCGTTTGCGGCTTCGGGATCAGTTTGACGGTGACTTCGGTGACGATTGCGAACATGCCCTCGCTGCCGATCATCACCGCGAGCAGATCGAGCCCCGGCGCGTCCGGCGCGAGCGAGCCGAATTCGACGATCTCGCCTTCCATCGTCACCGCGCGCACGCGCAGCACGTTGTGCACGGTGAGGCCGTACTTCAGGCAATGCACGCCGCCGGAATTCTCGGACACGTTGCCGCCGATCGTGCAGGCGATCTGCGACGACGGGTCGGGTGCGTAGTAAAGACCATACGGCGCCGCTGCCTCGGAGATTGCCAGATTGCGCACGCCCGGCTGCACGGTCGCCGTGCGCGCATACGAGTCGACCTCGACGATCTTGCGAAAGCGTGCGAGCGACACCACCACGCCGTGCCGAATCGGCATCGCGCCGCCGGATAGTCCGGTGCCCGCGCCGCGCGGCACGATGGGCACTTCGAGCCGATGGCAGATCTGCACGATGCGCTGCACCTGCGATTCGGTTTCCGGCAAGGCGACTGCGAGCGGCAGGCGCCGGTAGGCGGCGAGGCCGTCGCATTCGTACGCGACGGTATCTTCCTCGCGATACAGCAGACAGTGGGTCGGCAACACGGCCATCAGCGCCTGCACGACTTCACGCTGACGCTGCGCGAGGACTTCTGCCGACAGTTCAGCGGGTGCGTTCATGTGAGTTGACTCCTCGTGGCTTGCGCCGGTCCGGCTTCCTGGTTCGAGCCGGCTGTTTCGTGCAGCCTGCTTCGCGTCACTTCCGTATTCAGGCCCGCGCGGGTGCCGCCTGGGTGTTTCGGCGGCTTGCCTTTGTAATGTCGATCAGGCCGCCGTCCAGGCGAAGATCTTGCCCGGATTCATCAGATTGCGCGGGTCGAGCGCGTGCTTGATCGAGCGCATCGTGTCGACCGCGACGTCGCCATGCTCTTCGAGCAAAAAGCCCATCTTGTGCAGACCGATGCCATGCTCGCCGGTGCAGGTGCCGTCCATGCGCAGCGCGCGTTGCACGATGCGACGGTTCAGGCGCTCGGCTTCCTCGAGCTCTTCGGGCTTGTCCGGGTCGATCAGGATCGCGACGTGGAAGTTGCCGTCGCCGACATGGCCGACGATCGGATAGGGCAGCGGCGACGCCAACAGATCCTGCTCCGTTTCGACCACGCATTCGGCGAGACGCGAGATCGGCACGCAGACGTCGGTGGTGACCGCGCGCGAGCCGGGCTTCAGCTGCAGCATCGCAAAATAGGCGTTGTGACGCGCGTTCCACAGACGGCTGCGGTCTTCGGGACGGGTCGCCCATTCGAAGCCCTCGCCCGCATTTTGCGCAGCGATTTCCTGCACGAGTTCGGCCTGTTCCTTGACGCCGGCCTCGGTGCCGTGAAATTCGAAGAACAGCGTGGGCGCTTCGCGTAGCGTCAGGTTCGAATGGCGATTGATCGAGCGGATCGCAAGCGAATCGACGAACTCGACGCGCGCGATCGGCACGCCGATCTGGATCGTCTCGATGACGGCGCGCACCGCATCGCCCATCGATGGGAACGCGCACACCGCGGCCGACACCGCTTCCGGCTGCGGATAGAGACGCACGGTGATTTCGGTGATCACGCCGAGCGTGCCTTCCGAGCCGACGAACAGACGTGTCAGGTCGTACCCCGCCGACGATTTGCGAGCGCGCGAGCCGGTCTTGATCACGCGGCCGTCGGCGAGCACGACCGTCAGTCCGAGCACGTTCTCGCGCATCGTGCCGTAGCGTACGGCGTTGGTGCCCGACGCGCGCGTGGCCGACATGCCGCCGATGCTCGCGTCCGCGCCCGGGTCGATCGGGAAGAACAGGCCCGTGTCGCGCAGCGCTTCATTCAGTTGCTTGCGTGAGATGCCGGGCTCGACGGTGACGGTCAGGTCTTCCGCGTTGATCGACAACACCCGGTTCATTTCCGACAGATCGATCGACACGCCGCCTTGCACGGCAAGCAGATGTCCTTCGAGCGACGAGCCATTGCCGTACGGGATGATCGGCACGTCGTACTGGCCGCACAGCTTGACGGCGGTTTGCACGTCTTCGGTCGTGCGCGCGAAGACGACGGCGTCGGGCAGTTGCGGATCGAACGGCGATTCGTCGCGGCCGTGGTGCGCGCGCACGGCTTCGGCGACAGACACGCGCTCGCCGAAAGCGGCTTTCAGCTGGTTCAGCAATTCGGCGGGAAACGGCCGGCGCAGCGGGGCCGGCGGCACGGGATGGTTCACGCGGGTCTCCTGTCGATCCGGAGTTGGCGTTTTGGCGCCTACTCGGGTCCCATGAAAGTTTCTTTAGGTAGCAGCCTGTTTGCAGCAGGTGTTTCATTTTACGCCGATCGCCCGCTGGCCGGCGCGCGCCGGACCGGCTCCCGCTCATATAATGGCGGCGATTTCGCGATGCGTGCAATATGGATAAACGCGGTGAGCGCATCGCCACCGAATGCATGGGAGACATCAATGGGCAACCGCCTCAGCAAAATCGCCACTCGCACCGGCGACGACGGCACCACCGGTCTCGGCGACGGCCGCCGCGTGCGCAAGGACAGCGCGCGTATCGCCGCGATTGGCGACGTCGACGAACTCAATTCGAATCTCGGCGTGCTGTTGTGCGAAAACCTGCCCGAGAACGTGCGCGCGGCGCTGGTCGCAATTCAGCACGACCTGTTCGATCTTGGCGGTGAGCTGTGCATACCCGGTCATACGATGCTTACTGAGCAGCATCTCGCGCAACTCGACGGCTGGCTCGCCGACTACAACGCCACGCTGCCGCCGCTGAAGGAATTCATTCTGCCGGGCGGTTCGCGTGCGGCAGCGCTTGCGCATGTGTGCCGCACCGTTTGCCGCCGCGCGGAGCGCGCGATCGTCGCGCTCGGCGAACATGAGGCGCTGAACGCGGCGCCGCGTCAGTACGTGAACCGGCTGTCCGATCTCCTGTTCGTGCTGGCGCGCGTGCTCAATCGTGCGGACGGTGGCAGCGATGTGCTGTGGCAGCACGATCGCGGCGCGCCTTGAATGGCGAGGCGCATGCGCGTATAGCCACGTACGGTGTTTTGCGCGAGCCGACGCTCAACCGACGGCAAGCGTCACCGGCTTGCCGATGCGGCTCAGCATTTCCACGAGCGTGTCGATCGTGAACTTGGTGGTTTTCTTGTTGACGACGTCGGAGACGCGCGGGCGCGACACCATCAGAATTTCGGCCGCCTCGGCCTGCTTCAGATGATGCTGTTCGATCCACGTGGACAGCTCGGTCATCAGCTGTTCCTTGAGCCGCCGAGTGTCGTTGATCTGCTTTTGCGACGCCGCGTGAAGGCGCTTGGCTTCCTCGGCGGACTCTCCAGCCCAGTCAAGTCACGCATGCGACCCAGGCAACGAGCGATGACGATATCGAGGCGGCAGGCTGAGTACCATTCGGCCGAATGGCCAAAAAAAGCCGGGTTCGAAATCGAACCGGGCTTTTCTGCGGAGTACTGACAAGTCGCCGAAGCGGCGACAGGGTGTGTGTTCAGTTGCCGCTGCCGCGCGCGACGCGGCGCTGCCGGACCGCTTCGGCGAGGCCTTCGAGCACGGCGACGCTTTCGTCCCAGCCGATGCACGCATCGGTAATACTCTGGCCGTACGTGAGCTCGCGGCCTTCCTGCAGATCCTGGCGCCCCGCGACGAGATGCGACTCGACCATCACGCCGACGATCCGCTCGTCGCCCGCGGCGATCTGACGGCCGATGTCCGCGCACACCGGAATCTGGTTCTCGTGCTTCTTCGAGCTGTTGGCGTGGCTCGCGTCGATCATCAGACGCGCGGCGAGACCCGCCTTGCCGATGTCCGCGCAGGCCGCGTTGACGCTGTCGGCGTCGTAGTTCGGCGTCTTGCCGCCGCGCAGGATCACGTGGCAGTCCTCATTACCCGCGGTCGATACGATCGCCGAGTGGCCGCCCTTCGTGACCGACAGGAAATGGTGCGGCTGCGAGGCGGCCTTGATCGCGTCGACGGCGATCTTCACGTTGCCGTCCGTGCCGTTCTTGAAGCCGACCGGGCACGACAGGCCCGAAGCCAGTTCGCGGTGCACCTGCGATTCGGTCGTGCGCGCGCCGATCGCCCCCCACGAGATCAGATCCGCGATGTACTGCGGGCTGATCATGTCGAGGTACTCGGTGCCGGCCGGCAGGCCGAGTTCGTTGATGCGCAGCAGCAGCTCGCGCGCGGTGCGCAGACCTTCGTTGATCTTGAAGCTGTTGTCCATGTGCGGGTCGTTGATGAGGCCCTTCCAGCCCACCGTCGTGCGCGGCTTTTCGAAGTACACGCGCATCACGACTTCGAGCTCGCCGGCGAAGCGCTTGCGCTGCTCGATCAGACGCCGCGCGTATTCGATCGCGGCCTTCGGATCGTGAATCGAGCACGGGCCGATCACGACGATCAGACGGTCGTCCATGCCGTGCAGAATGCGATGCATCGCGGTGCGCGAGTCGTAGATCACGTTGGACACCGTCTCGTCGCAGGCAAATTCGCGGATCAGGTGAGCGGGCGGCGTCAGTTCCTTCAATTCGCGGATGCGGACATCGTCGGTATTGTGCGGGGGCATGGGGTTCTCCTGAGTCGGTTCGTAGCGTGTTCGCGCGGGCAGAGCGGACGACGATCAAAAATTGGTCAACGACAAAATGTCAGATAGGTATCGAAAAGCGTGAGACGAAAAAAAACCGCCAGGCTGGCTGGCGGTTTTTCGGGAATTCTCGGTGTCCTGCGTGCACTAACACCCCTCTCGATCCGCCAGCGGTCTGAGATACCAAAAAAAGTAAAAATAAAATTTGGCGGACATGGCGAAATGAAATGCGTCGCTGGTCAAAAAAGGGTGAGTGACTTTATAACCCGGTACAGGCTCGGCTGACAAGCCGGGACGCCAAAAAATGCGGAAAACCCGCACGCTTCGCGCTTTGCGTGCGCGAAGCGTGCATTCATCGCGAAATCAGGCCGTCCCGCCGACCGTCATGCGTTCGATTCGCAGCGTCGGTTGACCGACGCCCACCGGCACGCTCTGGCCTTCCTTGCCGCACACGCCGACGCCCGAATCGAGCTTCATGTCGTTGCCGATCATCGTGACGTACTTCAGCGATTCCGGGCCGCTGCCGATCAGCGTCGCGCCCTTCACTGGATAGGTAATCTTGCCGTTCTCGATCATGTACGCCTCGGAGGCCGAGAACACGAACTTGCCGTTCGTGATGTCGACCTGACCGCCGCCGAAGTTCACCGCATACAGGCCGTTCTTCACGGACTCGAGAATCTCTTGCGGATCCTTGTCACCGTTCAGCATGTAGGTGTTGGTCATGCGCGGCATCGGCAGCGCCGCGTAGGATTCGCGCCGTGCGTTGCCGGTGACCGGCATCTTCATCAGGCGCGCGTTCAGCGTGTCCTGGATGTAGCCCTTCAGGATGCCGTCCTCGATCAGCGTCGTGCACTGGGTCGGGTTGCCTTCGTCGTCGATATTGAGCGAGCCGCGGCGGTTCGGCAGCGTGCCGTCGTCGACCACGGTGACGCCCTTCGCGGCGACCTGCTCGCCGATGCGTCCCGCGAAAGCCGACGACCCTTTGCGGTTGAAGTCGCCTTCGAGCCCGTGGCCGATCGCCTCGTGCAGCAGCACGCCGGGCCAGCCCGGGCCGAGCACGACGGTCATCGCGCCGGCCGGCGCCGGACGTGCGTCGAGATTGACGAGGGCGGCGTGCACCGCGTCGTCGACGTAGCGCGACAGCACTTCGTCGGTGAAATAGCCGTAGTCGAAGCGCCCGCCGCCGCCGCCGCTGCCGATTTCGCGGCGGCCGTTCTGCTCGGCGATCACCGTCACCGACACGCGCACGAGCGGCCGGATGTCGGCCGCGAAGCCGCCGTCGCTGCGCGCGACGAGCACCACGTCGTATTCGCCGGCGAGGCCCGCCATCACCTGCTGGATGCGCGGATCGCGGCCGCGCGCCATCTGCTCGATGCGCTCGAGCAGCTTCACCTTGGCGGTTGCGTCGAGCGAATGCAGCGGGTCGGACGGCAGGTACAGATCGCGCCCGGCGATGCCGGTGAGCGACGACGCCACCTTGATCTTCTGCTTGCCGCCGCCGGCCTTGGCGATCGCGCGCGTGGCGATTGCCGCCTGGCGGATCGCTTCGGGCGACAGGTCGTCCGAGTAGGCGAACGCGGTGCGGTCGCCCGACACGGCGCGCACACCGACGCCCTGATCGATGCTGAAGCTGCCCGACTTCACGATGCCTTCCTCGAGACTCCAGGCTTCGCTGCGGGTGGCCTGGAAGTACAGGTCCGCGTAGTCGATGCGGTGCGTGAAGATTTCGGCGAGCGTGCGCGTGAGCAGCGACTCGTCGAGACCATAGGGCGTGAGGAGGATGTCCTTGGCGGCGGCGAGATTACGGATACCGGGTTCGATGATGTTCATGCGAAGTATGTTCTGCTCGATACGAAGGGGTCGGGGAGCGCCTGCGCCGCTATATGCGTGGCAGGCGCCGCAGTTTCAATGGTGGTTTCAGGTCAGCACGCGATGACGCCATGCCGGCAGGCTCTGCCGCACTTCGTCGATGCGCGCGCGTTCGAGGTTGCCTGCGACCACGCCGGCGCCCTCGTCGCGCACCGCGACGATCTCGCCCCACGGGTCGATCAGCATGCTGTGGCCCCAGGTGCGGCGGCCGTTTTCATGTTTGCCGCCTTGCGCCGCGGCGAGCACGTAGCATTGGTTTTCGATCGCGCGGGTGCGCAGCAGCAGCTCCCAATGCGCGCGGCCGGTCGTGTAGGTGAACGCCGATGGCACGACGATCAGCGCGCAGTCGCCCATGCGCCGGTACAGCTCGGGAAAGCGCAGATCGTAGCAGACTGACAGGCCGACCCGGCCGAATGGCGCGTCGAAGCCCTGCACCGCGGTGCCTGGGCGGATCGTGCGCGCTTCGTCGAACGATTCTTCGCCTTTTTCGAAATTGAACAGATGGATCTTGTCGTAGCGCGCGGCTTCGTTGCCGTGCGGGTCGAACACGAGCGTCGTGTTCAGCACGCGCGACGCTTCCGGCGCGGTGATCGGCAGCGTGCCGCCGATCACCCAGATCTGGTGGCGGCGCGCGGCGTCGGCGAGAAAGCGTTGGATCGGACCGTCCTGATACGGCTCGCGTACGGAGAGCTTGTCGGTGTCCTTGAAGCCCATGAAGCAGAAGTATTCGGGTAGCAGCACGAGTTGCGCGCCGTCGGCGGCGGCTTCGGCGATCAGGCGGTCCGCGTCCGCGAGATTGCGTTCGCGATCCGGCGTGCTGACCATCTGCAGCGCGGCGACCCGGAAGGGGCTGGCCAATGTCCCGCCGGATGGCTGGGCGGACGGAGAAGAAGAGACGTGGGTTTCGCTCATGAGCGTGTCGAAAGGCTCCCGGCAGGGCGGCGTCGCGAAGCGCGGGCGCCGCATGCTTGGTTCTGGGCTGGCTCGGCCCCGTTGACGCATTGAGTCGGCAAAGTTGCACGAGTGACCGCGTGGCTCAAGACCGCGGCACCGGGAAACAGGAGTGGATCGACGACGCGAAACAACCCGATCGCCGAACCATGCCGCCAGACCCGACCTGCCCGCCAACCACTCCCGCCAGTCGGCGAAACCCGGCAAAACTCAGTGCGCTTCCACGGTCGAAGCCGGAACGTCAATCTTACCCCGTTCAGTGGTCACCCGCTCGACGTGCGGTTTCGACCACGAGCCGGTGATCGCATACTCGCGCGCGAACACCTGCGATACCCCATGCGTGAGCGCGATATCGGCGATCAGTGCGCCGAGGCCGATGAGCGGATTGACGACCGTCGCGGCGATCACCGCGGAGCCGGCGCTGACGGTCGGCACCACGTGCAGGTGCAGGTCCTGGGTCTTCTGCGCGATATCGACCGAGCCCACCATCTCGGCGCGAGCGGGCGCAGTCACCATCCTGAAGTTGTCGGTGCGGGCGATGCCGTCATGAATCTGCGCGGTACCGGTCACGCTCGAGAACGGCAGGCCCTCGCCGATCACGTCGCGGAAATTGAGCGTGGCGATGCGCGCGAGGCTTTGCAGGCTCAGCACGCCCAGCAGTGTCGCGACGCCAGGATCGACCTTGAGGATCTGGCCGTGGCGCAGATCGAGCGCGAGGTTACCGTTCAGCGTCGAATAATCGATCGTGGTCGGGCCGCCTTGCCACACGGCCTTGCCCGAGACCGAACCGCTGCCGCCCTTGAGTGTCTTCGGCAGACCGAAGCGCTCGAGCATCGCGCCGGCATCCTTGATGTCGAGCTTGAAATCGAACACGGTGCGACGCGGCGTGGCTTCATCGGCCGACGTGGGCAGCTCGGTCGACGTGCGCCAGTTCGCGGTCGCGGTGAGCGTCGCGGTGGGATTGGTCACGTCGAACTTGTCGAGCTGCCAGACCGGCACGCCGTTCTCGTCGTAGTTGTGCGCGTCGACCTCGAGCCGGCCGACGTTGCGGTCGCGCACGATCAGCTCGTTCACCACCAGATCGATCGACGGCATGTTCAGCGCGGGCGCCGACATCGCCGGGCCGAGCAGGTCCTTGTCCTCGACCGACGGAATCACGACGCGCGCAAAGCGCGCCTGCAGCTCGCCCGGTGATTCGCGGGTCGCGCCCGGCAGCCACGACACGTGACCCGACACCTGGTTCGACGCGATGTTCGCCTGCCACATGCGGTCCGTGTGCGACGCGCCGACGATCACGTTGTCCCAGTGGCGCTTGAGCAGCGTCAGCTTGTCGATGTGCAGCGCGAAGCGATTCGGCAGGAATTGCGTGAGCATGGGGTTCGGCGCCGTGGCGGGAGAGGCCGCGCCGCTCGCGGTGGCGGCGCTGCTGGCGGTATTGGCGCCGTTCGCGCCGCCGTTCGCCCCATTTGCCCCGGCCGCGCCCGCGCGCAGCTGCGCGGCGAGCGCGCGCCAGGCGTCGGCATTGAACTCCTTGATGTCGACCGCCGCAACCACACCCTCGGACGGCAGGTCGGCCGGCCGGTTGACGCCGATCGCGCCACGTACGACGGTCGGCGGCGTATTCGGCTGCACCTTCGGCTGATAGCGCAGCAGATACGCGGCGGTGACCGGCCCAAACGTCAGGTTGGCGCGCTCGAGGCCGGCTTCGCCCGGCGCCGTCGACGGATTGACCGAGAAGTGCAGCGGCATCGGCGTGCCGACCGACTTGCTGAGCGGCGCCGGAAAGTCGAGCGCGAGCCCTGTCAGATCAGAGTTGACGCTGACTTCCGGCAGACGGCCCTTCGCGCCGGTGACATTCAGCGCGTAAGGCGCGCTTCCGCTCATATGCGCGAGCAGCGCCTGGGCGGCCGGGCCATGCAGCTTCAGCTCGCGCGCGGCATCGACGGCGATATGGCCGTCGAGCGCGAGCGCGTAGGTGCCGTCCTGCCGCAAGCCGCCGTTCGCATGCACGTCGCCCCCGAGGAACCGTCCCGAGAGCCGGTCGACCTCGGCCGTGTGTTCGGTAAAGCGCACCCGGCCGTTCAGCTGCGACAGCGGTGGCACGTTATTCACGCTCAGGCGGTTGTTCTGAAAGCCGAGCGCGCCTTCCACACCGATATGCGGCATCGGCGTGCGCGGGATCGTCAGTTTCAGCGCGAGCGACGCGGGCCCTTCGGCGCGGATTTTCTCGGTCCGATGCCGGGCCATGATCCCGAGCGAGCTGCCGTTCACGTAGTCGAGCATGTCGGCGAGCGGGCCGCGGGCGTTGCCCGCGATGGTCAGGTTCGAGCCTTTCGTGCCGAGGTCGTCGATGCGGCCGTTCACGCCGGTCAGCGCGACCTGCCTGTAGCGCCCGCGGTCGATGTCGAAGCGCAGCAGGTTCTGCTTGAGTTCGAACACGCCGTCGATGCCGTCGAGCGGCGGCCAAACGTTTGGCGTGCCGTTGCGCATGTTGCGCGGTGGGAACGGCGTTGGATCGAACTTGCCGCCGGTGAACGGCGCGACGATGTGGAAGATGCCGGCGTCGGGGTCGCGCGCATAGGGGAACTTGGTCAGGTCGCCGTGTATCTCGATCGTGCCGCCGCGCGACACGCCCGCCTGCAACCCGTGGCCCAGGTAAATGCGCAGCTTCTCGGGGATCGCGGTCGGCAGGTAGCGGGCGATGTGCGTCACCTGGGCGCGCTTGAAGTCGGCCTTCAGGTCGAGCGAGCCGCGGCCGTGGCCGGGATTGCTGTAGTTCGCGGTCGCGGTCGCCTCGACGTCCGGGTTCGATACGCTGAAATCGCTGAGCTTGACTGCGAACGCCGGACGGGTGTCGCCCGGGTTCTTCGCGGCCATCGTCCAGTCGGCACGGCCGTATAGACGGGCGAGCTTGAGGCGCGGATCGTCGAACACGCCAGGCAGCGTGATCGCCACGTTGGATGTGTCGAAGTTCGCGTGGCCGCCTTTTTCGTCGGCGTCGACATTGCCCCACAGGTTTTCGATGCCGGGAACCCCGGCGCGCGGGTGGCCACGCGGGGTGAGACCGGGCCCCGGTTCCTGGGCGGCGAAGCTGATGCCCTGCAGATCACCCTTGAAGCGATAACGCTCGATCGGCTCCGCGCCCGTCGGCCGATGGTCGCTGCCCACTTCGCCGGACTCCGGCTTGCCGCGCTCGACCTCGATCACGTAGTTCGCGACGAGTCCGCGCGGATTGATGCGCACGAGTTCGTTCAGCAGACGCCGCGGCAGCGGCAACGCGCGGCTGAATTCGGCGAGGATGCCGAGATCGACGCGATCGCCGCTGATGCTCAATAGCTGCCCGTGCTGCTGCGACGCGGTCCGGTAGCGGCTGTCGAGGGTCCGGAAGCGCAGGATGCGCGTGAGCGGCGTACCGTCTTCGAGCGCCGGCTGGCCGAGCTCGGCCCTCAGGTCCGACAGCTGCAGCGTATAGCCGCCTTCGCCCATCTGTACGCGCCACAGGAAATGGGCGATCGGCACGAGCAGCTTCGGCTGGGTCGGGCGCACGCGCAGCGCGACGTCGTTGCCGTTCAATTGCCCGGTCGCCTGGGTCATGCGGCCTTCACTGAAGTCGACCCAGATTGCATTGTCGATGCGGCCGGCGAACGTCTCGATCGGAAAGTCGACGTAGCGCGCGAGCGTCGGCAGATCGACCGGGCCCGTCGACATGTACACCTGGCCGTTCCAGTTGATCGGCTTGCCGATCGCGGAGAGCGGCGCGTGCCGAAAGTGCGTGCGGAAATCGAGCGGACCCTTCAGCACCTGGCCGTCGGGCGGTGCCTGCAGGGCCATGCGGTGGTCGTAGCCGTCGTTGAGGATGGCGATGCGGATGTCGCGCAACGCGAGTTCGGGCTCTTCGCGCGTCGCGTCGCGCCAGCGCAGCACGGCGCCGCGCACGACGATGGCCTGCTGGAGCAACAGCCAGGTGGACAGCGTGTCGTTGCCGCTGTGGCGCGTCGGCACCGGCACGCCCGCGACCGATAGCACGCCGTCCTCGCTGCGTGACACCAGCACGTCCGGTTGATCGACGATCAGGCTCGACAGCGCGGGATGAAACTCCCACAGCGAGCGCCAGGACACCGTCGCGGTGGCGTGCGGAATCGTCAGCGCTGGTTGGCCGTCGTGGTCGCGGATGACCAAGTTCGTGACATCGAGCCCGGGCTGGAAGCCGCTCCAGTGTGGCGCGAGCCGGCCGATCGTGAACTGGGTGCGCAGCTTCTCGGAGACCGCGGCTTCGATGCGCGGCCGGAAGCTGTCGAGGCGGGGCAGCACCACGTAGCGCAAACCCAGAAACAGTCCCGTCGCGATGAAATAGAGGACGAGCGCCAGCGTGGCGAGCACGCGCAACGTCCGACGCAGCACGACGTGGTCGCTTCCGCTCACATGCCGGACCTGCGATGTGGCTTGCGGGTCGGCGGATTCGTTTCGCTCGGACATGCTGCGGCGGCTGGGCGTATGGTAGTTTTGCGAATTAACGACGAAATGTAACACACGGGAAAGGGTCGGCGGACCTCCTGCAAACCCTGTCCACACGCCGCCTCGCGGCCCTTGACGGGGATTGGCGAGGCAGTCCGGCACGGCCTTCGGCGCGCTTGTCGCCGTGTGCCGATTGTGCAACAGAACGGCATCCGCACACCGTCAGAGACCGCCGGAAAAATTCGATCAAGCAACGAGCGAGCCAGACTTTTGATGACTGACGCCACTCTTTTGAGTTCCACCTATTCGCACTACGCGGCGCGCGCCGCCGCGGCCCGCCCGCAACTCGTCGCGCAGGTCGGCGCTTTGGCCGACGAACCGCTGACGCGCGAGCGCATCGACGCGCGTCTCGACGTTCTGTGCGCCGGGGCGGCGGGCCCAACCGGTGCGCCGCTCAATGAAGATGCACTGAAGCGTGCGCTGCGTCAGCTACGCACCGAAGTATTCTGCGCGGTGATGGAGCGCGACCTGGCCGGCGAAGCCGATATCGCCGAAGTCACCGGCGCCATGACCGATCTCGCGGAAACGACGATCCAGCGCGCGCTGAGCGTGCTGACCGCCGAGCTCGAAGCGCTCTATGGCGAGCCGCGCGGCCCGCAGGGCGAACGGCTCACGCTCGGCGTGGTCGGCATGGGCAAGCTCGGCGGGCGGGAGCTGAACGTGTCGTCGGATATCGACCTGATCTTCGTTTACGAGGACGACGGCGAGACCGCCGGCGGCCAGCGCTCGCCAATCGCGACTCAGGAGTTCTTTACGCGCCTCGGCAAGCGGCTGATCGGCGCGCTTGCCGAAGTCACCGCCGACGGCTACGTCTTCCGCGTCGACATGCGTCTGCGGCCGAACGGCGATTCGGGGCCGCTCGTGTGCAGCCTCGGCATGCTCGAAGAGTATTTCTACGTGCAGGGCCGCGAGTGGGAGCGCTACGCGTGGATCAAGGGGCGCCTCGTGTCCGAGGGCACGAGCGCCGCGGCGCAACGGCTGCAGAAGCAGCTCGACGCGATCGTCACGCCGTTCGTCTATCGGCGCTATCTGGACTTCGGCGTGATCAGCGCGATTCGCGCACTGCATCTGCAGATTCGCCAGGAGGCGCAGCGCCGCGCGTCGATGCGGCCCGACAAAGCCGACGACATCAAGCTCGGCCGTGGCGGCATCCGCGAAATCGAATTCAGCGCGCAGGTGTTTCAGCTGATTCGCGGCGGCCAGGACGCCGGTTTTCGCGTGCGGCCGACGCTCGCCGTGCTGCGCCATGCTGCCACGCACGGGCTGATGGATCCGTCGGTGTGCGTGAAGCTGTCGCTGGCGTATCGCTTTCTACGCGAGCTCGAGCATCGTCTGCAATACCGCAACGACGCGCAGACCCACGCGATGCCCGTCGATGCCGAAGACCGCATGGCGCTCGCGCGCGCGATGGGCTGCGACGACTACCCGCAATTGATGACGAAGCTCGATGCGCATCGCGAGTTCGTCGAACAGCAGTTCGACCAGATTTTCGCCGACAAGGTGGGCGGCCGCGATGGCTGCGCAGCACCCGAGGATGGCGCGGCCGCGTGGGTGTGGAGCAGCGCGCTCGCCGACGATAGCGCCGAAGACGCGCTGCGCGCGCGCCTCGTCGAACTGGGCGTGGCCGAGCCCGACGAATTGCTCGCGCGGCTGCAGGCGGTGTGGCGCTCGTCGCGCTACATGGGCCTGAACGAGCGCAGCCGGCAGCGTTTCGACATCGTCGCGCAGCGCGCGCTCGAAGCCGCGCGCACGCTGGAGCCGGCCGGGCGGCGCGGCGACACGGTCGCGCGCTTTTTCGATCTGCTCGAAGCGGTGAGCCGGCGCGGCGCGTATCTGGCGCTCCTGACCGAATATCCGCAGGCGCTGCACCAGGTGCTGTCGGTGCTGGGCGGTTCGCGCTGGGCGGCGGGCTATTTGATCCGCCATCCGCAGCTGCTCGACGAGCTGCTCGACGGCGAAGCGATCAACAGTCCGTTCGACTGGGCTGAATTCAAGCGCACATTGCGTTTGAGGCTAGCGGCGGCCGACGGCATCGAGCAGCAGATGGATCTGCTGCGCCACGCGCATCAGGCCGAGGTGTTCCGCATTCTGCTGATCGATCTCGCCGGCAAGCTCTCCGTCGAGCACGTCAGCGACCGGCTGTCCGAGCTTGCCGACGCGGTGCTCGACGTGACGCTCGAAGCCGTATGGAAGCAGTTGGCGAAGCGGCACCGGGACGTGCCGCGCTTCGCGGTGATCGCCTACGGCAAGCTCGGCGGCAAGGAGCTCGGCTACGCCTCGGACCTCGACCTGATCTTCCTGTACGACGACCCCGACGATGCCGCCGCCGACGTCTACGCGACCTACACGCGGCGTCTGATCACCTGGCTCACGACCGCGACCGGCGCCGGCACGCTGTTCGACATCGATCTGCGGCTGCGGCCGAATGGCGAGTCGGGCCTGCTCGTCACCGATCTCGACGCGTTTCGCCGCTACCAGCTGCGCGAGGGTGACGCGGCGAACACGGCGTGGGTGTGGGAGCATCAGGCGCTGACGCGGGCGCGCTACTGCGCGGGCGATGCAGAGATCGGCGCGAAGTTCGAGGCGATCCGCGAACAGGTGCTGACGACGCCGCGCGAAGCGCCGCCGCTCGCGAAGGAGATCGTC
>DATAQT010000075.1:0-4582 GCA_036264535.1 Paraburkholderia sp. | reverse complement strand
GCCCATTCCACATCCAGACCATTCGACTGCGCGTCGCGATCGACGATCTCGCGGACCGGCGACAGATACCGCAGCGAGAAGTCGTGTTCGCTCTTCGTGCGGTCCGCCGTGTTGACGGTGCGGTCATACAGCTGGATACGGCGCGCGTATTCAGCGGCCGCGAGCAGTTGGCGGTCGCTCATCGTGCGTAACGGCCAGTTCCATTCGCGATTGCCTTCGAGCCGCAGATTCAGCGCATAGAACCGTTGCGCCAGATCGAAGCCCGGCGTGTTGGCGGCTTGCTGAACTTCCGCGTCGGTCACTGTGGTTTTCGGCGGCACCGTGATCTTCTGGCCGAGCTCTTCGAGCGCGAGCTGGCCGTAGAAGTTGAAGTTCGACGCGATCGATTCGAATTCCTGGCTGGCCGTGGCCGTGTCGCCGGCCTGCTTCAGCGCGCGCGCGTGCCAGTACACCCACGACGGCTGCTTGCGCAGCGACTCGGGCATCTGCTCGATCGACCAGCGCACCATGTTCCAGTCGCCGGCGAGCAAGGCGCTGCGCGTGCGCCATTCATACGCGGGATTCGACAGCTGCGCGTTCGCCGACAGCCGGAACCAGTCGACCGCGCCAGGCATCTGCTTGAGCGCGCCCTGATAGCCGATCGTGCCCCAGCCGATCGCGCGCTCCGGCGAATTCAGCGACGGCGCGACCGACGCGAAGGTGGCCGCGGCCATGGCCGGATCGTTGCGCGCCATGCGCGTGATCGCGAGCAGCGCCAGCTGATGCGATTGCGCGTCGGGCCCGACGCCGCGTGAGAGCAGCAGCGGCGGCGTATCGACCGCCTGGCTGAACAGCACCGGGTCGGGCGGCTGGTCGCCGAGCGCGTCGACGAGCTTGCTGCCGGTGCTCGTGTAGTTCTGCTCGTAGGCGAGACGGATCTGGCGCCAGATGTCGTCGGCGCTGAACTGGCGGTTCACGCCGAGCACCGTGATCAGATCGACGCAGCCGTCGCCGTACCATTTCGGTTCGACGAGCAGCGCGCGCGCCGCATCCGCAACGTTCTCGCCGCGCGACGCGCGCGATTCGAGCGCGTAGCACTTGACCTGGGTGTCGTCGTCGAGCACGAACTTCGCGTACTGCTGGTCGAAGTTGCGCCAGTCGTGGCGCGTGCCCAGCACGGTCAGATAGTCGTTGCGCATGCGATCGGCGATCGCCTGGCCGTCATACTTCTGCAGGAACGCGAGCACCGGCGCGTCGGGCGCGTCGACGCGCGCATGGCCGCTCGAATCGAACAGCTGCGGCTTGATCTGGAAATACTCCAGATACGACGGCGCCGGATAATTCGGGATCATGCTCGCGAGCTGGGCTGCGCGCTGCGCGTCGTTAGTGCGCGCGGCTTCGCGAAGCTGGACGAAAATCTGGTCGTCGTTCGTGAGTTGCGAAATGGGAAGAGGCTTGACCGCCGAGGCGGTGCTGCACGCGACGAGCGCCGCGGCGGCCAGCGCGATACCGGCCGCGCGATATACTCGAAAAAGGCGTTTTGACATCGTTGTTTCTGGAGCGCGAATTGGACCCAAGCATAGCATGCAACCCTGTCCCGACAACGAAAAAGGCGTTGCGCCGAATGTTGCTGGAAAGCCGTCTGCAAGCGGCTTCCGAGCCGGCGAAGAATGCCGCGCTCGGGCGTCGGGTGCTCGATGCGCTGAAGCACTACGCGGTGCGCAGCGTGGGATTCTACTGGCCGCTCGCCGGCGAGTTCGATGCGCGCGGCGCGATCGCGATCTGGCTCGCGGCGAACCCGCATCACGAGGCCAGTCTGCCAATCATTAAAGAACGTGGCATGGCGCTCGAATTCCATGCGTGGACACCCGCGACGCCGATGAAAATCGGCCATCACAAGATCGCAGAACCGACCTCGGGGCGTGTCGTGTTGCCCGAACTGCTGTTCGTGCCTTGCGTGGGTTTCGACGCGGACGGCTATCGCCTCGGCTACGGCGGCGGTTATTACGACCGAACGCTGGCCGGCTGGCCGGCCGCGCACAAGCCGATCACGGTCGGCATCGCCTACGAAGCATGCCGCACCGACACGCTGGAGCGCGAGGCCCATGACATTGCGCTCGATCTGATCGTCACCGAGGCGGGGTTTCATCCGGCGCTGCCGGCCTGATCGCGCCATGCACGGGCGGTGACGCGCGCGGCGCTTGCGTGGTATTTCCTGGTTAGAGCGAAGCCGCCGCGCGCGCCGCCGTGTCGTACAAACCCGACGCGTTGCGCATCAACTGGGCGGCCTCGCCGATCTGCTGGTTGGTCAGACCGCTTTCCTTGAGCGTCGAGATCAGGCAGTCTTCGCGCACCGCGCGATACTTCAGACATAGCTCGCGGCCCGCGTCGGTTGCGGAAAAGAACACTTCCTTGCCGGTCTTTTCGCTTTTTACGTACCCTCTAGCTACGAGCTTCTTCAACGCGTAAGTCGCGACGTGCGTGTCCTCGATGTTCAGCACGAAGCAGATGTCCGCGAGCTTCTTGCGGCGTTCGCGATGGCTCACGTGGTGCAGCAGCGAAACCTCGATCGCCGTCATGTCCTTGTCGCCGGCCGCCGACATGCAGCGCACCATCCAGCGGTTGAACGCATTGCCCGCCATGATCAGCGCGTATTCGAACTCGGACAGTTCCGCGCTGCTCTCGGAGACGAGATGTTCCGACGAAACGATCTTGGTGGGATGACGCGTCATACGAGGTTCCCGGGACGAAAATGGGCTGGAAAAGTGTCGCAAGTGTACGACGATGCCCCGTCCCCGACGAGCCTGGCAAAAACGCTTATTGGTAAATCGTCGATATTTTATTGATAATGTACGCTCCAAACCTCGCCGACTCCGTGCGGGACATGCGCCGACGCATCGCGCTGTCCGCCTCATCCTCCGACTCGACCCGGGCCGCCCAGTCATGAGCCAACCACGCATCTTTCCGCTCGGCGATGCCGCGCTCGTCTGCGAAGCGCCGCCGCCCGCCACGCTGGAGTGCCAGCAGCATGTGTGGGCCGCGGCCGTTGCCGCGCGCGACTGGCCGCATGTGCTCGAAGTCGTGCCCGGCATGAACAATCTGACGCTCGTGTTCGACCCGCTCGAGACCGACGCCGACGCGCTCGGCGAGCAGTTGCTCACGGCCTGGAACGAGGCCGCCAAATCCGCCATGCCGGGGCGCGATGTCGCGATTCCGGTGCAGTACGGCGGTGAATATGGCCCCGATCTGCAGGCGGTCGCCGAACATACGGGCTTGAGCGCGCGCGAGGTCGTCGAGCGTCACGCGGGCGGCGCCTACGTGGTGTTTTTCCTCGGCTTCCAGCCCGGCTTCGCCTATATGGGCGGGCTCGACACCGCGCTGCACACGCCGCGCCGCGCGTCGCCGCGGCTCGAGGTGCCGGCGGGCTCCGTCGGCATCGGCGGCGAGCAGACCGGCATCTATCCGGCGGTGTCGCCGGGCGGCTGGCAGCTGATCGGCCGCACCGAGGTGCCGCTCTTCGATCCGGCGCGCCGTCCGCCCACCCTGCTGCAGCCCGGCGACCGGGTGCGCTTCACGATCGCGGGGATGCACGCATGATCGACGTGATCCGCGCGGGTCTCCTGACCACGATTCAGGACCTCGGCCGCCACGGCTACCGGCATCTCGGCGTCGCGATGGGTGGCGCGCTCGACCGGCTGTCGCTCGAAGTCGGCAACCGGCTGGTCGGCAACCGCCCCGACGCGGCCGGCCTCGAAATCACCTTCGGCCCGACCGTGCTGCGTTTTCTGCGCGCGACGCGCGTCGCGATCACCGGCACCGAGTTCGGCGCGACGCTCGACGGCAAACCTGTCTACTCATGGTGGAGCCTGCCCGTGCAGGCCGGCCAGGAACTCGTGCTCAACGCGGCGAAGCGCGGCATGCGCGGCTATGTCTGCGTGGCGGGCGGCATCGACGTGCTGCCGATGCTCGGCTCGCGCAGCACCGACCTCGCCGGCCATTTCGGCGGACTCGGCGGCCGCGCGCTGAACGACGGCGACCGTCTGCCGGTCGGCGCGCCGCCGCAGCGCGGCCACCTCGGCTTCACGCCCGAGGCGCCCGAGTTCGGCGTGAAGGCGCCCGCCTGGTGCAAGTTCGTGCTGGTCCACGAGCCGCTGCGGCGTGGCCGTCATCCGTCGGGCGTGCCGTGGGCCATCCCGATCCGCGTGCTGCGCGGCCCCGAATACGACAGCTTCAGCGCGGACGCGCAGCAGTCGTTCTGGTCCGACGAGTGGCTCGTGACGCCGAACAGCAACCGCATGGGCTATCGCCTTGCCGGCACCGAGCTCAAACGCATGCACAAGACCGATCTGCTGTCGCACGCGGTGCTGCCGGGCACGATTCAGGTGCCGCCGAATGGCCAGCCGATCGTGCTGATGAGCGACGCGCAGACCACCGGTGGGTATCCGAAGATCGGCGCGGTGATTCAGGCCGATCTGTGGAAGCTCGCGCAGGTGCGCCTGAACGCGGCAGTCCGTTTCATCCCGACGACGCCCTTCGAAGCGCGCCAGGCTTTGCTGGAAGAACGCACGTATCTGCGGCAGATCGATGCCGCGATCGCGATGCA
>DATAQT010000068.1:0-7799 GCA_036264535.1 Paraburkholderia sp. | reverse complement strand
ATTCGCGCTTCAGTTCGGGCAGCGCGCTCGCGACCTGCGCTTCCGGATGCAGCTTCGCGAGTTGTTCGTCGCGAAACGGCCTGTCCATCAACAGGCGGATCAGATGCGGATAGCTCGTGAACGGGCCGCCGTTCGGATGATCGGTGGTCATCGCGACGCGCCACGGGTCGTTGACGAGCAGAAAAATTTCGAGGCCGATGATCCATTGCAGCGCGTTCACGTAGCTCTGCTAGCGATAGCGGAACGGCACGACCCCGCAGCCCGCGTCGCACTCGATGTCGCCGGCCACCCACTTGTGCGGCCGCGCGAGCGGCGCGTTGCGGAACTGCATCATCGTGTCACCGGAGGCCGTGACGGTTTGTCCGAAGATGATCTGGCCGACGTCGATCGACACGTTCGGCCGCGCGTTCACGGCCTCGGCGATCTGCCGCGCGCCCGACGAAAACTTGCGCGAGCCCTCGGTGCCGTAGCTGTGAAACTGGATATGCGTCAGATGAATCGGCAGGCCATCGGCGGCGTCCATCGTCGCGATCGTCGAGGCGAGGTTGCCGGGCACGCCGAGATTGCTCGAATGCACGTGCAGCGGATGCGGCACGCGCAGCTCGGTTAGCGCGCGCGTGAGCGTGCGCAGCACGTCGCGCGGCGTGATGCCGTAGTGCGCGTGCGCCTCGTCGACGTCGAGCGAGCGCTGGTTGAACTTGAACGCGGAGATGCCGCCCGGGTTGACCACCTTCACGCCGAGCGCCTTGCTCGCGTCGATCGTCCAGCCGACGTAATCGCGCAGACGTTCGAAGTCGTCGCGCGCGGCGAGCATCCGCAGAAACAGCTCGTCGTTGCCGAGCATCACGTACGCGCCGTGATCGATGATCGGCGTGTCGCCCATTTCGAGGTGCGTGTGGCGTGCCTTGGAGGCCATCATCGCGGGCTCGAACGCGGCCGTGTAGCCCATTTCGGCGTAGCGGTAGCCGGTCGCGAGCGTGCCCGGCGCGCAGACGCCGCACGATGGCAGACGTAGATAGCGGCCATCGCCGTCGCGTACCGCTTCGTAGGCGGCGTCGCGCGGCGCAGCGGCGCCCGGCGCATCAGCGCGATGGTCCTCGGGCAGCAGCAGACGCGACAGGTTGGTCTTGCCGCCGCCGATGTGCGAATGCAGGTCGATGCCGCCCGCCATCACGATCATGCCGGTCGCGTCGTATTCGCGATCGGCGGGCGTCGCGGGCGGCACGTCGACGATGCGGCCATCGCGGAAGGTCAGATCGCGGCGCTCGCCGTTGACGTTGTGGATCGGGTCGAACAGCGTGCCGCCTTTGAGCCGGACGAGGGTCATGGCTGGTCCTCGCGCGTACTCGATGGCTCGTTCAAGCGCTCGTTCAACCGCGTGGCAATCGACGCCACCGATTCCAGCGCACCACCACGCGCCGCGCTGAGCGGCATCACGACCGTGCCGTCGACGCGAAACAGATGCCCACCGCTGTCGATGCCCGGCGTCGCGGCAGGCACGAACACGGTGTTCGCGCCGCGCGCCCTGGCGGCATCCGCGAGCGCTGGATGGCCGAGCACGATCAGCTGCAGCGCGGGATCGAGCGACGCGGGCCACGCATGCGGCGCGAAGCTCGCGATCCACATCAACGCATCGACTTCGCCGCAGGCGAGCAGCCGCTCAGTGCGATAGCGGTACGGATCGTGATCGAGCGGAGCGGCGCCGGCGGCGCGCGCCGGCATCGACACGCGCGTGCGCAGCGGCAAACCGGACAGCCATGTGACCGTCTGATTGACCGTCAACGCGCCGTCGTCGCCGCCGAGCGCGAGGCACGCCGCGCGGGTCGTGCGATTCACGGCCTTCACGATCCGGTTCAGCGCTTCGATCAGCAAGGCTGCGTGCGGGGCGGGTAGTGCGGCCGGTTCGTAGACGACCACCGTGTAGCGCGCGCTGGCGATGCGTGCGTGCAATGACGCGAGCTCGCTTGCCGCCCCGGCGTCGCGTCCTTCGACGAGCGCCGACCACAGTGCGAGCGTGTCGAACGGATCGGCGTCCGGCAGAAGCGTGTCGATACGCGTTTGCGCGAAGCCGGCCACGGCCGGGTCCGCCTCACAGCCGACGAAGACCAGCTCGCGCGCGAGTTCGGTCCCCGCCAGCACGCGCGTGAAAAAGCGCGGATAGCGCCGCGACGGCTGACAGCCGAAGAACACCAGCAGGTCGGCGCGCGAGCGCACTTCGGAGAGTGTCGTGAAGAACGAGCCGCGATCCTGCAACGCGAGGGTCGCGGGCGTCAGCGCATCGCCGTGCAGATGATCGAGGATCGCGCCGCAGGCGGCGGCGAGCGGATACAGCGCGCGAGTGCCGGCGACGTCGGTGGCGAGTCCGCCGAACAGCGGGCGGCGCGCGTTCGCCAGTAGTTGCGCGGCGCGCGCCAACGCGGCATCGAGGTCCACTTCGTTACCGTCGACGACGCAAGCGCACTGCGCGTCCGTTGCGCCGTACTGCGCGAGCGCATGAGCGAGCCGCGAACATTCGGTGTCCGGCACGGCGAGCGTGCCGTCGTCGTGTGATGCAGCGACGAGGTCGTCGCACAGCAAAGGACAGAACGGGCAGACCCAGTCGCGTGTGAGCGCCGCGGCGCGCGTTGCGCTCGGGCTAAGGGGCGCTGGATCGGTGGACGAGATAGGCATGGGGCACGTTTAGCAAGCTCCATGCCGATTTCACGACGACGCGCCAGCGCGTGCGCGCCGCGCTGAAACTAGCCGCGCGTACGGTCGTGCTGCTTTGCGTTCGGCGGATCAGATCGCGCGAGCTGCGTGCGGCAAGCGCCGCTGATCGACCTTGGGTGGGCGTGTTCAATGGTCCGCTGCCCCATACAAAATGTGTGCCGTTCTGGAGCAGAGTGTCACACGCGAACTGTCCAGCTTGTGTTCCGTTTACATACAGCGCCGCTGGATCGCGTGGCATGGAAATTGTATGAAAGGTCTACGCGGAATCGGAATGCGCGCAGTCGATCCGTCGATCGTGCAGCGCGGACGCGACCAGCCATGCGGTTGCGCCGGTGCTTGCGGCGGCGGCCAGATCGTCGCGATTGCGGATGCCGCCCGCGCCGATCAGCGTGGTGTGCGCGGGGGCTTGCGCGCGCAGGCGTTCGAACGTCGCGAGATCGGGGCCGCTGTAGCTGCCGACCTGATCGAGCGTCATCGCGATCACGCGCGGCGGCCACCACGCCGATGAGTCGTCGAGCGCGGTCGCGGCGAGCAGTTCGCCCGCGCGATGATCGAGCGACAGGATCGGGGCGAGGCCGGCGCGTTGAGCCGTGTGCAGGGCGTGGATGTCGCGCAGCGTTTCGGTGCCGAAGACCGGCACGAGACTCGCGAGGTCGGAATCTGCAGCAACGCTGTCGTGTTGAGCGATAGCGTCGTCGATAAGCTCGAACAGGGCGCGCATCGAAGCGTAGTCCGCGAAACCCGCGTCGAGCCATAGCTCGACGCCGGGCAGCGCGGCGCGCAACGCGGCGAGCGTCGACGCATGCGCGCCGCGTTGCAGGATGGCGCCGAGGTCGGCGATATAGAGCGTGGGCGCGCCGCTGGCTTCGAGCAGCGCGCGCGCGACGGCATGCGGGTCGCTCGTTGGGGCGAGGCGGGACTGGATGGGCCGATAGGCGCTTCGCTCGCCGCGCACCGCGCGCACCACATGGCCGTCGAGCAGATCGAGAACAGGTATCACCTGCATAGGGGCGCTTTCCTTTGACCAAGATCTTTGTCTACGAGTATCTCACCGGCGGTGGCATCGACCCCGAGCTAGCCGGCGCGGGCAGTCTCGCCGACCTGAGCGCGCTGATCGTCGAAGGACGCGTGATGCGCGACGCGCTGGTCGCCGGTTTGCGTGAACTCGACGGCGTGCACGTCACGTACGCGACCTCGCGCTTCGAAACGCCGGCCGCGGGCGACGCTCATTGTAGGGCCGCGCCCGGCGAATCGATGACGGCGTTCGTCGCGCGAGCGGCGCGCGAGCACGATTACGCGTGGGTCGTCGCGCCGGAATGCGATGGCCTGCTGCTGCGCTTTCACGACGCGGTCGGCACGGCGCGCTGGCTCGGTTGCGCGAAGGAAGCGATCCGCGTCGCGTCGAGCAAGAGTGCGACGGCCGCCTGTCTGGCCGCGCACGGCATTGCGACGACGCCGGCGCTCGAACCCGGCGACCCGGGCGTGCAACACGACAGCCGCTGGGTCGTCAAACCGGACGACGGCGCGGGCGGTCTGGACACGATCGTGTACGGGCGCCTCGCCGATGCCTGCGCGGAGTACGAGGCGCGCGCGGCCGCGGCGCGTAATCCGGTGCTGCAGGCCTGGGTCGACGGTGAGCCGTTGAGCCTGTCGCTGATCTGCCGCGGCGACGCGACCAAGCTCCTCAGTATCAACCGTCAGCAGATCGGCCTGAGCGGCGGTGACGCGTCGGGTGATGTCGCCAGGATCGTCGAGTTCGATGGCGTGCTGGTCGATCAGATCGACCGTCACAGCGACATGGGCCGCGCGCTCGACACGCTCGCGCAACGCGTCGCGCGAGCCATACCGGGTTTGCGCGGCTTCGTCGGTATCGATGTCGTGTGGCATCCGCAACGCGGGCCGGTCGTGATCGAAGTGAATCCGCGTTTGACGGTCGCTTATGCGGGGCTGTCAGCGGCGCGCGGCGCCGGCCTGACGCGCGCGCTGCTGGCCGCGCATGGCGTGCGCATCGAGCGCTGCGGCGCGCCGCGCGCGAATGCGCCGACGCTCGAGGTGCGGCCTTGAGCCCCGCCGATGCCATCCCGGCCGCGCGATTCGGCTGGGACGTCGGCGGCGCGCACGTGAAGGTGTCGCACGTCGACGCCGGGGGTGCCGTGCTCGACGTCGTGCAGTGGCCGTGTCCGCTGTGGCAGGGACTCGACCATCTGCACCGCACGATCGAGCTCGTTTTCGAGCGCTGGCCGCAGGCCCGCACGGCCGCCGCGCACCATGCGGTGACGATGACCGGCGAGATGGTCGACCTGTTCGCGGATCGCGCCGAAGGCGTGCGCGCGATCGCGGCCGCGCTCGCACAGCGGCTCGGCTCTTCCCTGCGTTTCTACGCCGGTGCTGCCGGCTGGCTTGCCGCGGCCGATTGCGCGGCCGGCTGGCGTGATGTGGCGTCGGCGAACTGGCTCGCAACCGCGAGCTGGGTGGCGACACGCATGGCGAACGCGCTGCTGGTCGACATCGGCAGCACCACCACCGACATCATTCCGATCCTCGACGGCCGCGTCGTCGCGCTGGCGACCACCGATGCGGGCCGGCTCGCGAGCGGCGAGCTCGTCTATCACGGCGTCGTGCGCACACCGTTGTGCGGCGTCGCGCATCGGATCGAATTCGGCGGCGCCACGCTCAACGTGATGAACGAATGGTTTGCGACGACTGCCGACGTCTATCGGCTGACCGGCGAACTCGACCCGCTGCACGACGTGCAGCCGAGCGCCGACCAGGGGCCGAAGACTGAGGCAGCAAGCCGCGCGCGGCTCGCGCGCATGATCGGGCACGACGCGCACGACGCGTCGGATCTCGAGTGGCTGCAGTTTGCGCGGCGTTGGCGCGCGCTGCAGTTGCGCGAAATCGGCGCGAATCTGCTGCGTGTGGTCGCCGCGCATCCAGCGCTCGCGGCCGCGCCGCTGGTGGGCGCTGGCTGCGGCCGCTTCCTCGTGGCCGCTCTCGCGCGCGACGAAGCGCGCGGCTATATCGAGTTCGGCGCGTTGGCGGGTGTGCCGGAGGCTTGCGCGGCGTGGGCGGCGACCTGCGCGCCGAGCGTGGCGGTCGCGCTGCTCGCGGCCAGCGAGCCGGATGCACACCGGCCACGCGCGCGTGGCCTCGCCGCGCGTGCGGCATGAGTCGAAAGGCAGGGGTAGTGGGGTAATACAGCGAGCGGGACAAGTTCGGTGATGAACGCGGTCGCGAAACGACGCGACCCGGCCGGGCACTCAACTGGACGCGAGGGGCACAGACATGTGGGTGGTCAAGATCGGAGGCAGCCTGAGTCACGACCCGGCGCTGCGCCACTGGCTCGGCGAGCTATGCGAAGTCGGCGGCGGACGCGTCGTCATCGTGCCCGGCGGCGGCGATTTCGCGGACAAGGTGCGTCAGTACCAGGGCGAGTGGCATTTCGACGATCTTGCCGCGCACAACATGTGTCTGCTTGCGATGACGCAATACGCGCTGCTGATGCAGGGCGTTTCGCCCGAACTCGTAATCGCTTCGAGCGAAGCGAAGATTCGCCGTGCGCTGCGCGACGGCCGTGTCGCGGTGTGGGCGCCGACCGCGCTGATGCGCGACACGCCCGACGCAATGAGCAATTGGGACACGACCTCGGACAGCCTTGCCGCCTGGCTATCGACGATGCTCAACGCGGAGCGGCTCGTGGTCGTCAAATCCTGTCCGATCGACGCGGACGAGCCGCTCGAAACGCTGGCCGCGGCGGGGGTGGTCGACCGCAAGTTCGTCGATTACGTGATCGACGCGAACTATGTCGTCGAGCTGATCGACAAGGGCAACGTCGCGCTGATGCGCGACCGTTTGCTCAATATTCCGGTGATGTGATGTGATCGATGGCTAGAGCCGCGGCGCGTTCGTCGTGCCCGGCAACGGCGCGGCGCTATCGACGCGACTGTCCCCAGCCGGCCGATGCAAGGCGATCGCCCATTGCGCGACGCGCTCGGGATCGAGTCTCGAGCGGCGCCCGTCGGCGCATAACGCGGTGCGAAAACCGGCGACGTCCGGCGCGAGCGCGCGGATCTGCGGAAGTTGCGCCCAGCCGAGCGCGCCAGCGATGCCCACCATCGCGCCGCGCTGGCGCGCGAGCCGCAGCCAGCGCGCGAGCGTGTCGACGTCGACGTGATCGAACAGCGTGCCGCCGTCCTTGGTCGCCGTGTCGAACATGAGGCCGGCAAAGCCGAGGGTTGCCGTGTGGCTGACCAGTTCTTCGTCCATGCCGCCGTCGCACAACAGCACCGGCACGACCGTGGCCGGCAGATCCGCAAGCTGCTCGATGCAGCGCCGCGCGGCCGGTCCGCGCGCGATGCCAACCTTCACATAGTCGACGCCCGCGTCGCTGACGTCGATCACGCGCGCGGCGATCTCGTCGAACGCGTCGGGCGGCACGTCGCCGATGGCCGCGCTGATCGGCTTGACCGGGTAACGCGCGCGCAGCGCTCGCGCGATGTTCGTGATGGCGTCGATCGACAGGCCGCCGAGCGCGCCGTCGTTCGGCTCCTTCAGGTCGATCAGTTCGGCGCCGGCGCGAGCGGCGTCGAATGCTTCGTCCTGCGAGCGGACGCTCGCGAGCAATGCGGTCATCGGGATTCTCCGGGAAGACTAGTGGTGTTCGGCAGCGGCGGGTTGGCCGCCGGACGACTCGAGACTCGCCCGATGCCGCGCGACCGCGGCGACGATCCACCCCCATGCCGTGCGCTCGTTGTCGCCGGCTGTCTTGTCGATCGCGATTTGCAGGTACGCCATCTCGCGGTCGACTTTGTCGGCCGGCAGCATGAAGAGCCGGCTCACCAGAATCGCGCCTTCGACCACCGCCGACTGCGCGCGGTTGAAGCCCGCAAACGGCGCGTGATTTTCCCGGTGCACGCATTTCATGACCAGCACCGGACGCTGCGCGTCGTCGCGCAATTCGTCGAGTTCGAGCTCGGCATGCGCCAGCGATTCGGCAAGCCGCACGCTCGCGACGCGGCTCGCGGCCACGGTCGGCCAGTCGGTCGCGCAGTGCGTGACGCAGCCCGCGAAAATGCGCACGTCGGTGGTGA
>DATAQT010000053.1:0-9202 GCA_036264535.1 Paraburkholderia sp. | reverse complement strand
TCCTCTTCCGACATGCCGACGCGCGCGAGCGGCGGATCGACGAACACCGCATACGTCATGATCCGCGTGTCGACGCTGCGCGCGCCGCCGTCGAGCAGATTCGCCGCGACGATCTGGTAATCATCGTAGGACGTATGCGTGAACGCGCCGCGCCCATTCACGTCGCCGATCGCCCATACGCCCGGCACGCTGGTGCGCAGCTGGCCATCGACGATGATCGTGCCGTGCCGGTCAGTCTCGATGCCGGCGGCGTCGAGACCGAGGTCGTCGGTATTCGGCGTGCGGCCCGTCGCGCACAGCAGGTGCGACGCCTCCATGGCAGGGATGTTCTGCTCGAAGCCGATGCACACGTCGTTCGCGCGATGGGGATGCGGCTCGACGCGCGTCGGCTGCACGCCGAAATGAAACTCGACACCTTCGCGCGCGAGCACCTTCTGCACCGACTCCGCGCAATCGGCATCCTCGCGACTGAGCACGCGCTCGCCGCGCACGAGCACGCTGACGCGGCTGCCGAAGCGGCGAAACACCTGCGCGAATTCGAGCGCGATATAGCTGCCGCCGACGATCACCAGATGTTCCGGCAACGCGGTCAGTTCGAGCAGTGTCGAGTTCGTGTAGTACGGAATCCGCTCGATGCCTTCGAGCGGCGGCACGACGGCGCGCGTGCCGGTGTTGATGAAGATTTCATAGGCGCTGAGCTCGTTCAACACCTGGCCGTCGCGCCCGCTGATCGCGAGCGTGCGCGCGCCGGTGAAGCGTGCGTGGCCGTTGATCACCGTGATGTTTTCCGTGCCGCGCAGCCATTTTTCGACGCCGCTGCGCGCCTGCCCGATGATCTCGTCCTTGCGCGCCTTCACGGCCGCGAGATCGACGCTGACCGCGCCCACCTGGACGCCGAGCTCCGCCGCATGGCGCGCCACGTGCGCCGCGCGAGCGCTCGCCACATAGGATTTGGTCGGCGTGCAGCCCACGTTCACGCAGGTGCCGCCAAAGTCGGCACGTTCGATCACGGCGGTGCGGCGGCCGCTTTGTGCGAGGCGCACGGCCAGCGGCGAACCGCCTTGTCCCGTACCGATCACGACTGCGTCGAAGTGCTGTGGCATGGCAACTCTCCCGGGGCTGGGTGCAGGTCCGTAGCATCTTACGCTTAGTGCCACGGGCTGCCATGCCTGATTGTGTGCGCCCCGGTGCGATCTGGTTCTGGTTACTGCAGACCCTCCGCGGAACGTCTCATGCGTCGCAATGAACCGCGCAAATCAACTCGCGCGAGCGTTGCAATGCGGCCTGCGCGCCGCGCGCCGCGAACACCCAGCCGACCTGGCCGAGATTGAAGTCCTGCGACACCATCACCTGCATGAGCGCAACCATCGGCAGCACGACCGATGGCCGGTAAAGCTGGTTTCTGATCAACTCTGACATGACGACCCCCCATCGCGGGGCGCCGCTTCGGCACCACGCACCAATAACATTTCGATGGGGGAATTCTAGGGACTACGTCGCCGCCGATAAATGCCGGGAACGCGAAGTCACTTGTTCGGCAAACTGAACAATCGCATCAGGACGCCTTGGCCATGCTGATCATCTGCGCGTCGTACAGCGTGCGCGCATACGCGCTCGCGCCGACCGGCCGGCTGTACAGATAGCCCTGCTGCTTGTCACAGTCGATTGCGCGCAGAAACGCCGCCTGCTCGGCGGTCTCGACGCCCTCGGCGGTCACGTTCATGCCGAGCGAGTGCGCCATCGCGACGACCGCCTGCGTGATCGCGACCGAATCGCGATGATCGGGCAGCCCCGCGACGAACGACCGGTCGATTTTCAGGTTATGCAGTGGAAAGCGCTTCAGATACGACAGCGATGAATAGCCGGTGCCGAAGTCGTCGACCGACACGCGCACGCCCATCGCGTCCAGCGCGCTCAGCATCGGCAGCACGGTGTCGCTGTCGCTCATCAGCAGCCGCTCGGTGATCTCGAGTTCGAGCGCGGCCGGTTCGAGCCCGGACTGCGCGAGGCAGCGCTCGATGCGCTCGAGCAGCCCGTCGTTGAACTGCCGCGGCGACAGGTTCACCGCGACGATCAGATGCGGCGCGAGCGTGCGCCGCCACTGCGCGACCTGCTCGCAGGCGTGCTCGAGCACCCAGTCGCCGATCTCGACGATCAGCCCGGCGTCCTCGGCGACCGGAATGAATTCGCCCGGCGAGACGTTGCCGAGCTCGCTGTTGTACCAGCGCAGCAGCGCTTCCGCGCCGATCGTGCGGCCGCTCTGGCTATCGACGATCGGCTGGTACACGAGGCTCAGCTCGTTGGCGGCGAGCGCGCGCCGCAACGACTGCTCGATCGTGAAGCGCCGCTGCAGATGCTGGTTCAACTCGGCGGTGAAGAACTGGAAGTTGTTGCGGCCGCGCTGCTTCGCGTGATACATCGCCGAGTCGGCGTTGCGCATCAGCGTCGCGACGTCCTGGCCGTCCTCAGGAAACAGGCTGATGCCGATCGACGCGCCCAGGTAGTACTCGTTGCCCGCCACCGCGAACGGCACCGCGATCATCTCGAGAACGCGATGCGCGAGGCCGATCAGCTCGCCCGTGTTGCCGTACGCGCTCGCGACGATCACGAACTCGTCGCCGCCGACGCGCGCGAGCGTGTCGCTGCGCCCGACGCAGGCCGACAGCCGCTCGGCGACGCTGCACAGCAACGCGTCGCCAGCTTCGTGGCCGGCGGTGTCGTTGACCTTCTTGAAGCCGTCGAGATCGACGAACAGCACGGCGACGCTGGCGAGGTCGCCGCCATTGTCGTTGGTGGCGCGCGGCTCGAACAGGTCGCGCATCCGCTCGGTCAGATAGGCGCGGTTGTAGAGGCCCGTCAGCGAATCGCGCGTGGCGAGGAACTTCAGCTGGCGCTGGGCCTCGCGCACCGGCCCGATGTCGGAGAACGAAATCAGCACCGAGTCCGGCTCGCTGTCGCCGGGCCGCAGGATCGGCACGACGTTCTCCGTGATCCACACGACTTCGCCGCTCGTCAGCTCGAGGCCGATCGTCACGCCGAGCATCGGCTTGCCGGTCGCGAAGACCTGCGCGACCGGACGGTTGGATTCGCCGATGACCGAGCCGTCCTCGCCGAACGCACGCGTCATCAAGCTCTGCATGCTGCGCCCGACGACCTGCGGGGTCACGTGCAGCATGCGCTGCGCGCTCGGATTGCAGGCGAGCACGATGCCGGTGCGCGACTGCACGACGATGCCCTCGCTCAGATGATCGACGACGAGCCGGTGACGCTCCTCGCTATGCGCGAGGCGCTGCGCCATCTCGTCCTGATGAACCGCGAGGCCGACGCTGCTGCCGATGTCGCGAAGCATCGCCTCTTCCTCGGGGGTCGGACGGCGCGTGCTGCGGTAATAGACGGCGAACGCGCCGAGCACGATGCCGGCGTCGTTTTCGAAGGGCACCGACCAGCAGGCGCGCAGACCGTGCGGCAACGCGATATCCCGGAAGTTTTCCCACAGCGGATCGGTTTCGATGTCGTCGACGACCACGAGACGCCGCTCGAACATCGCGGTGCCGCACGAGCCGACGCGCGGACCGATCGCGGCGCCCTCGATGGCGGCGCTGAACGCTGGCGGCAGCGACGGCGCGCCACCGACGCGCACGTGCACGCCGTCCGGGTCGAGCAGCAGAATCGAGCAGCTCGCGCCGTCGCCGAGCAACGCCTCGGCGCGCCGGCAGACTTCGTCGAGCAGCTCGGGGAGCGGCGTGTTGCGCGTGATCAGCCGCAACACGCTGCGCTCCGATGCGAGTACTTCCTCGGCCCTCTCCGGCCGGTAACGGGCGCCTTCTGGCGCGGCTGTCGTCGTGCCACGTGATGTCGCTTCGCAAATCATAGTTGCGCCCCCCAACCCAACATCGGCAAGTTAGTGTACGCGGCACACCCGGGTATACGCTAACCCACGACGAAAATCTGCAATGCATCGCGCGCGGACGGCTGCGAGTGTGGTGTGCAAGCATCGGCTGACGCGGGTACGACGAACGACGGTGGGTTGCGCGCCGTCGGTTTGCGGCCTCGCGGCACTGACACGGGCCTACGTTGGGCCGCCGCGGCCAGCCTCGGCGGTCCAATGGCTTCATTGTGTTCCGCTCGGCGGCGGCGTCAATGCCTCAATTGTTGCCGCCGCCGGGAGGGCGTGTCCCGCCGCCACCGCCACCGCCTCCGCCGCCACCACCGCCATGCGGAGAGCCTTGTGAGCCGCCAGGGGGACGATTGCCGCCGCCCTGCTGTCCGCCGCCCGGTGGATGACCACCCCCGCCCCCTTGCTGTCCGGCACCCGGAGGACGATTCCCTCCACCGCCTTGCGGTCCACCGGGAGGACGGCCGCCGGCGTTACCGGGCGGCGGTCCACCTTGCGGCCTGCCACCCGCGTTCCCCGGTGGTCGACCGCTCTCGTTACCCGACGGTCGTCCGCCCGCATTCCCCGGCGGCGGGCCACCCGGTGGGCGCCCACCCGCGTTGCCCGGCGGTCGGCCGCCCTCGTTACCTGAAGGCCGGCCACCCGCATGGCCCGGCGGCGGCCCGCCCGGTTTCCCATGCGGCGGCCGCCAGTTCGACGGCGGATGCCCGGCGCCCGGCCGCGGCGGCGGGGGCGGCGCATGACGCACCCAGCGCGATCGCTGCCCGTACCACGGCTGCCCGCGATAGTAGTTGCCCCAGTAATCGTTGATCGAGAACGCGAGGATCGGCACAGCGAGCGCGGCGCCGTAGTTCAGCGGCATGTTGTAGCCCTGGTACGGCGAACTGAGCCGCGATGCATACACCCAGCCGCGCAGATTCGGCGCGGCGACGTCGCACCACTGGTAGTTGCTCAGGCATCCCATCACCGTCACCGGAACGCCGCCCGGCAGTTGCGTGACGATCGGGTAGTCGGACGCCGGACCCGCGCGCACGTTGGTCCCGCTGTTCGTATAGGCCTGCGATTGCGCGCTCGCGAGACCCGGCAATAACAGCAGGCCCGCTGCCACGGAAAGACCGACCACGAGTTGTCGTTTCATTCTTTTTCCCTTTTCGGCGGCCGCCGTTACATCAGGCGGGTCTATGTGTCCCCGCTTCCAATATACAGACGTTGCGCCCACTTC
The DNA here is from genome assembly GCA_036264535.1 of Paraburkholderia sp. Taxonomy (GTDB): domain Bacteria; phylum Pseudomonadota; class Gammaproteobacteria; order Burkholderiales; family Burkholderiaceae; genus Paraburkholderia. Next base: position 4,085 of record DATAQT010000053.1, on the reverse strand, counting down.
ATGACATGCGAAGGTGGCTGAGCGTCGATCGAGCGCGCGTTGCACCGCCGTCGCACCACGCTCGCGCCCATGGCGCTCATGCACGGCACATGCGAGCCGGCGCCTCGCGCGGCAACATCTGGTAACGACTCGCCCGAACTCCCGCGTTGTTCGGACGTCCGCGAGGCGAGTGACCGGCCGATCATCGGCGGCATGATCAATCGATGCATCGCCGGGACCCCGATGAACCTTTTCCGCCCACTTCTGATCGCCGGACTGCTGCTCGCGCATCCGTGCGCCAACGCCACGAGCTTCGACTGTCAGCGCGGCCGCTCGCCGACCGAGCGCATGATCTGCGGCGACCCCGCGCTATCGACGCTCGATGACACCTTGGGCCAACTCTACTGGAAAGCCCGTCGGCGAGTCACCGCGCGCCGCGCGTTCATCGACGACAGCGACAGCAAGTGGGCCTGGCGCGAAGCGAACTGCCGCGACGCCGCGTGTTTGCGGACGTGGTACGCGACGCGTATCGACGAATTGCAGCGGCTGCTGGCGAGCTTGTCGGGCGGTGCGCGGCAAGCGGCGTCGACGGCCGCGAACGTGGACGCCTCGACGCTGCAATGCACGGCCGCCAAACCCGGCCTCGTCGTGAACGAGCAGTGTGCGGGCGTGATCGGGCAGTCCGGCAAGCGGTGGAAGTATCAGCCGCGTGATGCCGACTGGTTCTGCGGCGTGGCCACACTCGAGGCGGCGGACACGACGCCATTGCCATCGCAAGCGACGATGCCAATGCAGATGCAACCGCAGGTGCAAGCGAGCGCCGCGCAATGAAACGGCGGGACCCGCCGGCAAGGACGGCTGCAATCGCGCGCGTTGGGTGAATTACGCGTCGGCGGCAGTTGCGCCGGCAGGCTCATCCGCCGGCGGACGGCTCGTCGCCCTCGCCGGTGCCGAACAGATCCGCGCAAAGCTGCGCGCCGATTTCGCTCAGCGACGCGGCCCCGGTGCCGTCGTCGTGGAACATCGTGTCGACCAGACCGCCGCCCGAGAGCGCCGTCAATTGCCGCCGCAAGCTGCTCATCGGCACGCCGGCCTGCTTCGACAGCTTCGCGAGCGACCACGTGCGCCGCGGCGTCTCGCGATGCGCGCGCCATAGCTGCTCGAGTATCGCGGCGAGTTGCGGGTCGATAGCGTCGTCGTTCATGCGGTCTCCTCGTTGTCGTGTGCCACTTGCGTTGCGGTTGTCGCGCTTACGCCATCCCCGTCGCCAGCTCACCGAGCGTCTTCAAGGCCGCCTCGGCCTGCGCGGTCCACGGATAGCTGTAGTTGAGCCGGATGAAGTGTCGAAAATCGTTGCGGGTCGAAAACATCATCCCCGGTCCGACCGTGATCCCGCGTTCGAGCGCCGCCCGGTAAAGCCGCATCGAATCGATCGCGACAGGCAACTCGACCCATAGTACGTAGCCGCCCCGCGGCGTCGACACGCGCGTGCCGACCGGGAAGAAGCGCAGCACCAGCGCGCTCATGATGCTTGCCTGCTGCCGATACACGCGGCGCAGGTGCCGCAAATGCCGGTCATAGCCATCCTGACGCAGATAATCGGCGAGCGCGACCTGCGGCACCGACGGCGTCGTCAGCGTATTCAGGAACTTGAGCTTCTCGACCTGCGCGCGATAGCGCCCAGGCAGCGCCCAGCCGATCCGGTACGACGCCGTCAGGCTTTTCGAAAACGACGCACAGTGCAGCACGAGCCCTTTGGTGTCGAAGGTCTTCAGCGTCGAGGGCCGCGTGTCGCCGAAATACAGCTCCTGGTAGACGTCGTTCTCGATCGCCGGAATCTCGTGCGCGGCCAGCAGTTCGACCAGTTGCCGCTTGCGCTCGTCGGACATGCAGAAGCCGAGCGGATTCTGGAAATTCGGCATCACCATGCACGCGGCGATCTTCTGTCGCGCGATCACCTTCGCGAGCGCGTCGATGTCGATGCCGTCGACCGGATGGGTCGCCACCTCGATCGCGCGCATGCCGAGGCGCTCGATCGCGTGCAGCATCGCGTAGTAGGTCGGCGATTCGACCGCGACGGTATCGCCCGGCTTCGCGACCGCCTGCAGGCTCAGGTTGATCGCCTCGGTCGCGCCGAGTGTGATCACGATCTCGCCCGGATCGACCGGCAGTCCGTTTTCCGCGTAGCGCCGCGCGATCTGCCGGATCAGCTCGGGATTGCCCGGCGGCAGATCGTCGATGAGGTTCCAGCTCGCGTGACGGCGCGCGATCGCGTTCGCGTACTGGTTGATGCGCCGCCACGGGAACAGCGACGGATCGGGATACGGCGAGCCGAACGGCACGGCGTCGTGCGCGCGGATACTGCGCAACGTCGACAGCACGAGCCGGCTCACGTCGACCGTCGCGGGCACCGGCGGCGGCGCCGACTTGCGGCCCGCGCCTGCCGTGGCGGGCGCCGGCGCGAGCGCCCGCGCGGCCGCGTCGCGCACGAAATAGCCCGATTGCGGTCGGGTCTCGACGATGCCACGGCTCTCTAGCAGCGCATACGCATGCAGCACCGTCTTGATGCTGACGCCGTATCGCTGGCTCGCCTGGCGCACCGACGCAATCCGCTCGCCGGCCGCGAATACGCCGCGGCGCACGGCTTCGGTGATTTCGTCCGCGAGTTTTTCGTAAAGCTTCATGCGATCAGGGCGGATTCGGATACCGTCGCGCAACTGTACTCCTATTTTTTCCAATTTTCTGTATCCGACGCAGTTTGTGGAACACAGTACCCTAGCGGCATTGGTCTGCGAAGACTGCCGAATCCGCCCATTGCCACGTCATGAAGAACAACGAAGCCCGCATCGAAACTGGTTCCGAAGCCCGCATCGAGCCGTACAGGCACGCCGCCGCCGGTTGGGGCGCGCTGAAGTATGTCGCGATCAACCTGATCAAGGAAAAAGTCGCGGGCGGCAACTACCGCACGCTGCTCAAGCAGAACCAGCCCGACGGTTTCGACTGCCCCGGCTGCGCGTGGCCGGATCGCGAGCACGCCTCGACCTTCGAGTTCTGCGAAAACGGCGTGAAGGCGGTAGCCGCCGAGGCGACCGGCAAACGCGTGACGCCCGCGTTCTTCGAGCGGCACAGCGTCGCCGAGCTGATGACGCAATCGGACTTCGAACTCGAACAGCATGGCCGCCTGACCGATCCGCTCGTGTACGACGCCGCGCGCGACCGCTACGTGCCGATCGGCTGGGATGGCGCGTTCGAGCTGATCGCGAGTCATCTGAAACGTCTCGACGATCCGAACCGCGCCGCGTTCTATACGTCGGGCCGCGCGAGCAACGAAGCCGCGTTCCTGTACCAGCTGTTCGTGCGCATGTACGGCACCAACAATTTCCCCGACTGCTCGAACATGTGCCACGAAGCGACGAGCCGTGGCCTGCCGCATACGGTCGGCATCGGCAAGGGCACGGTCACGCTCGACGACTTCGAACACGCGGATACGCTGCTGATCTTCGGCCAGAACCCGGCCACCAACCATCCGCGCATGCTCGGCGAGCTGCGCGAATGCGCGAAGCGCGGCGCAACGATCGTCTCGATCAATCCGCTCAAGGAGCGCGGCCTCGAACGCTTCGCGAGCCCGCAGCATCCCGTCGAAATGCTGACGATGGGCAGCACGAAGATCAGCTCGGTGTTCATCCGTCCGAAGGTCGGCGGAGATTTTGCGCTGATCAAGGGCGTCGCCAAACGCGTGCTCGAACTCGATGATGAAGCGCTCGCCTCAGGCCTCGCCCGTGTGCTCGATGTCGACTTCATCGCCGACCACACGGTCGGCTTCGCTGCCTTCGCCGACGATCTGCGCGCCGAGCACTGGGACACGCTCGTCGCCGAGGCGGGCGTGCCGCTCGACGAGGTGCTGAAGCTCGCCGATATCTACGTGAAGGGCCGTACCGTGATCTCGACGTGGGGCATGGGCCTCACGCAGCACAAGAAGTCCGTCGCGACGGTGCAACTGCTGTCGAACCTGATGATGATGCGCGGCAATATCGGCCGGCGTGGCGCGGGGCTGTGCCCGGTGCGCGGCCACTCGAACGTGCAGGGCGACCGCACGGTCGGCATCG
>DATAQT010000018.1:0-2065 GCA_036264535.1 Paraburkholderia sp. | reverse complement strand
ATGGCCGCGCCGCGCATCGCCCGCTGTCTGGCACAGGCAGCAGGGCGGTGCGGGCGGCTCTGTCCGCACTCCTGTCGCTGATGGCTGCAAACGGCTAACATCACACACCGAATCAGCCTAACGAGGAGTTTCGCATGGCGCGAAAGGTGCGATCGATGCAAAGCCGGGCCGAAGCAAGGCGAGCCCGCACGTGGCGGCAAACTTGCGCGCTGCTGCTGGCCGGCGCTGCCGCGCTGCTGCCGCTGCGGCAAGCGCAGGCCGCGATGAATTTCTGTGCGGCGCCCGCGTTGCAAACCAGCGAGCGCACCAACGCCGATCCCGGCGTGAAGGCGCTCGTCAGCAATGTGCAGGCGCATCTGAACGAAGAGCCGCATGCGCTCGCGAGGCTGCATACCGAGGGTACGTTGCCGCACGAGGACATCTACGATCAAAGCGTCGAAGCGGAGAAAGATCTCGATCTGCTGCGCGACGCCGCGCTCGCGTGGCGCGCGACCAGCGACGACCGTTTTCTGAAGCTCGTCGACCGCTTGCTGTACGCGTGGGTCACGACTTATCAGCCGAGTTTCAATCCGATCGACGAAACCCGTTTTGAAGGGCTGATCCTCGCCTACGACATGACGGCGAGCGCATTGCCCGTGAAGACGCGCAATGCGGCGATGGCGTTTCTGACCAGGTTCGCGAACGGCTACATCGCGCAGATCGACGCACAGCCGCGGCCGCTGAAGGGCACGTTCCGCAACAATTGGCAGAGCCACCGAATCAAGCTGATCGCGATGGCCGCGTTCACGCTCGATAACCGCAAGATGATCAACGCGGCGCAGCGTCTGTTCGTCGAACATATCGGCGACAACATCGCGCCGGATGGCTCGACCATCGACTTCAGCGAACGCGACGCGCTGCATTACGTCACCTACGATCTGCAGCCGCTCGTGATGGCCGCGCTCGCCGCGCGCCGTCACAACCGCAACTGGCTGCAGGAGAAGGGCGCCAACGGCGCCACGCTGCTGGCCGCGCTCAACTGGCTCGCACCGTACGCGACCGGCAGTCAGACGCATGAAGAATTCGTGCATTCGAACGTCGCATTCGATGCGAAACGTCGCGAGGCTGGCTTGCCCGGCTACTCGGGTCAATGGGACCCGAAGAACGCGACGGAACTGTTTCATCTGGCGGCGCGTCTCGACGGACGCTTTACGCCGATCGCGCTGCAGCTCGCACCGACGCCGCCCGCGTGGCTCGCCGTGTGTTTACCGCTGCCGGCGCGCTAAAATCTACTTATCAGCAGGGAGCAGTCAATGGCAGTCAGCGTGTTCGATCTCTTCAAAATCGGCATTGGTCCGTCCAGTTCGCATACGGTCGGGCCGATGCGCGCGGCGCTGATGTTCGCTCAAGGGCTTGAACGCGACGGGCTGCTGGATGCGACCGCATCGGTGAAAGTGGATCTGTACGGATCGCTCGGCGCGACGGGCAAGGGGCACGGCACGGATCGCGGCGTGATGCTCGGCTTGATGGGCGATGCGCCCGACACGGTCGACCCGGACACGATCGTGCAGCGGCTCGAAGCGGTGCGGGTGTCGCGCAAGCTGGCGCTGCTCGGCACGCACGAGGTGCCGTTCGTGCAGAAGGATCACATTTCGTTTTACCGGCAGGCGCTGCCCGAGCATCCGAACGGCCTGAAGCTGCGCGCGTTCGACGCGCAAGGCGAGACGTTGCGCGAGTCGACCTATCTGTCGGTGGGCGGCGGCTTTGTGGTGACGGCCGGCGCGCCGAACACGAAGGTGCTGAGCGCCGTCGATCAACTGCCGCACCCGTTCCGCACCGGCAACGAGTTGCTCGCGCTGTGTGAATCGACCGGCAAGAGCATCGCTCAGTTGATGTGGGAAAACGAGCGCGTCTGGCATACGGAAGAAGAGACACGCGCCGGCTTGCTGAAAATCTGGGACGTCATGCAGTCGTGCGTGGCGCGCGGTTGCGGCATCAACAATCCCGATGCCGACGGCCACTTGCCAGGGCCCTTCCAGGTGAAGCGTCGCGCGCCGCAGTTGTATCGCGCGCTATCCGGCAATCC
>DATAQT010000014.1:0-37718 GCA_036264535.1 Paraburkholderia sp. | reverse complement strand
ACAACGCTGCTCGTGTCAGCCGCGAGCCTGGTCGGCCGGCGCCGCCGCGCAAGCCGGCGAACGGAAGCGCGCCGCCGTGTGACTCTCGGGCAGCCGCGCATGGCCGAACAGTTTTTCGCGCAGCGTGCCGTCGCGATACGCGCGCTTGTACGCGCCACGTTCCTGCAGCAGCGGCACGACCAGTTCGATGAAATCGTCGAAGCACTCGGGCACGACAGTGCGCGACAGATTGAAACCATCGACGCCGGCTTCCTCGGTCCACGCGATCAGTTCGTTCGCGATCTTCTCGGCCGAGCCGACGAGCGGCTGCTGGCGGCTGCCGAGCACCATCTGTTCGAGCAGCTTGCGCCGGGTCCACTGCGGGCCGGCCGCGCGTGTCATCGCTTCGACGTTCGAGACGATCGCCTGGCTCTTGCCGGTTTCGATCGGCTCGTCGAGGTCGTAGCGCGCGAAGTCGATCCCAAGCGATGCGGCCGCATGCACGAGCGCCGCCTCCGAGCTGACATAGCGGCGGTACTCCGCGAATTTCTCCTGCGCTTCCTGATCGGTGCGGCCGGTGATCACGGTCTGGCCGAGCAGCACCTTGATGTCGTCGGCGCGGCGGCCGCCCGCGACCGCGTGCGCGCGAATGTCGTCGACGATCGCCTTGACCGCCGGCTTCGCCTGGCCGTTGACGAACACGCACTCCGCGTGCGCCGCCGCGAACTGCTTGCCGCGCGCCGACGAGCCAGCTTGATAGAGCACCGGCGTGCGCTGCGGCGACGGCTCGGCGAGATGCATCGCATCGACGCGAAACTGCTTGCCGTGGTGATGGATCACGTGGACCTTCGACGCGTCCGCATAGACGCCTTGCGTCCTGTCGCGCAGCACCGCGCCGTCTTCCCAGCTGCATTCCCACAGCTTGTAGACGAGCTCCATGTACTCGTCCGCAAGATCGTAGCGGTCGTCGTGCGCCATCTGGCCGGTCAGGCCGATCGCGCGCGATGCGCTGTCCAGATAGCCGGTCACGATGTTCCAGCCGACCCGGCCGCGCGTCAGATGATCGAGCGTCGACATGCGGCGCGCGAACAGAAACGGCTGCTCGACCGACAGGTTCGACGTGACGCCGAACGACAGATGCCGCGTGAGCGCGGCCATCGCCGGGATCAGCAGCGTCGGATCGTTGACGGGCACCTGCACGGCGCCGCGGATCGCCGCGTCGGGGTTGCCGCCGTAGACGTCGTAGACGCCCACCACATCCGCGAAAAAGATGCCGTCGAACAGGCCAGCTTCGAGCTTGCGCGCGTAGTCGGTCCAGTACTGCAGATCGGTGTAGCGCGTGGACTGGTCGCGCGGATGGGTCCACAGTCCTTGCTGGATGTGGCCAACGCAATTCATGTCAAACGCGTTGAGAACGATTTCCTTCGGCATGGTGGGTTCCAGCTGGCGAGCGGGTTCGGACGGTAGCGTTGTGTTTAATATAGTGGACGAAAAAACACTATGCAAGACCTTATTCGCCGGCTGTGATTGACAGCAGGGGGAACCCTGCATGGCCGCCCGTTACCGCATCGCATCGATATAATTTCGCGGTGCTCACTTTCTCACCGACGACCCCGCCATGTCCGAAACCTCCGCCATCGATCTGACCCAGGCGATCTCCGCGCGCGTGAAGACGGAGCGCGAGGCGCGCAACTGGTCGCTCGCCGAACTGGCTGAGCGCTCGGGCGTGTCGAAGGCGATGATCAGCAAGATCGAGCGTGGCGAGGCGAGTCCGACCGCGACGGTGCTCGGGCGGCTGTCGGGCGCGTTCGGGCTGACGCTGTCGACCTTGCTCGCGCTCGCCGAGCAGACCGGTGAGCGGCTCGTGCGTCATGCGGATCAGTCGCTCTGGGAAGACCCCGAAACCGGCTATACGCGACGGCGCATTTCACCGCCGACCGGCGGCGTGCTGGAGTTGCTCGAAATCGAATTGCCGGCTGGCGTGAGGGTGCCTTATCCGTCGGATGCGTTCGTGTTTCAGCATCAGCAGATCTGGGTCACACAAGGGGTGCTGACGTTTCGCGAGGGAACGTTGACGTATCGGCTCGAAGCAGGGGACTGTCTGCAACTCGGTGCGCCGGTCGAATGCGAGTTCTTCAATGCGGGCGCAGAGGTGTGCCGATATGTGGTGGGGTTGGTGCGGCGCTGAACGGTAGCAGTTTGTGCCCGGCGCTTCAGTTAGCAGAATGAGAACTGGGGAGTAACGGGAGACGCCGCATGCAGCGCAGGTTCGCGGCGCTCCCTTCGCGGGGCGAATGCGGACGCTCAGCCTCCTCCGCCACTTCCGCGGGATGGCAGGCCAAGCGTGAGCTTGTTGGTCACCGAGGTTACGCCCGGAACGCCCTTCGCGACGTCGCCAGCCTGCTGGATCATGCCGCCGTCAGGCACCGAGCCGCTCAATGTCACCGCGCCGCCGCGCGCCCGAACGAACACGTTCGACACGTTGAAGCCCTGCGTTTTACCGAGCGCGCGCCGCACGTCGCGGCCGAGCTTGCGATCCGCCGCACGCGTCGATGTGGCAGGCGCGGCTGCCGTGGCGGCGGGCGCCTGAGCGTCGCTCGCCTGGGCATAGGCACTGGATGCGGTTGCCACGCACAATGCAATACCGAGCGCCTTTAAAAGATTGACTGTTTTCACGTTTTCACCATCCTCGATAAGTTGATGTCGCTTCGTTGCATGTCAAAACAACGCGCTGTGTCGAGCTGGTCTGGACTCTGTGAAGCGCCTGTCTTGTAGAGGAGTGTCGGCCTGGGCGCTTCCGGCGCGCTTAAACAATACTCCAGGCGGGCTGCCGACGCTGAAAAAAACTGGCTTGACGGCTGCGTAGCACGCGGCAAAACCGTCCCATATTTCAGACTATAATTCCGCATCCCGGATCGCCTCGATCCATTCCACGGTTGGCATCTTCAGCATGCGGCCGGTTCGCGGGAGCCTGATTCGTCTTGAGCAAAACCCATTACGGCCCGGCCGATCTTCCCGCCGATCGCCCCGGCGCCGACGACCCGGCGTCCACCAAAACACCCGCCGCGCTCGCCATGCGCACCGCGCATGAATTGCACAAGGACGACCGCCATTTCGTCACGGCGCTCGCGCGTGGACTCGAAGTGCTCGCGTGCTTCCGCTCCGGCGACAAATCGCTGAGCAACCAGGAACTCGCGGGCCGTTGCAGGCTGCCGAAATCGACGGTCTCGCGCCTCACGCATACGCTGACGCTGCTCGGCTATCTGATCCATCTGAAAGAGAGCGGCAAGTACCGGCTCGGCACCGCGTCGCTCGCGCTCGGCAGCGCGATGCTCGCGCGTCTGGACGTGCGCAAGATCGCGCGGCCCGTGATGCAGGAACTCGCCGATGTTTCCGGCGCGACCGTTTCGCTCGGCACGCGCGATCGTCTGTCGATGATCTACGTCGAAAACTGCCGCGGCTCGGTTGCGCTGACGCTGACGCTCGAAGTCGGCTCGCGCATTCCGGTCGCGACGTCGGCGATCGGCCGCGCGTGGCTCGCGGCGATTGCCGAGCACGATCGCCTCAGTTTCATGGAGCAGGTGCGCGAGCTCGATCACGTCGCCTGGCCGAAGACGCGGCGCGGCATCGAGAAGGCCTTGGAGGATTACCGCACGCTCGGCGTGACGACCTCGTTCGGCGACTGGCAGAAGGACGTGAACGGCATCGCGCGCGCGTTTCAGCCGGGCGGCGAGTTGCCCGTCATGGCGATCAACGTGGGCGGGCCATCGTTCAAGCTGTCGAAGGAGTTTCTGCTCGAAGAGGTCCGGCCGCGCCTGATCGACGTGGTCACGCAACTGGAAATCGCGCTGTCGCATTGAGCGGCGGCGCGATTCCCCTCGCGCGCGCGAGCTCGCTCAGAACCACTGCGGCGCCATGCTGAGCGTCGTATCGTCGAGCGTGCGCAGCGGCGCCAACATCGACGCGACGCGCGGCAACTCGCAGCGGAAGAACCACTGGCACGCGTGCAGCTTGCCGCGATAGAAGTCCTGATCCGCCGTGCCATTCGCGCGCGGCAGCGCGGCGTTGGCGACCAGCGCCTGGCGCAGCCACGTCCACGCCATCACGATGTGACCGAATGCTTCGAGGAACGCGTTCGCGTTGGCGAGCGCGCGGTCGGTATCGCTGGCGAGCGCGGGCAGCAGCGCTTCGAGCGTGCCGTTCAGATCGCGCCATGCGGTGCCGAGCGCATCGGCGTGGGGCTGCAGCGTGACATGCTCGCGCGCGGCGTCGATCGTTCGCTGTAGCTCGCGGGCGAGCAGCTTCAGCGCCGCGCCCTGTTTCATCGTGACCTTGCGGCCGAGCAGGTCGATCGCCTGAATGCCGTGCGTGCCTTCGTGAATCATGTTCAGGCGATTGTCGCGATAGAACTGCTCCACCGGATATTCGCGCGTGTAGCCATAGCCGCCGTGGATCTGGATCGCCAGGCTGTTCGCTTCGAGACACCATTGCGACGGCCACGACTTGACGATCGGCGTCAGCAGATCGAGCAGCAGCGCCGCCTCGGCGCGTGCGGTGTCGCTCTCGCCGGTGTTCTGTTCATCGACGAGCCGCGCCGCGTACAGGCTCAGCGCGTAAGCCCCTTCCACATAGGCCTTTTGCGCGAGCAGCATGCGGCGCACGTCCGCATGCGCGATCAGCGGCAGTTGCGGATCGAGCGGATTCTTGTTGGTCGGATGACGTCCTTGCGGCCGCTCGCGCGCGTAGTCGAGCGAGGCCAGATAGCCGCGATAGCCGAGCATCACTGCGCCGAGGCCAACGCCGATACGTGCCTCGTTCATCATATGGAACATATAAGCGAGACCCTGATGCGGCTCGCCGACCAGCTCGCCGACGCACTCGCCATGCTCGCCGAACGACAGCATCGTCGAGGTCGTGCCGCGCCAGCCCATCTTGTGGATCAGGCCCGCGAGCGCGACGTCGTTGCGCACACCGAGACTGCCGTCGTCGTTGACGCGAAACTTCGGCACCGTGAACAGCGAAATGCCCTTGACCCCCGGCGGGCCGCCCGGAATACGCGCGAGCACCAGATGCACGATGTTCTCGCTCAACTCGTGATCGCCGCCCGAAATGAAGATCTTGTTGCCGCGCATTGAATAAGTGCCGTCCGCGTTAGGCGTCGCCGTGCTCGTCAGGTCCGACAGGCTCGAGCCCGCCTGCGGTTCGGTCAGTGCCATCGTGCCGAACGCGCGACCTTCGAGCAGCGCGCCGAGGTACTTGCGCTTCTGCGCCTCGGAGCCAAACCGTTCGATCACGTTCGCATTCGCGCTCGTCAACATTGCGTATGACGATGTCGCGATGTTCGCACTCTTGAACAGCGACAGACACGCGAACGAAATCACCGCCGGCAACTGCATGCCGCCCCATTCGTAGTCCTTGCCCGCGGCGAGAAAACCGGTCGCGCGCAACGCGTCGAGCGCGTCCTTGACCTCGTGCGGCATCGTCACGCGCTGGCCGTCGAACTGCGGCTCGTGCTCGTCGGATAGCCGGTTGTGCGGCGCGAACTTCTCGACCGCTACCGCATGCGCGGTTTCGAGCGCCGCATTGAAGGTCTCGCGGCTGTGATCGGCGTGACGCGTGCGCTGCGTTAGCGTCTCGGCTTCGAGCACTTCGAATAGCTGGAACTCCAGATCCCGCATGTTGATGATCAGCGCATCTTGCATCGATGAAAGCCCGTTTAAAGGTAAGCCGCTGTGCGGAACAGCATCGCGAGGCGCCTCGCTCGGTGCTCGCTGGTGCGTGCCGCTTCAATGGCGTGGATCGTTTGAAAAACGCGCTATGCGGGTAAGCCCCGAGGAACTACGCGTTGCCGATGCGCGTCAGTTTATAACGAAAAAGAATGATCGTGCTTTTATTTACATGCGGAATTTCGGCACGTATGATGGTCGAAAACCGTGGAATACAAATCTGCATAGCAGAACAACTGGAGGAGCGGCGCATGTCAGTGAAGGATCTGTTTCAACTCGACGGCAAGGTTGCCTTGATCACCGGCGGCTCGCGCGGACTCGGTCTGCAAATGGCCGAAGCGCTCGGCGAGATGGGCTGCCGTGTCGCGATCACCGCGCGCAAGGCCGACGAACTCGACGAGGCGAAAACGCATCTGCAAGGCCGCGGTATCGAAGTGCGCAGCGTGATCAACGATCTGCAGCGCTTCGAAGGGATTCCCGCACTCGTCGATGAAGTGATGGGCGCGTATGGGCGCATCGACATTCTGATCAACAACGCGGGCGCCACCTGGGGTGCGCCCGCCGAAGAGTATCCCGACGAAGCCTGGCACAAGGTGATGAACCTGAACGTCAACGCGCCGTTCTTTCTCGCGCGCGAAGTCGGCAAGCGCAGCATGATTCCGCAGCGCGCGGGCAAGATCATCAACGTTGCGTCCGTGGCCGGGTTGAAGGGCTCACCGCCGGGCATGAACGCGATCGCCTACAACACCTCGAAGGCCGCGGCGATCAACTTCACGCGTGCGCTCGCGGCGGAGTGGGGCAAGTACAACATCAACGTCAATGCGATTTGCCCCGGCTTCTTCCCCTCGAAAATGTCGGCAGGACTGCTCGACAAGCTCGAAGACGCGATCGTCGCACGCACGCCGTTGCGGCGACTCGGCGGCGACGAGGATCTGAAGGGCCCCGTGGTGTTTCTCGCGAGCGAGGCATCGCGGCACGTCACCGGTCAGTATCTGGCGGTGGATGGCGGGTCGATCATCGTCTGAGTCCGCGCATCGTTTTCTGTCGTCCCGCGCCGCGCGGGCGCCCGTAAGACAATCATGGAGACGTTGCATGAATTTCGAGTACTCGGACAAGGTCAAGAGCCTGCAGAAGCGTCTGACCGCGTTCATGGACGAATACGTGTATCCGGCCGAAGCGGTGTTCGAAGCGCAGATGGACGTTGCGCGCGATGCCGGTAATCGCTGGCAGCCCGCGCCGGTGATCGATGCGTTGAAGGAGAAAGCAAAGGCCGCTGGCTTGTGGAATCTGTTTCTGCCCGAATCGAAATACGGCGCGGGGCTCACGAACCTCGAATACGCGCCGCTGTGCGAAATCATGGGGCGCTCGCATATCGGCGCTGAGCCGTTCAACTGCTCGGCGCCCGACACCGGCAACATGGAAACGCTGGTGCGTTACGCGACGCCCGAGCAGCAACAGCAGTGGCTGCTGCCGTTGCTCGACGGCACGATCCGTTCGGCCTTCGCGATGACGGAGCCGGAGGTCGCGTCGTCGGATGCGACCAATATCGCGGCGAGCATCGTGCGCGACGGCGATCACTATGTGCTGAACGGCCGCAAATGGTGGACCTCGGGCGCGAACGATCCGCGTTGCAAGATCCTGATCTTCATGGGCAAGTCGAATGCCGATCATCCGAACCGCCATCAGCAGCAGTCGATGATTCTGGTGCCGATGGAGACACCGGGCGTCAAGGTGCTGCGCCATCTGCCGGTGTTCGGTTACGACGACGCGCCGCACGGTCACGCCGAAATCGTCTTCGACAACGTGCGCGTGCCGGCGGGCAACATGCTGCTCGGCGAAGGACGCGGCTTCGAGATCGCCCAGGGCCGGCTCGGACCGGGCCGCATCCATCACTGCATGCGACTGATCGGACGCGCCGAGCGCGCGCTCGAGGCGATGTGCCGCCGCTCGCTCGATCGCGTCGCGTTCGGCAAGCCGATTGCCGAGCAGGGCGTGACGCGCGAGCGCATCGCGAACGCGCGGATCCTGATCGACCAGACGCGTTTTCTGGTGCTGAACGCCGCCTACAAGATGGATACCGTCGGCAACAAGGACGCGCGTCAGGAGATCGCGATGATCAAGGTCGCGGCGCCGAACATGGCCTGCCAGGTGATCGACTGGGCGATGCAGGCGCACGGCGGCGGCGCGCTCAGCGACGACTTCGGCCTCGCGCGCGCCTACGCAAGCTCGCGCACGCTGCGTTTCGCGGATGGTCCCGACGAAGTGCATCGCAATGCGATCGCGAGCATGGAGCTGGGGCGTTATCTGGAACGCTGAACGCACGTCGCTCTTCAATTTCGAACACCCCGCGTGACGTGTCACGCGCAACGCGCGCGAGCACGCGTGCCCAGAAAAAGCCGGAGACGCCCATGAACGAACGCCACTATCCGCATTGGCCGCCGCATGTGCCGCAGCATCTGACGCTGCCGCACACGAATCTTTTCTACAACGCCGAAGTCTCGGCCGCGCGCTTTCCCGACAAGCCGTTCATCATCTACTACGACACGCCGATCACGTTCGCCGAGTTCAGGGACGAGACCGAGCGCCTCGCCGGTTTTCTGCAGCAGGAGTGCGGCGTGAAGGCCGGCGATCGTGTGCTGCTCTACATGCAGAACAGTCCGCAGTGGATCGTCGCGTACTACGGCATTCTGCGCGCCAACGCGGTGGTGGTGCCGGTCAATCCGATGAACATGAGCACGGAGCTCGCGCACTACGTCGAGGATAGCGGCGCGACGACGATCATCGCGCCGCAGTGCCTGTTCGACAACGTCGAGCCGTTGATCGGCGAGGGAGCGGGGCGAGGGCTCGAGCACGTGATCGTCGCGACGTATAGCGATTATCTGAAACGGCCTTCGCCGATCGCGGTGCCGGAGTTCGTCGCGGCGCCGCGCAAGACGTTCGATCGCGCGGGTGTCACGGCGTGGCAGGACGCGCTCGATCGACGCATCGCTCCCGGTCCGCTCACCACCGGTCCCGACGATCTGTGCGTGATGCCGTACACGTCGGGCACCACGGGCCGGCCGAAGGGCTGCATGCATACCCATCGCAGCGTGATGAGCACGCTGCTCGGCGGCTGCGTGTGGTTCGGCGCGGTGGCGGACGGCGTGCATTTGTCGGTGCTGCCGTTTTTTCACGTGACCGGCATGCAGGGCGGCATGAACAGCGCGGTGTATTCGGCCACCACGATCGTCGTGATGTCGCGCTGGGATCGCGATGCCGCCGCGATCTGCATGCAGCGATACCGGATCAGCGCATGGCAGTCGATCTCGACGATGATGGTCGATTTCCTGTCGAACCCGCGGCTCGGCGAATACGATCTGTCGAGTCTGACCGGCACGCGTGGCGGCGGCGCGGCGATGCCCGACGCGATCGCAAAGAAACTGAAGTCGCTGACCGGACTCGATTATGTCGAGGGCTACGGCATGTCGGAGACGATCGCGGGCACGCACATCAACCCGCCGCATCGTCCGAAGCCGCAATGTCTCGGCATTCCGGTATTCGACGTCGATTCGCGCGTGATCGATCCCGTGACGCTGCAGGAGTTGCCGCAAGGCGAGACGGGCGAGATCATCGTCCACGCGCCGCAGGTGATGCGCGGCTACTGGCGCAACCAGAAGGCCACCGACGAGGCGTTTATCGAACTCGACGGCAAGCGTTTTCTGCGTACGGGCGACCTCGGGCATATCGACGAGGATGGCTATTTCTTCATGACCGACCGCCTCAAACGCATGATCAACGCGTCGGGCTACAAGGTCTGGCCGGCCGAGGTCGAGGCGCTGATGTACCGGCATCCGGCGATCCACGAAGTCTGTGTGATCGGCGTGAAGGACGAGAAGCGTGGCGAGACCGTCAAGGCGCTGGTGGTACCGACGGCGGCGCAGGCGGGCAAGATCGGTGCGCAGGAGATCATCGACTGGGCGCATGAACAGATGGCCGCGTACAAGGCGCCGCGTATCGTCGAGTTCGTTGCGTCGTTGCCGAAATCGGGCAGCGGCAAAATTCTGTGGAGGAAGCTGCAGGAGGAGGATGCAGAGCGCGCGGCGGCGCGTGCGGCTGAGCAGGCGGGCCACGGAGGCGCCGCGCAATGAACTGGCTCGATAGCTTGCTCGACGAACCCTTCGTCTGTATCACCGACATGCTGCGTCGTTTTGCGACAACCCGCGGCGAGCACGCGGCGCTGACTTGTGGCGACGAGATCGTCACCTATGCGGCGCTCGATGCGCGCGTCGACCGCTTCGCCGCCGCATTGCAACGCGACGGCATCGCGCCGCGCGACGCGATTGCGCTGTGCGCGAGCGCATCGATCGAGTACGTGGTCGCGTTTCTCGGCGGCTTGCGCGCGGGCGCGGCGGTCGCGCCACTTGCGCCTTCGTCGAGCGCGGCGAGCCTCGTCGGCATGATCGGCAACTCGGGCGCGCGCTTGCTGTTTCTCGATGCCGACGTCAAGCACTTGCTCGAACCGGTCGCGGTTGACATCAGCGTGACGCCGGTCGCGCTCGACGCGCACGCGGGCAGCGTCGCACTCGACACATGGCTCGCACCGCAAGGCGCCGCACCCGCGCCAGTCACGATCGATCCGGCGTGGCCGTTCAACATCATCTACTCGTCGGGCACGACCGGCAGGCCGAAGGGCATCGTGCAATCGCACGGCATGCGCTGGGCCTACGCGGTGCGTAGCCGCCAGCGCGGTTATGGGCCCGATGCGATCACGCTGATCGCCACGCCGCTCTATTCGAACACGACACTCGTGAGCTTCATGCCGACGCTGACCTTCGGCGGCACCGTCGTGCTGATGCCGAAGTTCGACACGACGCACTACCTCGAACTCGCGCAACGGCATCGCGTCACGCACACGATGCTGGTGCCAGTCCAGTATCAGCGCCTGATGGCCCATGCGGCGTTCGATCACTACGACCTGTCGAGCTTTCAGGCGAAGTTCTGCACCAGCGCGCCGTTCGCGGCGAGCCTGAAGGCCGACATCGTGCGCCGCTGGCCGGGCCGTTTGACCGAATACTACGGGATGACCGAGGGCGGCGGCTCGTGCCAGCTCGAAGCCGACCAGTGGCCGGACAAGCTGCATTCGGTCGGCCGGCCGATGGAAGGGCACGATATCCGCCTGATCGACGAACGCGGCAACGAGGTGCCGGCGGGAGAAGTCGGTGAAGTGGTCGGCCATTCGCCGGCGATGATGACGGGCTACTACCGCCAGCCCGAGCAGACCGCCGAAGCGGAGTGGTACGACCCGAGCGGCAAGCGCTTCATTCGCACCGGTGACATGGGCCGCTTCGACGCCGATGGTTTTCTGACGCTGCTCGATCGCAAGAAGGACATGGTCATTTCGGGCGGCTTCAACGTCTATCCGAGCGATCTCGAAGCCGAGTTGCGCCAGCATCCCGAGGTCGCGGACGTGGCCGTCATCGGCGCGCACTCCGAGCAGTGGGGTGAGACGCCGGTCGCATTCGTCGTGCCGCGTGCGCACGCGCAGATCGGTGCGACCGAACTGCTCGAATGGGTCAACACGCGCGTGGGCAAGATGCAGCGGCTCTCGGCGCTGACGTTTCTCGACAGCCTGCCGCGCAGTCCGATCGGTAAGGTGCTGAAGCGGGAGCTGCGTGAGCAGTTCTATCCGGTAACAAATTGAATCGCACTCTTGATCAACTCTGAAACAGGACGACGCATGAACCAATTCGCGGACAAGGTCGCGGTGATCACCGGTGCGGGCTCGGGTTTCGGCCGCGAGTTTGCGCGGCTCGGCACGAAGCTCGGCATGCGGCTCGTGCTCGCCGACGTGCAGCAGGATGCGCTCGATGAAACCCTCGCCGAAGTCAGCGCGGCCGGTGGGCAGGCGATCGCGCGCCGCGTCGACGTCGCGAAGGGCGATGAGGTCGATGCGCTCGCGCGCGCGACGCTCGACGCGTTCGGCGGTGTGCATCTGGTGTTCAACAATGCGGGCGTCGGCGGCAGCGGCGGGCTCGTCTGGGAAAACACCGAGCGCGACTGGCAGTGGCTGCTAGGCGTCAATCTGTGGGGCGTGATTCACGGCGTGCGCGCGTTCACGCCGTTGATGCTCGAGCAGGCGAAGCGCGAAGCCGGCTATCGCGGGCATATCGTCAATACGGCGTCGATGGCGGGGCTGCTCGCGCCGCCGCTGATGGGACCGTACAACGTATCGAAGCACGCGGTCGTGGCGCTGACCGAATCGCTGTACCAGGATCTGTCGCTGGTCACGCAGCAGGTTGCGTGCTCGGTGCTCTGTCCGTATTTCGTGCCAACCGGCATCGCGAACGCGCAGCGCAACCGTCCGGCCGATCTCGCGAACGAGTCACCGCCGACGCTATCGCAACGCGTCGCGCGCGCGTTGAGCGAGAAGGCGGTCAGCTCGGGCAAGGTCAGTGCGGAAGCGGTCGCGGCGCTGGTGTTCGAGGCGATCCGCGATGGCCAGTTCTATATCTACTCGCATCCGCACGCGTTGAATGCGGTGAAGACGCGTGCCGAAGATATCGTCACACCGCGCAATCCGACCGATCCGTTCGCGGAGCGGCCACAGGTGCGTGAACAGATCGTGGCGGCGTTGCGAGGGTAGAGAAGAGCGGGGGTGAAATGCGAAAGAGCGCCGTGAAAATCACGGCGCTCTTTTCATGCCATGCTCAACACGTCCGTTACTTCGCCCCCGTCAGCGAACTCAGCGTCGCCTCCTTCAACTGCCCCCCCTGAACCACCGCCGCGAGCGGATTGCCCAGCACGAACCCGCCGTGATCGTCGACCCCCGCCACGCTCTGCGGATTGTTCTGCGGCGGCAGCGCCTTCACCGCCTTGTCGAACTGATTGCGGATCGCGGTCGCGTCGCTGGTGGTGCCGGCGAGTTTCATCGCGAGCGCCGTCGCATACACGGCCGTATAGTTCAACGACACCTCCTGGCTCGGATCGCGTCCACCGTGCGTCTTGCGGAACCGCTCGACAAACGCCTTCGCGTTCGGCGTCGTGTCGTCGGCCAGCGGCAGCACGCCGATCGCGCCGTTTAGCTGCGCGTAGCCGTTCGTGACCTTCGCGACTTCGTCGAGCTTGGCCTGATCCATGATGATGAAGCCGCCCTTGAAGCCGAGCTCACGCGCCTGCTGCGCGACGAGGCCAGTCGGCTCCGACGGTCCGCCGATGAACATCACGTCCGGCTTCGCCGCGAGCACGCGGCTCACGCCGCTGTAGAAATCGGTCGCGCGGTTATACGACATCGCGTTGTCCGCGACGATCGTGCCGCCGGCCGCTTCCCACGCGGGCTTGAACGCGGCGACCCAGACCTTGCCGTAGTCGGTGTCGGTCGCGGCGAGCGCGGCCTTCTTGCCGTACGTCTTCATCTCGTACTTGACGAACGAGTCCAGATACGACGTGAACGCGGGCGGAATGCGCACCGTCAGCTTGTTGCCGCGCTCGCTGATCTGCGGCACGCTCGTGTACGACAGCAGTAACAGCTTCTGCTGCTCGTTGGTGGTCTGCACCGCGAAGCCGCCGCCCGAATGCGGCACCAGCACCACCACGGCCTGCTGCTCCTGAGCGAGACGCCGCGCATTGATCGCGGTTTCGCTCGGGTTGTATTTGTCGTCGAGCGGCACGATTTCGAACTTGATCTTCTTGCCCGCGACGTCGATGCCGGCCTGGTTCACATCGGCCGCGGCCATCTGCATGCCGTCGAGCACTTCCTGGCCGTACTTCGCCGCGCCGCCACTGAGCGGACCGGAATATCCGATGTGCACGACCTCCTGCGCCATCGCGGCGCCGGAGCCGAGCAGGGCAGTGGCGGCAGCGATCGCAAGCAGTCCTGCGCGAACGGGCAAGCGTTGGTTCGTCATACGTGTCTCCTATGTATGGTTGGGAATGGCCAGGTGTTGTTCGAATGCGCGCGCATCGGCGCGTCCAACCCGCGTTATCCGCCGACGTACGCGCGCCGCACCGCCTCGTTGTTCATCAGGCTCGCCTGATCGCCTTCGAGCACGATACGGCCGTTCTCGATCACATACGCGCGGTGTGCGATCTTCAGCGCGGCGAACGCGTTCTGTTCGGCGAGCAGCACCGTGGTGCCGGCGCGGTTGATCTGCTGGATCACGTCGAATACCTGTTTGACGACGAGCGGCGCAAGGCCGAGCGAGGGCTCGTCGAGCAGCAGCACCTTCGGGCGCGCCATCAGCGCGCGGGCGATCGCCACCATCTGTTGCTGACCGCCCGACAGCGAGCCGGCCGCATGATCCTTGCGTTCGGCAAGCAGCGGAAAGAGGCCGAACACGTGCTCGAGATTGCGCCGGTTGCCGGCGCTGTCACCGCGATGCACGTACGCGCCGAGCGTCAGGTTCTTCAGCACCGACATGCCGGGAAACAGCTTGCGTCCCTCCGGACACTGGATCACCCCCCTCTTCACGATTTGCGCGGGCGTCATGCCGAGCAGTTCGCGATTGCCGAACCGCAGGCTGCCGCCGGCCGCGCGGCGCAAGCCGCTCGTCGTCAGGAAGATCGAGCTCTTGCCCGCGCCGTTGGCGCCGAGCAGCACGACGAGCTCGCCGTCGTCGGCATGCAGGTTGATGCCGTCGAGCGCGCGAAAGCTGCCGTAGTCGAGCGATACGTGGTCAAACTTCAGCATGCTCGCTCCCGAGGTAAGCGTCGATCACGGCCGGGTTCGCGCGGATCTCGGCGGGCGTGCCCTCGGCGATCTTGCGGCCGTAGTTCAGCACCATGATGCGATCCGCGAGCTTCATGATCATGTTCATCTTGTGTTCGACGAGGCACACGGTTACGCCATGTCTGACTAGCTTGCGGATCAGCTCGGCCAACCCTTCGGTTTCCTCGGGATTGACGCCGCCGGCCGGTTCGTCGAGCAGCATCAGGCTCGGTTCGGTGGCGAGCGCCAGCGCGAAGGCGACGCGCTTGCGTTCTTCCTGCGAGATATCGCCGGCGAGCCGATCGGCTACCACCGACAGACCGACGAAGTCGAGCGCTTCGCGCGCCTTGTCGCGGCAGATGCGCTCCTCGTGCTTCAGACGCCGCGTATGCAGCAACACGTCCCACAGCCCCGACTGAGTGCGCAGCCGATGACCGACGATCAGGTTGTCGAGCACGCTCGCGCGATCGAATAGCGCGGTCGACTGAAACGTGCGTGCCACACCGAGCCGCGCCATGCGATCGGGGCCGAGCTTCGTCACGTCCTCGCCGTTGAACACGATGCGGCCGGAGCTCGGCAGATGCGTGCCGCTGATCAGATTGAAGAACGTCGTCTTGCCCGCGCCGTTCGGTCCGATGATCGCGTTGATCTTGCCCGCCTCGATGCGCGTGCTGACGTCGTCGACCGCGACGAGACCGCCGAAACGCTTGCTGAGCGAGTCGATTTCAAGCATGCCGGTCTCCGTGGGTGGGCTGCGGCTGATGCGTCGACTGAACCGCGCCGCGGCCGTCGACCGGCGCGACACGCCGCGCGCGCCGATGCTTGCGCGACTGATACAGACCGACGATGCCGTTCGGCAGAAAAATCACCAGCGCGATCAGGATCGGACCGAACACGACGAAGCGATACTCCTGCAGGAACTGCAGGTACTGCGTGAGCCACGGCACCAGCAGCGCACCGAGCAGCGGGCCCGCGAGCGTGCCGAGGCCGCCGACCAGCATGTACATCGTCATGTCGAAGGTATGCTCGACGCCCGCGAGATCCGGCCCGAGGAAGCGCACGGCGCCCGCATAGAGTCCGCCCGCGAGCCCCGCATAGACCACCGACAGCACGAACGCGAGCACCTTGTTGCGCATCAGGTTGATGCCGAGCGATTGGGCGAGGCCGTCGCTATTGCGGATCGCCATGAAAGTGCGGCCGAGCAGCGAGTCGACGATGCGATGCATGAGCCACATACCGAGCACGAGAAACGCGAACGTCAGGTAGTACAGCGCGCGCGGCGTGTCGAACGACACGAGGCCGAAACCCGACGGCGCCGGAATGCCGATGATGTCCGTCACGCCATGCGTGAGCGAATCCCATTTCTCGATCACCAGAAACATGATGTAGCCGACGCACAGCGTGAAAATCGAAAAGTAGTGGCCACGCAGTCGCAGCGACACGAGCCCGACCAGCGCGCCGAACACCGCGACCACCACGCCGGCCGCGACGAGCGCGAGCCAGAACGGCACCTGGTGATCGACCGTCAGGATGCCTACGGTATACGCGCCGAGCGCCATGAAGCTGCCGTGCGCGAGATTGAACTGGCCGGTGTAGCCGGTGATCAGGTTCAGGCCCACCGTGGCCAGCGCGAAGATATAAGCGGTGGACATCACGGTCAGCATGTAGTCGTTGGTCGCGGCGAACGGAAACGCGAGCCCGAGCACCAACAGCAGCGTCCAGCCCGTCTTGCCCTCGATTAATCTCATGATGCGCGCAGTTCCCTCGTGAAGAGTCCCTGGGGACGTACCGACAGAATCACCACGAGCAGCACGAACGCGATGATGTCCTTGTAGTCGGTCGAGATATAGAAGGCGCCGAAGCTCTCGGCCATGCCGATGATGAGCCCGCCCACGATCGCGCCCGGCACGCTGCCCATGCCGCCGAGAATGATGATCACGAACGCCTTCAGGATCACGAGCTGCCCCATCGCCGGATAGACGAGGTTGATCGGCGCATAGAGGGTCGCGGCGACGGCTGCGAGCAGTCCCGAGATGCCGAACGTGAGCATCGTCACGCGGTTCGCGTCGATACCCATCAGCGATGCGCCTTCGCGATCCTGCGCCATCGCGATGATGCTCGCGCCGATCACGGTGAAGCGCAGGAACAGCTGCAGCAGCACGACGAGCGCGAATGCGGCGGCGATGATCAGCAGCCGCTGCAACGGCGCGCTGACGCCGCCGAGATCGACGATGCCCGTGTAAGGCGTCGGCATCCGGTGAAAATCCGCGCCCCACAGTGCTTGCGCGCCGGCTTCGAGAAACAGCAGCAGGCCGATCGCGGCGATCATCGGATGCAATTCGGAGGACTTGCGCAGCGGATGGAACACGAGCCGTTCGGCGAGGATCGCGAGCGCGGCGACCGCGATGCCAGAGCCGATCATCGCGAGCCAGTAGTTCAGGCCGAGGCGGCTCATCAGATAGAACGACACGAACGCGCCGACCATGTAAAACGCGCCGTGCGCGAAGTTCGGCACCGCGAGGATGCCGTAGACCAGCGTGAGACCCAGCGCGACGAGGCTGTAAATGCCGCCTAGCGTCAAGCCGTTGAGGACCTGCTGCAAGAACATATCCACGCTTCGACATCCTCCCACTGAGACACACTGGGTGCGCATTGCGTTGGCCTTCGGCTGCGAACTATGCGACGCGAAGGGCGGCGGTGCGGAACGAATTTGGCACGGGCGTTCGCTTTCAGTCAACAGGTTTTTGCGTTCGCACGGTCTGCATTGCGGATTCTTAGGGAAGTCACTGACGTTGTTCATCAAGCCGAACGACGCGGGCGCCGCCAACGACTTGATGACGGTCAAAATCGCATGTTTTATTGAGATTGGCCTATGCGCGTGGATTTCGTTGAGGCCACGTTTGAAGCGAAGGCGGTTGCATCGAGCGCAAGGCTCGATGCCGTTTTTATCCATGTCGAAATTCTGAAATGCAGACTTCACGTTCCGTCGCGGATGCGCCGCTCACACGGCGCACCTGCTTCGTTCAGAACGTATGGCGGATGCCGACGTTCACGCCGGCCGTCGTTCCGGTCGGCAGATTCAGCGCATTGTTGACCGACAGCCCCGTATGCATGCCGCCGTGATTGGTCACGAAGCCGACCTGCGCATACGTGAGCGTCGCCTTCGATAACGAATACTCGAGCCCCGTCGATGCGAGAATCGAATTGTTCGCCCCGTCGTTCGCGTCGCGCGTGACCCAGATGCCCGCGTCGACATTCAACGCCGGTGTGATGCCGTAGCTCGCGCCGCCGGAGTAGACGCGATTGTTGAACGAGCCCGCGACCTTGTACTGCGTGTACGACGCTTTCAGCGTCAGGTTGGCGAAGGTATAGCGCGCACCGAGCGCGCGGCCCATGAATTCGACGGCGCTCGGAATCGCGATCGACGCGGCGCTGCCGCCCGCGTTGCCGCTGTAGAGCGCGGCATCGATCGCGAGGCCGCCCAGGTGATAGCGCAGGCTCGCCGAGTATTGGCGGCCGGCCTGGAAGTCGCCGGCGGTGCCGCCCAATGCGAGCATTGCGCTGGCCTGCAAGCCGGCAATCTCGGGCGAGGTGTACGAAATGCCGTTCGGGTTGAAGAGCCCCGTCACGTAGACATTGTTCAGATAGGTGACGAGGCCGCTGCCGAAATAGGCCATCTCGCGCGGATCGAAGTCGTACACCGACAGGAAGAATGGCGAGAACTGCAAGCCGGCCTTGAGCGTACCGAAGCGGCTATCGATACCCACCCACGCCTGACGGCCGAACAGATTGCCGTTCGAGTTGTTCAGCGAACCGTTGGCCACGCTGAAGCCGCTTTCGAGCTGGAAGATCGCGCGCATTCCGCCGCCGAGATCTTCGGCACCGCGCATGCCGAAGCGCGAGCCGGACAGGCCGCTATCGGTGAACGAGTATTGATGACCGGCGCTCTGGCCGGTCGTCATGTCGAGCGTTTTGTTCGTGTAGAGCAACGATGCATCGACGATACCGTACAACGTGACGCTGCTTTGCGCATGGGCGCTCTGGGCTGCGCCCAGCGCGCACGCACCCACCAAACCAAGAATGGCTCCCACCCTGTTGCGATGACTTGCCGACATGCTGCGTGTCTCCTTGTTTTGAGTTATCGGGCCAACGGTGAAACGGGTTCTGCAGTGCGCTGCGCGGTACGGTTTCGATGGGCAATAACGCACCCTTGCAGTCCGCTGAGGAATGCGAAATATCGGGTGGGCTGCCGGAAGTACGGATCGGATCGAAGGCGCTTCTTCCGGTTTGCCGCTCTCCTGATGACGAATGGGTCGAACGCTGGGCGCTGCATCGATTCGATTTGCTTACGCAGAGAATGCATGCGAAATTTCGCACGACCGTTCGTACTGTGTCAACGAGGTAAACCGCTGGATGTACCGCAGTGCAGGCTCGAATAGGGAAAACACCTAAATTTATTAGAGTGTCAAATTCTATTGGTAAGTCTTTGTAATCGACCATGATTTTCCGCGGCCGTCGCTTATGAGTCGGGAAAACATGCGGCTACGTTATTCTGCATTGCAGAACATGATAAAAATCGAACGAGGGAGGGTTTCGCCGCTGGATAGCCGTCGATCGGCCGACAAACGTGATCGTCGACGCTTGCTACCCGTACCCGCTTTTTGGCTGTAAGCTTCCGATGACGGGTTCGCGTGAAGGCTGCGCGACTCGCGCAGGTGGATCACGATTCGAAGACGGACTCGTACGTTATTGCCAAATTCTTTGAGGGGATATCAGTTATGAAGAGCTTCGCCATCAAACGAATCATGCTTGGGGTTTCGGTCGTGGCACTGGTGGCCGGCACGATCCCACTCGCGGTCGCGCAGGGCTCGACGGACGCGGCAGCCCAGGAAGGCGCGACGGCGACCACCCCGAAGCCAACCAAGGCCGAGAAAAAGGCAGCGCGCAAACAGGCTCGCGCGAAAAAGAACGCCGAGTTGAAGAAGCTCGAGGACGCAGGCTACCAGCCGGCGCAGAACGATCCGAATTACCCGGACAAGCTGCAGGCAGCCCAGAAGAAAGCCGGCGTAGGAGTACCTGCCAGCCAGTAACAGACAGGCTGACGCCCGGCGCGATATTCATCGGTGATGAGGCGCTGGGCGGTTTCGCGGTTTCCGAACTTTTCTGATTCGGCCGTCGGCCACTGCAACCATCCAACGACCTATTCGCGCGCATCGCAATCCGGGGCGTCGTGCCATCGCGGTTCAATATGCATCGCTGACCGGAAATCTGAATTCGATCCCGTCCGCAGATATAATTGCCGCCCTGTGCGGCTCAATGTACGATTTTTGATAACCGCTCGGTCGCGGTGCTGCGCGCCGACGAAGTGATCTGGTAGATCGGGGCAAATACAAATAAATTCGAGGCGTTGAGTAGAGCGCGCCAATATTAGTAAAACGAAGGGTCATCTTGAATAGTATTAAAAAAGATTTTGAACAAAACGGGTTTGCAATTCTTCCGGGGTTTTATTCCATCGAGCAAATAGACGCAGTGGTCGATTCGATCGCGAAGCGCAAGCTCGAGCGGCCCATGAACGTGACGATAGACCTGCTCGATACCGGTGAGCGGAGCCTCCTCGGTCTGCTGACGCCGAAAGAAATCCAAACGCGGCGAATGAAGATCAACGATCTCTATCTGGATATGGCGAATGTCCGCGAACTCGCGCTTTCGGAACGCATTGCGCCGGTGCTTGAACAGTTATTCGGCCAGTCTCCGGCGCTCTGCAACAGTCTTTACTTCGAAAAGGGCAGTCAGCAGCCTGCGCACGTCGACTCGATTTATATGACGCCGACTACGCCCGATCATCTGATCGCAATCTGGGTGGCGCTCGAAGATGCTCATGTCGATGCGGGGCAACTCGAATATTTTCCGGGCAGCCACAAGATCGAGCCGATGATCTTCAGCAACGGCACGCGGCACTTCGTCCCCGCTGAAATGCCGCAATGGCACGCGTATATCGACGCGGAGGTCGCGCGAAACGGTTTCGAGAAGCAGGTGTTCCCGGCGAAAAAAGGCGACGTCTTGATCTGGCACGCGAACCTGCTGCATGGCGGCGGCCCCATCGCCGATCCTTCGCGCACGCGCAAGTCGCTCGTGTTCCACTATTTCTCGGCGACAGACGCGAGGAACCTCGACATGACGTTGTGCCCGATGGCGT
Organism: Paraburkholderia sp.; assembly: GCA_036264535.1. Lineage (GTDB taxonomy): Bacteria > Pseudomonadota > Gammaproteobacteria > Burkholderiales > Burkholderiaceae > Paraburkholderia. Next base: position 17,134 of record DATAQT010000014.1, on the reverse strand, counting down.
GCGGATTCTGGATCGATCGGCCAATCCAGGACGTGCCGGAGGAGGCGTTCGAGCGCGCCCGTTTCGAGTCGGCGTACCTGGCCAAATATCCGGACGTCGCGAACGCGGTGAAGGAGAACAGTTTCGTGTCCGGCACGCAGCATTATCAGCTGTTCGGTCAAGCGGAAGGCCGGTGCGTCTGAGGCGTTTCACGGGCGGGACGACGTTGGCGGTGTGCCATCGGAATTCCGCCCTGAGAGAAAGGGCGGCGCGCTTTCGCATTCGCATGCGGAGGGAAACAGGATTGCTTCTCGCTCACCGCACGCTTTAGGGCCTTTCCGGCAACCGTGATCGAATCGGTTACGCTTGGCCGATAGCAATGCGACCGGCAGGGCACGTGATCATGGCCACGAAGCACGAAGTCAGGCGCTACAAGTCGAATCTCTCCGACGAACTGCACAGCGCCGCCCTCTATGAGACGCTCGCGAGCGTCGAGAAAGACGAGACCCGCAAGCAGGTCTATCAGGATCTCGCGCAATCGGAACACAGTCACGCACAGGTGTGGGCCGACAAGCTCAGGGCCAACGGCGTCGAACCGAAAGGCCGTGGGCGCGCGGTCAAAACACGACTGATGAAGGGGCTCGTGCGCGCGTTCGGCGCGGACTTCGTGCTGCCGACGCTCGCCGCCGCCGAATACGCGGACCGCAACAAATATCAGGGCCAACGCGACGCGGGCCGCATGTCGGCCGACGAACATCATCACGCGGCCATCGTCCAGACGCTCGCGGGTACCAGCGACACGAACCTGTCGCCCGGCGCCCGTATCGCCGCGGCCGAGTCGTGGCACAAGAGCGCCGCGTCGGGCAACGATTTGAGGGCGGCCGTGCTCGGCGCGAACGACGGCCTCGTGTCCAACTTCTGCCTGATCATGGGCGTGGCCGGCGCGGGCACCGGCAACAAGGCGATCCTGTTGACCGGCCTCGCCGGATTGATCGCCGGTGCCTGTTCGATGGCGCTCGGCGAATGGCTGTCGGTCACCAATGCGCGCGAACTCGCGAGCACGCAGATCGCGAAGGAAGCCGAGGAAATCGACGAGCAGCCCGAAGCCGAGGAGCACGAGCTGGCGCTGATCTACCGCGCGAAGGGGCTCGACGCGAACGAGGCCAAACGCGTGGCCGCGCAGATGATGCGCGACAAGGACAAGGCGCTCGACACCCTCACGCGCGAGGAACTCGGTCTCGATCCCGCGGAGCTGGGCGGCAATCCGTGGTCCGCGGCGGGGGTGTCGTTCTGTCTGTTCTCGCTCGGCGCGATTTTCCCGGTGATGCCCTTTCTGTGGACGCATGGCGTCAACGCGATCATGCAGTGCGTAGCGCTGAGCATGCTGGCGCTCGCGTCGATCGGTGTGTTCACGTCGTTGTTCAACGGCCGCAGCGCGGGGTTTTCGGCGCTGCGCCAGATCGTCATCGGGCTGATCGCGGCGGGGTTTACGTTCGGTGTCGGGCGCTTGCTGGGCGTGTCGATTTCCTGAGCGGATCGCCGCACCAGAGCAACCCGCTGCCGTCGCCGGGATCGCCGCTAGCTCTCACGCGACAGCCGCCGCACGCGGCGTCATCCGCGCGATTCCCTTCTCCCACAAGGCTTTGCACGCCGCGACGAGCGCTCGCGCCGCGGCCGGGTGTCGCATTTCCTCATGTGGCTGTCGCAATTAGTCGGCTCGCCGCACTTTTTTCTGGCAACTATGTAGGCACAGGGTGGACGGACGTCCGCACGCGAGGAGAGCATTTGATGAATTCCCCCAAGGTCGTGGTCGAAGGGCTGTGCAAGGTGTTCGGCACCAATCCGAAACAGGCGCTCGCTATGCTGGCCGGCGGCGCCACCAAAGAGGAGGTGTTTGCCCGCACCGGTCAGATCGTCGGCGTCCACGACGCGTCGTTCGAGGTCCGCGAGGGCGAGATCTTCGTGTTGATGGGCCTGTCCGGCTCGGGCAAGTCGACGCTGATTCGCCTGATCAATCGCCTCGTCGAGCCGACCGCTGGCAAGGTGCTGATCGACGGCCGGGATGTCGCCAGCGTGCCGCGCGCCGAGCTGACCGCGTTGCGCCGCAAGGACATGAGCATGGTGTTCCAGTCCTTCGCGCTGATGCCGCAGCGCAACGTGCTGTCCAACGCGGCGTTCGGGCTCGAAGTAGCGGGCGTCGGCCGCAAGCAGCGCGAGGCGCGTGCGCTGGCGGTGCTCGAACAGGTCGGTCTCGCGCCGTTCGCGCACAAACTGCCCGCCGAGCTGTCGGGCGGCATGCAGCAGCGCGTCGGGCTCGCGCGGGCGCTCACCGTCAACCCGTCGCTGATGATCATGGACGAGGCGTTCTCCGCGCTCGATCCGCTCAAGCGCAAGGAAATGCAGAACGTCCTGCTCGAACTGCAACGCGAGCAGCAGCGCACGATCCTGTTCGTGTCACACGATCTGGAGGAGGCGCTGCGCATCGGCACGCGCATCGCGATCATGGAAGGCGGCCGGGTCGTGCAGATCGGCACGCCGCAGGAAATCATCCAGAACCCGGCCGACGACTACGTGCGCGCGTTCTTCGAAGGCATCGACACGAGCCGCTATCTGACGGCCGGCGATCTGATGCAGACCGACGCCGTGCCGCTAATGCATGCACCTCAGATCGACGCGTCGAGCGTCGCCGCGACGCTCAACGGCAGCGCCGACTACGCGTTCGTGCTCGACAGCGAGCGCCGGATCCGCGGCTTCGTGTGCCGCGATGCGACGGGCAGCGCGTCGCCGCAACTCAACCAGATCGAATGCATCGGCCGCAGCACGCCGCTCAACGACGTGGTCGAGCGCGTGGTGGCGAGCCGCGCGCCGCTGCCGGTCGTCGAAGCGGACGGCTCCTACTGCGGTTCGGTCAACAAGACGAACGTGCTGAACGTTCTCACGCGCCATCGAGGTTCCCATGTCTGAAGTCATTCCACTTGGCGCCTGGGTCGATCACGGCGTTCACTATCTGCTCGATCACGATGCGAAGACCTTCGACACGATCGGCAAGGTCATCGAGAGCTTTGCCGCGGCGGTCGAGCACGGCTTGCAGGCCGTGCCGATGTGGGCGCTGATGGCGTTTTTCGTCGGCATCGGCTTGTGGCGCGTCGGCTGGCGCTTCGCGCTGTTCACGCTGGCCGCGCTGTTGCTGATCTACGGCACCGGCTTCTGGGATCAGATGGTGATCACGCTCGGCCTCACGCTGTCGTCGACCGTGATCAGTCTCCTGCTCGGCGTGCCGCTCGGCATCTGGATGGCGAAAAGCCGCACCGTCGAGATGATCGTGCGCCCGGTGCTCGATCTGATGCAGACGATGCCCGCATTCGTCTATCTGATCCCGGCCGCGATGCTGTTCGGCCTCGGGCGCGTGCCGGGCATCCTGTCGACGGTGATCTTCGCGATGCCGCCAGCGGTGCGCCTGACCGCGCTCGGCATCCGGCACGTGAATCACGAAATCGTCGAAGCGGGACAGGCGTTCGGCTGCACGCCGTGGCAACTGCTGTACAAGGTGCAGTTTCCGAACGCGCTGCCGTCGATCATGACCGGCGTGAATCAGACCATCATGATGGCGCTGTCGATGGTGATCATCGCGTCGATGGTCGGCGCGGGCGGCCTCGGCAACGACGTGCTCGCCAGCATCCAGCGGCTCGATATCGGACTCGGCTTCGAAAGCGGGATGTCGGTCGTGATGCTGGCGATCATTCTGGACCGCATCACCGAGAGCTTCGGCCGCGCACCGGGCAAGGCACGCGCGCCGCTCTTCGCGGGATTGCGCCAGGCGATGAAAGTGCGCCGCGAGCCGGCGGCGCAACACGGCTGATGCGCCGATCGGATACGCCTGTGAAGCGCGACGCACTTGCCTCCAGTGAAGCTGATGAGCGCCTGTCCGCCGTCGCGCACGTCGGCTTCCTGACGCTGCCGAACTTCTCGATGATCGCGTTCACGAGCGCGGTCGAGGTGCTGCGCATGGCGAACTACGTGGGTCGCGCGCAGCACTACCGGTGGTCGGTGATCACACCGGATGGCGAGCCGGCACGCGCGAGCAACGGCATCACGGTGACGCCGACCACCACGCTCGCCGAGGCCGGCATGCCGGACCTGCTGTTCGTGTGCGCGGGCTGGCACGTGCGCGACTATGTGAACGACTCGGTGATCGCGCTGCTGCGCGAGGTGGCCGCGCAACGCGTGCCGCTCGGCGGCATCTGCACGGGCCCGTACGCGCTGCTCGCGGCGGGCCTGCTCGACGGCTATCGCGCGACCGTGCATTGGGAGGACATGTCGCCGTTGCACGAGCGCTATCCGCACGTGCATTTCGAGGACGAACTGTTCGTGGTCGATCGCGACCGGCTGACCTGCACCGGCGGCACCGCGCCGCTCGATCTGTTACTGCATCTGGTCGGCATGCGGCTCGGCGCTGCGGTGGCCGCGCAGGTTTCGGAGCAGTTCATCGTCGAGCGGATTCGCGGCTCGACCGATTATCAGCACATTCCAGTCGACGCGCGAGTCGGCCTGTCGCGCGCCGAACTGATCGAAGTGGTGCGGCTGATGGAAGCGAACATCGAGGAACCGTTGTCGCTCGAGGAACTCGCGCGGCTCGTCAAGCTGTCGCAGCGTCATTTGCAGCGGATGTTCAAGCTATTCCTGAACGTGTCGCCGACGCATTACTACCTGAGCTTGCGGCTGCGCCGGGCGCGCGAACTGCTGCGCAATACCGACGCGTCGATCGCGCGCGTCACCACGGTGTGCGGTTTTCATTCGCCGTGTCATTTCAGCAAGGCGTATCGCGCGCAGTTCGGGCATGCGCCGAGCGTCGAGCGGCGCTCGTCGGATCAGTAGGCGAGCTCAGATCGCCTGCGCGCGGCCCGGAAACGTTTCGTCGTAGCATGAGCCATCGTCGACCTGCGCCGCCGTGCCGCGCTGCTCGCGATACATCATCGGCGGCAGCCCGAACTGCTTGCGGAATTCGCGTCCCAGGTGCGAGGCGTCCGAAAAGCCGCAACTCGACGCGATATCGGCAACCGTCTTGTCCGAACTCGTCAACAGCCAGGCGGCGGTGCGCAGGCGCACCTGCTTCGCGTACGCCTGCGGCGCCTTGCCGGTCTGCGCCTTGAACAGCCGCTCGAGCTGACGCGGCGACAGATCGAGCTTGCGCGCGAGTTCGTCGAGTGACAGCGAGCGGCCCACGTGCTGCTCCATCAGCAGGATCGCGCGCTTGACCTTCGGATGCGAGGCCGGCGCGAGACCGGGTGGATGCGGCTGCGGCGCGTTGCCTTTCTGCAGATCGTCGACGAGCAGGATGCGCAGCGCCTTCTGCACCGTGGCGGTTTCGAAATGACGCAGCAGGATCGCGGCGGCGACGTCGATCGACGCGCGCCCGCCGGAACACGTAATGCGCCGCCGGTCGATCACGAACAGCCGGTCGGCGACCAGCATCTCTTCGTCGACCGACGGAAAGCGCTCGATGAAGTCCCAGTAGTGAAACCAGCTCACGCAGATGCGATGGCCGGTGAGCACGCCCGCGCGCATCAGCGAGAACACGCCGGTGCACATGCCGACCAGCGTCGCGTCGCCGGCGGCGGCGCGGCGGATGAACGCGAGCGTCGCCTCGCTCGCAGCCGGCCCCGAGTGCAGCAGCCCACCGACCACCACCACATAGTCGAACGCTTCGGCGCTCTCGAAGGTTTCCCACGGCGTGATCTGGATGCCGCAACTCGCGCGCACGGGAGCGAGGGTTTCCCCGATGACGCTCCACGAGCAGCGCACAGGCTTGCTGAAGTCGCCTTCGTCGGCGGACAGGCGCAGCAGGTCGACGAAACCCGAGAACGCGGTCAGCGTGAAGTTCGGCAGCAGGATGATGCCGAAGCGGATGCGCTGCTTCGAGACAGTGTCGAGCGATGGAGGGGGGAGCGGATCAGCGGAATTCATGCGCGCGGCAGGTCGGCGAAAAGAACGGTCAAAGAAGAATGAACGGTATCCGCAAGGGGTGAAACCAAGCATAGCACCGCGGAGCTTCAGCATCGCGGGCCGCAATGGCGGCGCCTGTCGCAAATCCGTCGGAAGTCATCGCAAATGCGTCGCGACGCTTGCCGGCGGGTCCGCCTGGTGGCTCACTTGACGACGCCATCCCACCGCGATGCCGTTTTTATTCTATCGATCCGGCCCGGCGTGCGGTGCAATAGGCGCACATTCTATCCGGGCGCATGAACCATCCGTAAAGCGCTTCCGGCCATCGAAACGCGCAGCGCAAACGCACAGCGCAAACGCACAGGGCACGCCATGAACGTCAGCGTCTTCGATCTGTTCAAGATCGGCATCGGTCCATCGAGTTCGCACACGGTCGGGCCGATGATCGCGGCGTGCCGTTTCGCGTCGCATATCGAGGACGCGAATCTGCTCGGCTTCGTGCGGCGCGTGCGGGTTGAACTGTTCGGCTCGCTCGGTGCGACCGGCAAGGGGCACGGCACCGATAAGGCGGTGCTGCTCGGCCTCGAAGGCAATCTGCCCGATCGGCTCGATCCGGACCTGATCGAGCCGCGGCTGTGCGAGATCCGCGAGCGCAAACAGCTCGTGCTGCTCGGCAAGCATCCGGTCGCGTTCGACGCGCGCGAACATCTCGGCTTCTTCCGCAAGCTGATGCCGGGCGCGCCGGGCTCGGACTTCGTGCATCCGAACGGCATGCGCTTTCAGGCTTTCGACGAAAACGCGCAGTTGCTGGTCGAAAAAGAGTATTACTCGATCGGCGGGGGTTTCGTCGTCAATCGCGACGGCGATCGCGTGAATGGCCGGCGCGCGAGTGTAGAGGTGCCGTATCCGTTTCGCACCGGCGACGATCTGATGCGCGTGTGCCGCGAAAGCGGACTGTCGATTGCCGAAGTGACGTTGCGCAACGAGTGTGCGACGCGCTCCGAGCACGAAGTGCGCGAAGGCCTGCTGGCGATCTGGCGCACGATGGCCGCGTGCGTCGAGCGCGGCTGCAAGGTGCGCGGCGATCTGCCCGGCCCGATGCACGTGAGGCGCCGCGCGGCTGAGCTGTCCGAGCGTCTGCGCGCGCGCTCGGAGGAGTCGCTGCGCGACCCGCTGTCGATGCTCGACTGGGTCAACCTGTACGCGATGGCGGTCAACGAGGAAAACGCAGCGGGCGGCCGGGTCGTCACCGCGCCGACCAACGGCGCGGCCGGCGTGATCCCGGCGGTGCTGCACTACTACGTGAAGTTCATGCACGCGGCGAACGACGCCGGCATCGTGGACTTCCTGCTGAGCGCCGCGGCGATCGGCATCATCTACAAGGAAACCGCGTCGATTTCCGGCGCCGAAGTGGGCTGCCAGGGGGAAGTCGGCGTGGCCTGCTCGATGGCCGCCGCGGCGCTCGCGGCCGTGATGGGCGGCACGCCGGCCCAGGTCGAGAACGCCGCTGAAATCGGCATGGAACACAATCTCGGCATGACGTGCGACCCGGTCGGCGGGCTCGTGCAGATTCCGTGCATCGAGCGTAACGCAATGGGCGCGATCAAGGCGATCAACGCGGCGCGGCTCGCGATGAAGGGCGACGGCAAACACGTCGTGTCGCTCGACAGCGTGATCCGGACGATGCGCGAAACCGGCGCCGACATGAAGACGAAATACAAGGAGACGTCGCGCGGCGGTCTGGCCGTGAACGTCATCGAGTGTTGAACCGCCCGCAGTATCAGCAACTCCGCATCAGCAAAACCGCAAAGGATCCACGATGAGCCGCTATTCGATATTCAGCCTGCTGCGCAACGGGATGTCGTATCACGAGAACTGGGAGCGGCAATGGCGCAGCCCCGAGCCTAAGCGTGAGTACGACGTCGTGATCGTCGGCGGCGGCGGGCATGGTCTCGCGACCGCGTACTACCTCGCGAAGGAGCATGGCGTGCGCAACGTCGCGGTGCTCGAGAAGGGCTGGATCGGCGGCGGCAATACCGCGCGCAATACGACGATCGTGCGTTCGAACTATCTGTGGGACGAATCCGCCGCGCTCTACGAGAAGGCGATGAAGCTGTGGGAAGGGCTTGCGCAGGACCTGAACTACAACGTGATGTTCAGCCAGCGCGGCGTGATGAATCTCGCGCACACGCTGCAGGACGTGCGCGATACCGAACGCCGCGTGAACGCGAACCGCCTGAACGGCGTGGACGCCGAATTCCTCACGCCCGCGCAGATCAAGGAACTCGAACCGACCATCAATCTGAACAGCCGCTATCCGGTGCTCGGCGCGTCGATCCAGCGGCGCGGCGGTGTGGCGCGCCACGATGCGGTGGCCTGGGGCTTCGCGCGCGGCGCGGATCAGGCGGGCGTCGATATCGTGCAGAACTGTCAGGTCGTCGGCATTCGCCGCGACGGCAGCCAGGTGACGGGCGTGGACACCACCAAGGGTTTCATCAAGGCGAAGAAGGTCGCGATCGTGACGGCGGGTAATACCTCGACGCTCGCCGACATGGCCGGTGTGCGGCTGCCGCTGGAGAGCCATCCGTTGCAGGCATTGGTCTCCGAGCCGATCAAGCCGGTCGTCAATACGGTCGTGATGTCGAACGCGGTGCACGCGTATATCAGCCAGTCCGACAAGGGCGATCTCGTGATCGGCGCGGGCGTCGATCAGTACACGGGCTTTGGGCAGCGTGGCAGCTTCCAGGTCATCGAGGGCACGCTCGAAGCGATCGTCGAAATGTTTCCGGTGTTTTCACGGGTGCGGATGAACCGGCAGTGGGGCGGCATCGTCGATGTGTCGCCTGACGCGTGCCCGATCATCAGCAAGACCGATGTGAAGGGACTGTATTTCAACTGCGGGTGGGGCACGGGCGGCTTCAAGGCGACACCCGGCTCGGGCTGGGTGTTCGCGCACACGATCGCGAAGGACGAACCGCATCCTATGAATGCGCCGTTTTCGCTGGACCGGTTCTATACCGGTCATCTGATCGATGAGCATGGCGCTGCCGCCGTTGCCCACTAGTCGACAAGGAGACACTGATGCTGCTGATCGAATGCCCGTGGTGCGGTCCCCGCGCCGAAACCGAATTCTCCTGCGGCGGGGAGGCGGACATCGCCCGCCCGCTCGACACCGACACGCTCACCGACCAGGAATGGGGCGACTACCTGTTCATGCGCAAGAATCCGCGCGGCATGCATCGCGAGCAATGGCTTCACGCGCAAGGCTGCCGGCGCTGGTTCAAGGCGCAGCGCGACACCGTCAGCTACGCGTTCCAGGGCTACGAGACGTTCGAGCGCCCCTTGCTGGCGCTCGACAGCAGCGACGCGCAGGTCGCCAATGCACAGAAGGCACAGGTAAAGGCACAAGAGGACAAGGCATCATGAGCCAGAAAGACCGACTCCCGACCGGCGGGCGCATCAACCGCGCGATCGCGCTGAAATTCATGTTCAATGGCGTCGAGTATCAGGGGCATCAGGGCGATACGCTCGCGTCCGCGTTGCTCGCCAACGGCGTGCATTTCGTCGCGCGCAGCTGGAAATATCATCGGCCGCGCGGCATCGTAACCGCAGGCGTCGAGGAGCCGAACGCGGTCATGCAACTCGAGACCGGCGCCTACACGGTGCCGAACGCGCGGGCCACCGAAGTCGAGTTGTATCAGGGCCTCGTCGCGAGCAGCGTGAACGCGAAACCGAGCATCGAGAAGGACCGCATGGCGATCAATCAGAAGATCGCGCGCTTCATTCCGGCGGGCTTCTACTACAAGACGTTCATGTGGCCGCGCAAATTCTGGCCGAAGTACGAGGAAGCGATTCGCGACGCGGCGGGCCTCGGCACCGCGCCGCAACAGCGTGACGCGGACCGCTACGACAAATGCTTCGCGCATTGCGACGTGCTGGTGGTCGGTGGCGGCCCGACCGGGCTGGCGGCGGCGCACGCGGCGGCCTTGTCCGGAGCGCGCGTGACGCTCGTCGACGATCAGCCCGAGCTCGGCGGCTCGTTGCTGTCCTGTGGCGCGGAGATCGACGGCAAGCCTGCTCTGCAGTGGGTGCAGAAAGTCGAGGACGAATTGCGGCAGCTGCCCGACGTGAAGATCCTGAGCCGCAGCAATGCGTTCGGCTATCAGGACCACAACCTCGTCACGGTCACGCAGCGGCTGACCGATCATCTGCCCGTGTCACAACGCAAGGGCACGCGCGAACTGCTGTGGAAGATCCGCGCGAAACGCGTGATTCTGGCGACCGGCGCGCATGAGCGGCCGATCGTGTTCGGCAATAACGATCTGCCCGGCGTGATGCTCGCCTCGGCGGTATCGACGTATCTGCATCGCTATGCGGTGCTGCCGGGGCGCAACGCGGTCGTGTTCACGAACAACGACGACGGCTACCAATGCGCGCTCGACCTGAAAGCGGCCGGCGCGCAGGTGAGCGTGGTCGATCCGCGCACGGCTGAATCGAAGGGCACGCTGCCCACGCTCGCGCGCCGCTGCGGCGTCAAGGTGATGAACGGCACGGTCGTCACGGCCGCGCATGGCAAGCTGCGGGTCGCGTCCGTGACGATCGCCTCGTATGCGAAAGGGCAGATCGGCGCTCAACAGGGCGAACTGTCGTGCGATCTGCTCGCGAGTTCGGGCGGCTGGAGCCCGGTGCTGCATCTGTTCGCGCAGTCGGGCGGCAAGGCGCACTGGCATGACGACAAGGCCTGTTTCGTGCCGGGCAAGGCGCTCCAGGCGGAGACCAGTGTCGGCGCCTGCGCGGGCGACTTCTCGCTCGGCCAGGGCATCCGTTTCGCGCTCGACGCCGGTGTCGAAGCGGCGCGCGCGGCCGGGCACATCGTCGCGCGGCCGAATCCGGTGCAGGTCGCCGAGTTGAACGAAGCGAAGCTGGAACCACTGTGGCTCGTCGGCGGTCGCGAGCTGGCCACGCGCGGACCCAAGCAGTTCGTCGACTTCCAGAACGACGTAGCGGCCGCCGATATTTTCCTCGCCGCGCGCGAAGGCTTCGAATCCGTCGAACACGTGAAACGCTACACCGCGATGGGCTTCGGCACCGACCAGGGCAAGCTCGGCAACATCAACGGCATGGCGATTCTCGCTCAGGCGCTCGGCAAAACCATTCCCGAGACCGGCACGACGACGTTCCGGCCGAACTACACGCCCGTCACGTTCGGCACGTTCGCCGGCCGCGAATTGGGCGACATGCTCGACCCTGTGCGCAAGACGGCGGTGCATGAATGGCACGTGGATCACGGCGCGGCGTTCGAGGACGTCGGCAACTGGAAGCGTCCGTGGTACTACCCGAAGGCGGGCGAGGACATGCACGCGGCGGTCGCGCGCGAAGCGCTCGCGGTGCGCACGAGCGTCGGTATTCTCGATGCGTCGACGCTCGGCAAGATCGACATTCAGGGCCCCGATTCCGCGAAACTGCTGAACTGGGTCTATACGAATCCGTGGACCAGGCTCGAAGTCGGCAAGTGCCGCTACGGCCTGATGCTCGACGAAAACGGCATGATCTTCGACGACGGCGTGACCGTGCGCCTCGCCGAGCAGCACTACATGATGACGACCACGACCGGCGGCGCGGCGCGCGTGCTGACGTGGCTCGAGCGCTGGCTGCAAACCGAATGGCCCGACATGCGGGTGCGGCTCGCCTCGGTCACCGACCATTGGGCGACCTTTGCGGTGGTCGGCCCGATGAGCCGCAAGGTGCTGCAAAAGGTCTGCGACGACATCGACTTCGCGAACGCGGCGTTCCCGTTCATGACGTATCGTGAAGGCACCGTCGCGGGCGCGGCGGCGCGCGTGATGCGCATCAGCTTCTCGGGCGAACTCGCTTACGAGGTGAACGTGCCGGCGAACGTCGGGCGCGCGGTGTGGGAAGCGTTGATGGCGGCGGGCGCGGAGTTCGACATCACGCCGTACGGCACCGAGACCATGCACGTGCTGCGCGCGGAGAAGGGCTACATCATCGTCGGCCAGGATACGGACGGCTCGATGACGCCGCACGATCTCGGCATGGGCGGGCTCGTCGCGAAGTCGAAGGACTTTCTCGGCAAGCGCTCGCTCGCCCGTTCGGACACGGCGAAGGCCGGGCGCAAGCAACTGGTCGGGTTGCTCGCGGACGATGCGTCGTTCGTGATACCCGAAGGCTCGCAGATCGTCGCGGGTCCGTTCCAGGGCGACACCGCGCCGATGCTCGGGCACGTCACGTCGAGCTATTACAGTCCGATCCTGAAACGCTCGATCGCGATGGCGGTCGTCAAGGGCGGCCTCGACAAGATCGGCACGACCGTCACGATTCCGCTCGCGAGCGGCAAACAGATCGCGGCGAAGATCGCGAGTCCGGTGTTCTACGACAGCGAAGGAGCACGTCAAAATGTGGAATGAAACAGGCGGCACGGTGTCGGTCGTAGACCGCACGCTCGGGCGGCAGGGTGGCGTGTGGCAGGAGTCGCCGCTGGTCGGCGCGGATGCGTTGCTCAAGCACCATCAGGCCAACGCAACTGCCGCGTTCCGGCTCGGCGAGCGGCCGTTTCTCGAACTCGTGAACGTGCGCGGCGATACGCGTGATGCGGCGTTCATCCGGGCAGTCGAAGAGGTGATTGGCTGCAAGCCGCCGGAGAAGCCGAATACCGTCGCGCGCGGCAACGGCTACGACATGGTGTGGCTAGGTCCGGACGAGTGGTTCGTGCGTTCGGAGGCCATGCACGACGCGACACGCACGGCGCCGTTGCAGGCGAAGCTCGGCACGGCGTTCGCGGGCGTGTTCGCGTCGGCGGTCGATGTCGGCAGCGGCTATACGGTGCTCGAAATCTCAGGCACGCGCACGCGCGATGTGCTCGCGCGCGGCTGTCCGCTCGATCTGCATCCCAAACTATTCGGTGTGGGGCAGTGCGCGCAGAGCCACTATTTCAAGGCGTCGATCACGTTGCTGCCCACGAGCGGGGACGGCTTCGAGATCGTCGTGCGCCGCAGCTTCGCGGATTACTTCATCAGGATCATGCTCGACGCCGCCGAGCCGTTGATGTCCTGAGCGATGCGCACCTCGCTTTGCTGATTTCGCCATGACGTCGACCCGTGCGGCCACCGCGCGTCTCACGGCGCGCGCGTGCGACGAGCGCGATGCCGGTGCCGCGCTCGCGCTGCTCGATCAAAGCATCGCGCTGCGTCACCGGCGCATTGCGCTGATCCGCTATCTACTCGCGCGGGAGCTCGGCGCGCCGCTCGAAGCGCGGCATCACGCGTACGTCGAGAAAGTCGCGGCCCATCTGAGCGTGGATGCGCTCACGCGAATCGCTGGCGCCGCGCGTACCCGGCTGCGCACGTAAGTACACGGCGTATCAATGGCCGCCGGCATCGAGCGCCATCAGGATCTGATGCGCGGCGCTCACGCGCGCCTCGTTCGGGAAATTGCGGTTGGCGAGCATCACGATGCCGATGCGCTTTTGCGGCACGAACGCGACATACGCGCCGAAGCCATTCGTCGAGCCGGTCTTGTTGATCCAGACGTTCTGCTGCGGCGGCAACGGCGGTTTGATCTCGGTCGACGGCGTCCCGTTGAGAACCATCTCCGCCGAATTGCCCGCCTCCAGGGTGCGCAACTCGACCGGATACGGGTACTGCTCCCAGATCAGATCCTGAGTCAGCACGCCGGCCTGGAAGTAGCCGGTATGCGTGTCCGTGATCGCGCGCTGCAACTGACTGTCGAGCGGAATCAGGCTCATGTTCGCCTGCACGAAACGCAGCATATCGGCGGCGGTCGACTTCACCCCGTAGGCTTCGGCGGAAATCACGCCGCCGGTCAGACGGATGGGCGCACCGTCTTTCGTATAGCCCTGCGCGTAGTCCGCCATTTTCGCGGCGGGGACGTGGATGTAGGTGCTCTTCATGCCGAGCGCCGGAAACACGCGTTGCTGCATCAAAACCGTGAAGTCCTGTCCCATGCTCTTCGCGGTGATCATGCCGAGCGTGCCGATGCCGGGGTTGGAATACGTGCGGAACGTGCCGGGCGCATGAGCCGGCTGCCAGTCGTGGAAGTACTGCAGCAATTGCGCGTTGTTGTGAATGTCGCCCGGCACCTGTAAGGGCAGGCCGCCAGGCGTGTGCGTGCCGAGGTTCAGCAGGCTGACCTTGCCGAACGGGCGGCCGCGCAGAGTCGGCAGATAGCGCTCCGTGCCGTCCGACAACGACAGCTTGCCGTCGACCTGCGCATACGACGCGAGCGTCGCCGTAAAGGTCTTGCTGACCGAGCCGAGTTCGAACAGCGTATCGCGAGTGACCGGCTTGCCGGTTTGCGTCGATGCGACGCCGTAGTTGTAGACGTAGGGCTTGCCGTCCTCGATCACGCCGACCGCCATGCCGGCGATATGGTATTTCGCCATCAGCGGCCGGATCGCGGCATCGACGGTGGGTTGGAGTTGCGCGGCGATGGGCTCGGCCGCGTGGCTGACCGGTGAGGTCGCACAAAGTGTGAACAGTGCGAACGTGGCGGTCGAGATCAGATTGAGCGTGCGGGTCTTCATTGCAAACGGGTCCTCGGTCGTGGAGCGGCGATTCGGCTGAGGTCGCCACTATCGGGCTTTTGCGAACCGCTGGCAAACGAGGATAAGTTGGGCGGGGGTAAAGAAAAAGTTGTGGGCATCAACCCGCGCGACGCGCTCGTTGTCGGTTCAAGCCAAACGCGTGTCGCGTTCGGCACAGGTCTCGTTCCGGGCGAACGCTACGCTCGTGGAACGGTGCGCCGCGCGGCGTGCGAGGCGTGCCGCTCACCGACATGGAGACAAGACAATGAGCAGCAATCGCGGCGTCGTTTATCTGGGGCAGGGCAAGGTCGAAGTGCAGTCGATCGATTATCCGAAGATGGTCGATCCCCGTGGCCGTTCGATCGGCCACGGCGTGATCCTGAAGGTGGTGAGCACGAATATTTGCGGCTCCGATCAGCACATGGTGCGCGGCCGCACGACCGCCGAGGTCGGCCTCGTGCTCGGGCATGAGATTACCGGCGAAGTCATCGAAGTGGGACGCGACGTCGAGACGCTGCAGATCGGCGATCTGGTGTCGGTCCCGTTCAACGTCGCCTGCGGACGCTGTCCGACCTGCAAGGCGCAGCATACGGGAGTCTGTCTGAATGTTAATCCGTCGCGTGCGGGCGGCGCGTATGGCTATGTCGACATGGGAGGCTGGATCGGCGGCCAGGCCGAATACGTAATGGTGCCGTACGCGGACTTCAATCTGCTGAAATTCCCGGACCGCGCGCAGGCAATGTCGAAGATCCGCGATCTGACCTGCCTGTCCGACATTCTGCCGACCGGCTATCACGGCGCCGTGATGGCCGGCGTGAAGCCTGGCGCGACCGTCTATGTCGCGGGCGCGGGACCGGTCGGCATGGCGGCGGCCGCGTCCGCACGCCTGCTCGGCGCGGCCTGTACGATCGTCGGCGACATGAACGAGGCGCGCCTCGCGCATGCGCGCAAGATGGGCTTCCAGACCATCAATCTGTCGAAGGACGCTACGCTCGGCGAGCAGATCGAGCAGATCCTCGGCAAGCCAGAAGTGGATTGCGCGGTGGATTGCGTCGGCTTCGAAGCACACGGTCATGGCAGCAGCGGCTCCCACGAGGAGGCCCCCGCCACGGTGCTCAATTCGCTGATGGAAATCACCCGCGCGGCCGGCGCGATCGGCATTCCCGGTCTCTACGTGACCGACGATCCAGGCGCGGCCGATGCCGCCGCGCGCAAGGGCAGCCTCAGTTTGCGTTTCGGGCTCGGGTGGGCCAAGTCACATTCGTTCCACACGGGCCAGACGCCGGTCATGAAGTACAACCGCGATCTCATGCAGGCGATTCTGTGGGATCGCTTGCCGATCGCCGACATCGTCAACGTGACGGTGGTGTCACTCGACGATGCGCCCGAAGGCTACCGGCAATTCGACGGGGGCGCGCCAAGGAAGTTCGTGATCGACCCGCACGGGTTGTTGAAAGCGGCTTGAGGTTCGTTGTCCGCTGAAGCGTAGCGCGGCGTGGCCTGCCGCGCCACGCCGCCCGTGTGTTCATTGATCAAGCCGCCATCACCGGCGCACTCGACAATGAAGGCGCCTGCTTGCGCCGCTCGCGCGTCGGCGCGGTGCCGAACGCATCGCGATAGCTCTTCGAGAAGTGGCAGGCCGACTGGAAGCCGCACGCCATCGTGATGTGCATGATCGACATGTCGGTCTGCAATAGCAGCTCGCGCGCGCGCCGCAAGCGCAGCGTCAGATAGTAGTGCGTGGGCGTCATGCCCAGATGCTCGCGAAAGAGGCGCTGCAACTGCCGTTGCGACATGCCGGCGAGTCGCGCGAGTTCTTCGCGCGACAGCGGCTCTTCGATGTTGTTCTCCATCAGCGAGATCACTTCGAACAGCGACTTGTTGGCCGAGCCGAGCCGCGCGACGAGCGGTATCTTCTGCTGCGCGCTCGTGTCGCGCACGTGCTCGACGATGAACTGCTCGGCGATCTGCGTGACACGCGCGGTGCCGACGCGCGGCGCGATCAGGTTCAGCATCATATCGAGCGGCGCGACGCCGCCGGTGCAGGTCACGCGCTCGCGATCGATCACGAACAGCTCTTTCAGAAAGCGCGTATCGGGAAACTCCTCTTTCAGCGCCGACATGTTTTCCCAATGAATCGCGCACGCATAACCGGCCAGCAGACCCGCGCGTGCGAGCGCGTAGGTACCTGTGCACAGACTGCCGAGCACGCAGCCCGCGCGCGCGAATCGGCGCAGTGCGGACAGATGCTCGGGGGTGGTCGAGCGCTGCACGTCGATGCCGCCGATCACGAACACGATATCCGGTTGCCCGACGCATTCAACCGGGCCCGTATCGACGGATAGGCCGTTGCTCGCCATGACCGGACCGCCCGCCGGACTCACGATCGACCAGCGGTAAAGCGTCTGGCCCGACAGATAGTTCGCCATACGCAACACTTCGATCGCGTTGGTGAAGGCGATCATCGTGAAGTTGGGAACCGGCATGAACGCGAAATGCGACAGCGACGCCGTGCGATCGGTGGACATGGGAACGGTCATTCCTGATGTGAATGTCGCGTCGCCGTGGGGAGGGCGACTATCTGAATTCTGAGTATCAGGGCAACTACCGTGCCATCAGGCTAAACCCTCGGAACTTGCACAAAAGCCTGGA
>DATAQT010000459.1:0-23288 GCA_036264535.1 Paraburkholderia sp. | reverse complement strand
CCGCCGCGACAACATGTACAAGGCGCGCATCAAGATTCTCGTGAAGGCGCTGTCGCCGGAGAAATTCTCGGCACAGGTCGAGGAGGAGTGGCAGCACCTAAAGGATGGCCCGTCGACGCTCACGCAGGAAGAGCTCGACCGCGTGTCGCAGTACTTCGTTCCGCCGCAATACGAACGCCTGGTCGATACCGACGCCTCGTTCGAAAAGCATCTGCTGGAAAACCGCGGGTTCGCGCGCTGGGTCGAGCGTAACGTGCGTCCGCACAAGGTCGCGGGCTATGCGTCGGTCACGCTGTCGCTGAAGCCGACCACGATCGCCCCGGGCGACGCGACGGACGCGCAGATGGAAGCGGTCGCCGATTGGGCCGACGAATACTCGTTCGGCGAGCTGCGTGTGTACAACCGCTACGGCCGCCGCGACAACATATACAAGGCGCGGATCAAGATTCTGGTGAAGGCGCTCTCGCCGGAGAAGTTCTCCGCGCAGGTCGAGGAAGAGTGGCAGCACCTGAAGGACGGTCCGTCGACGCTCACGCAGGCCGAAGTGGATCGCGTGACGCAGTACTTCGCGCCGCCCGCTTACGACAAGCTGCCGGACACCGACACGTCGTTCGAAAACCATCTGCTGGAAAACCGCGCGTTCGCGCGCTGGGTCGAGCGTAACGTGCGTCCGCACAAGGTTGCGGGCTACGCGTCGGTGACGCTGTCGCTGAAGCCGACCACGATCGCCCCGGGCGACGCAACGGACGTGCAGATGGAAGCGGTCGCCGACTGGGCCGACGAATACTCGTTCGGCAAGATCCGCGTGTCGCACGAACAGAACCTGATCCTCGCGGACGTGAAGAAGCGCGACCTGTTCGCGGTGTGGGAAAAGGCCAGGTCGCAAGGTTTCGCGACACCGAATATCGGCTTGTTGACCGACATCATCGCGTGCCCGGGCGGTGACTTCTGCTCGCTCGCGAATGCGAAGTCGATTCCGATCGCGCTCGCGATCCAGGAACGCTTCAACGATCTGGACTACGTGTACGACCTCGGCGACGTGTCGCTGAACATTTCGGGCTGCATCAACGCGTGCGGTCACCATCACGTCGGCAACATCGGCATTCTGGGCGTCGACAAGGACGGCTCGGAGTGGTACCAGGTGACGCTCGGCGGCGAGCAGGGCACGGGCGCGACCGGCGCTCGCCTTGGCCGCGTGATCGGCCCGTCGTTCTCGGCCGAGGAAATGCCGGACGTGATGACGAAGGTGATCGACACGTTCGTGGAAAGCCGCCAGGAAGGCGAGCGTTTCATCGATACGTACAACCGCATCGGCATCGCGCCGTTCAAGGAGCGCGTGTACGCCGCGCGTCAACCGGCTCACGCGTAACCGCGAAAGGATACTGAACAGATGGCTTCTATCATCAAGAACCGCGCGATCGTCAACGACGACTGGAGCGTCGTGCGCCCCGCGGAAGACGGCGCTTTGCCGGCGGTCGGCGAACTGCCGGCCGGCAAGGTGATCGTGCCGCTGGCGCTGTGGCAAGCCGAGCGCGACGCGCTCGTCGCTTCGCGCAGCGCCGCCGACCTCGGCGTGTGGCTCGCGCCGGATAACGAACCGGCGGACATCGTCGGCGACTTCGACAAGCTCGCCTTGATCGCCGTGGACTTCCCGGTGTTCCGCGACGGCCGCGGCTACAGCATCGGCCGCCTGCTGCGCGAGCGCTATGGCTACAAGGGCGAACTGCGCGCGATCGGCGACGTGCTGCGCGATCAGATCACCTTCATGTTCCGCTGCGGCTTCGACGCCTACGCGCTGCGCGCCGACAAGGATTTCAACGACGCACTGAAAGCGTTCGACGACTTCAGCGTGCAGTACCAGGGCGCCGTCGACACGTCGCCGCTGTTCCGCCGCCGCGCGGCGCAGGCTGGCGCCGTCAAGGCCTCGGCATGAGCACCGCGCAATCGTTGAGCCCGGAGCTTGCAGCGAAGGTCGAGCGTCTCGACGCGCTGCTCGATTCGATCGCTACGCGTCACGCGAATGTGAAGCTCGCGAGCAGCCTCGCGGCCGAAGACATGCTGCTCACGCATGCGATCCTGTCGCGCGGCGTGAAGATCGGCATCTTCTCGCTGAACACGGGCCGTCTGCATGCGGAGACGCTCGGCATGCTCGATCGCGTGAAAGAGCGCTACGGCTACGACATCGAACAGTTTCATCCGCAGCCGGCCGCGGTCGAGCAGTATGTGGGCGAGCACGGCCTGAACGCGTTCTATGAAAGCGTCGAGCTGCGCAAGCGCTGCTGCGAGATCCGCAAGGTCGAGCCGCTCAATCGCGCGCTCGCGGACGTCAGCGCCTGGGTGACCGGGCAGCGTCGCGAGCAGTCGGTCACGCGTACCGAGCTGCACGAGGAAGAGCACGACGGCGCGCGCAACGTCGCCAAGTTCAACCCGCTCGCGGACTGGACCGAAGCTGAAGTCTGGGATTATCTTAAGACCTTCGACGTGCCGGTGAACCCGCTGCATGCGCGCGGTTATCCGAGCATCGGCTGCGAGCCGTGTACGCGCGCGATCCGCCCCGGCGAGGACAGCCGGGCGGGACGCTGGTGGTGGGAGTCGCGCGACACGAAGGAATGCGGCTTGCATATCACGGCGATCACCCCGATTGCGGTCGAGCGCAACGAAAATGCGTCGGCCTGAGCGCCGCGCAAAGAGCTCGCGGTCGACCGCCGCCGATACCGATTTGAATACTTCCGCCCGTGCGCAAGCGCTTGCCGGGCGAATCAACGAAGGACCCGCTATGAGCACCACGCTCGATTCCGCTGTCAACGCTCCGCTGGCCAACACGATCACCCGGATGGATCACCTCGATTGGCTCGAAGCAGAGTCGATTCACATCCTGCGCGAACTGGTCGCCGAGTGCAGCAAGCCGGCGCTGCTGTTTTCGGGCGGCAAGGATTCCGTCGTGGTGCTCGCGCTCGCCCTGAAGGCGTTCGGCCTCGGCGCGAACCGCAAGACGCAACTGCCGTTCCCGCTCGTGCATATCGACACGGGACATAACTACGACGAAGTGATCGACTTCCGCGATCGTCGCGCGCACGAGATCGGCGCGGAACTCGTGGTCGGGCATGTTGAAGATTCGATCAAGCGCGGTACCGTGCGTCTGCGTCGCGAAACGGATTCGCGCAATGCCGCGCAGGCGGTCACGCTGCTGGAGACGATCGAGCAATACGGCTACACCGCGATGATCGGCGGCGCACGCCGCGACGAAGAAAAGGCCCGCGCGAAAGAGCGCATCTTCTCGTTCCGCGACGAATTCGGCCAGTGGGACCCGAAGGCGCAGCGCCCGGAACTGTGGAGCCTCTACAACGCGCGTCTGCACAACGGCGAACACATGCGCGTGTTCCCGATCTCGAACTGGACGGAGCTCGACGTGTGGCAGTACATCGCGCGTGAACAGCTCGAACTGCCTTCGATCTACTACGCGCACCAGCGCGAGATCGTGCGCCGCAACGGCCTGCTCGTGCCGGTCACGCCGCTCACCCCGATGCGCGAAGGCGAGACGAGCGAACAGGCGCTCGTGCGATTCCGCACGGTCGGCGACATCAGCTGCACCTGCCCGGTCGAAAGCGACGCGGACGACGTCGAGAAGATCATCGCCGAAACGGCCGTTACCGAAATCACGGAACGCGGTGCGACGCGGATGGACGATCAGGTCTCCGAGGCGGCGATGGAGCAGCGCAAGAAGCAGGGTTATTTCTAAGCACACGACTAGGGCAAAGCAATCATGAGCAGTATTCACCAACCAGAAGACCTCGGCGTGCTGCGTTTCATCACCGCGGGCAGCGTCGACGACGGCAAGAGCACGCTGATCGGCCGTCTGCTGTACGACAGCAAGGCGGTCCTTTCCGACCAGCTCTCGGCGCTGTCGCGCGCGAAAAACAAGCGCACCGTCGGCGACGAAATCGATCTGTCGCTGCTGACCGACGGCCTCGAAGCCGAGCGCGAGCAGGGCATCACGATCGATGTCGCGTACCGCTATTTCGCCACGGCCAAGCGCAAGTTCATCATCGCCGATACGCCGGGCCACGAGCAGTACACGCGCAACATGGTGACCGGCGCCTCGACCGCGCACGCGGCGATCATCCTCGTCGACGCGACGCGCGTGACGTTCGAAAACGGCCTCGCGCAACTGCTGCCGCAAACCAAGCGTCATAGCGCGATCGTCAAGTTGCTCGGTCTGCAGCATGTGATCGTCGCGATCAACAAGATGGACCTCGTCGACTACAGCGAAGCGCGTTTCAACGAGATCCGCGACGCGTACGTCGAACTCGCGCGTCACCTCGGTCTGGAGGATGTGCGCTTCGTGCCGGTGTCGGCACTCAAGGGCGACAACATCGTCACGGCGAGCGAGCGCATGCCGTGGTACGCGGATCAGCCGCTGCTCGACCTGCTCGAAGCGCTGCCGGTCGAAACCGCGAGCGGCGAGGTGCTGCGCTTCCCGGTGCAGTGGGTCGCGCGCCAGGACGGCAGTCAGGCCGACGATTTCCGCGGCTACATGGGCCGCGTCGAATCGGGCGAAGTGAAGCTCGGCGACACGATCGTCGTGCTGCCGGCCAATCGCGAGGCGACCGTCGCCGAGATCATCGCGCCGGTGATCGGCGGCACTGCGCAGGTGGACCGCGCGTTCGCGGGTCAGACGGTGACGATCCGTCTCGCGGAAGACGTCGACGTGTCGCGCGGCGACACCTTCGTGCTGCGCGCAGCGGCGCCTGAGCCCGCGAAGAAGCTCGAAGCGGACCTGTGCTGGTTCGACGACACGCCACTGTCGACGCAGCGCAAGTATCTGCTGAAGCACACCACCAACACGGTGTTCGCGAAGATCGGCGCGATCAAGGAAGTGCTCGACGTGCACACGCTGTCGCAGGCGACCGATCGCAAGGAACTGGCGATGAACGACATCGGTCGTGTCGCGCTGACGTTGCAGAAGCCGCTCGTGTGCGACGAGTACGATTCGCATCAGGGCACTGGCGCGTTCGTGCTGATCGACGAGGCGACGAACCACACCGTCGCGGCCGGCATGATCCGGGCGTTTTCCGCGTAAGCACGGCATAAGCGACGCAAGGGCGGCTCGGGCGGCGCAGCGACGCGCCGCCGGGTGCGCTCCAACGAACAGGTTGATGTAAATGGGTAAGGTTTATCTGATCGGCGCGGGCCCCGGTGCCGCGGACCTGATTACGGTGCGCGGAGCGCGGCTGCTCGGCGCGGCCGACGTCGTGCTGCACGACGCGCTGGTCGAGCCGGCAATGCTCGACTACGCCCCCGCGCGCGCGAAGCGCATCGCGGTCGGCAAACGCTGCGGCCAGCTATCGACGGCCCAGCAGTTCATCAACAAGCAGATCGTCGATGCGGCTCTGGAGCACGACCTGGTCGTGCGTTTGAAGGGCGGCGATCCGATGCTGTTCGGCCGCGCCGACGAAGAGATGCGCGCGCTTGAAGCCGCGGGCATCGAATATGAAGTCGTGCCGGGCATCACCGCCGCGCTGGCCAGCGCGGCGACGCTGAAACGCTCGCTGACGCTGCGCGGCGTATCGCGCAGCGTCGCGCTCGCGACGTTCAGCCGCGCGCCCGGTTCCGACGAAATCCGTGAGCAGGTCAACGCCGATTCGCTGGTGTTCTACATGGGCCGCGACAGCGGCGTCGAGATCGCGCAACAACTGATCGATGCCGGCAAGCCAGCAACAACACCCGTGGCGATCGTCGAGGCGTGCAGCACGCCGCGTGAACGCATGCTGACGCTGACGCTGGAAGATCTTGCGGGCGGCGAAGCGCAGCGCTGGGTCGATGCGTCGCAGCCGAGTCTGTTGATGATCGGCGAGGCGTTCGCGGCGCGGCAGGTCGAGGCGAAAGGCTTGTCGAACGGGATGCTGGTCGCGGCCTGAAGTCACGCAGCAGGAGCGGCCCCGAGAGCGGCGAATCTGAGCAAACTTAACGACGAAAATCAGATCTGCCGCAAACAATACTGCGCAAGCGCATCCAGCACCGAATCATCCTCACCCACTGCCACCGCGCAACGAATCTCGACCCCGGGATGCGCGGCGCGGCATTGATCGACGAGCGCAGGCAAATCCTTGCGGACATGTCCGCCTTGCCCGAAGAACACCGGTACCACGGTGAGCGCATCGCAGCCTTGCGCGACGAGTTGCGCGACGGCCGTCGGCAGATCGGGCTCCATCAGTTCGAGAAACGCGAGCGTGACCGCCTGCGCTCCGCCGGTCGCCGCTCGTGCGGCGCGCAGCTTGTCGGCGAGCCGCTCGAACGGCTCGCGCCAGCGCGCATCGCGCGCGCCGTGGCCAAACAGAATCAGTCCGTGCATAGCCATCGCATCAACTCCTGACGATGCCGCTCAACGCACTGGCGCTAGTGCCGGTCGACCCACTTCAAGCCGACGAGCCCGAGCACGAGGTACACGAGCCCCGGCGTCGCCGCCGTCAACGGCGCGGGCCACGTATTGAGCGTGCCGATATGCGAGAACAGCGTGTTGAACAGCTGGAAGCTCATGCCGAGCATGATGCCGCCGAACACCTTCACGCCGACCACGCCCGCGCGCGTATGCAGATATGCGAACGGCAACGACAGTACCAGCATCACGAACACCGCGAACGGGTACAGCACCTTGCGCCACAGCGCGATTTCATAGCGCTGCGTGTCCTGATGATTCTCGGTCAGATGCTGGATATAGCGGAACAGGTTGAACATCGACATCCGGTCGGGCGACACCAGTAGCACCGACAGAATCTGCGGCGTCAGCTCCGAGCGCAGCGAGTACTCGGGCAGCGTGACCTGGTTCGCGCGATACACGGGATTGAGCGCATCGGCCGGCGTGCCCGGAGCGGGGGGCACGTCGATCAGTTGCGTGTCCGTCACGCCGGTCAGCAGCCAGTGGCCCGGCGGCTGATAGCGCCCGCTCTGCGCGATCCGCACGTTCGACAGGCGGAACTTCGAATCGAACTCGTAGATGCGCACGTTGCTGATCGTCGCGTCGGGCTTCAGCTCGCCGACGTTGACGAAGCGCGTGACCTGCTCGCCGTCGGCGCGCTCGGTCAGCGTGTCCTTGACCCACACGCCCGACTGGAAGTTGGTGGACACCGAGGAACCGAGCGCCTCGAGCCGCACGCGCTCGGACAGCTGATCCGTGTACGGGCCGACCACTTCGCCGATCAGATAGGTGACGATCACGAGCGGGATGCCGATCTTCAGCAGCGAGCGCAGCGCCTGGTTCGTCGCGAGGCCCGATACGCGAAAAATCGTGTACTCGGAGTTCGCCGCCATCTGCGCAAACACGTAGATCGCGCTGATCAGCGCCGCGACCGGAATGATTTCGTAGAAGCGCGACGGCGTTTGCAGCGCGACGCGCAGCACCGCGTACTGGAATTTGTAGTTGCCGTGGCCGACCGAGTTCAGTTCATTGATCAGGTCGAAGAAGAAGAACAGACCTGAAAACGCAAACAGGATGAAGACGAACGTGAGATAGATCTGACGCGCGAAATACCTTTCATAAATGCGCATCGGTCAGGCCCCCTGCGAACGGCTGAACATGGCGCGCGTGAAGAGCGGCCGGTTGCGCACGCGCATCCAGAAGATGAATGCGACGATCCCGAGCACGATCACGTGCAGGATCACGAGTCCGACGCCAAATGACATCTTGCCCTGCTCGATCCACGCCTGTACGACGTTCAGCAGATTCGAATACGTGAGGTAGATCAACACGGCCATCACGAGATTGATCGTGCGGCTGCGCCGCGGATTCTGGTGCGCGAGCGGAATCGCGAGCAGCATCAGATTGATTGCAATCAACGGAAGACCCGCGCGCCACGCGAATTCGGCAAGGTTGTCGTTGGTCGGATTGCGCAGCAGCGTGAGCGTCGGCAAGCCGGTGGTGGTCGGCGTGTTGACGACCGGCTGACTCTGGATCTTCACGCCGTAGCGCTCGAATTCCATGATGCGGAAATCGGCGTGGCCCGGCTCGCCGTCGTAGCGGCGGCCGTTTTCCAGCACGACGAAGCGGTCGCCGTTCTTGTGCGTCTCGATGTGGCCGTTCTTCGACACGACGACGTTGACCTTGCCGCCCTCGGTGCTCGTCACGAACACGTTCTCCACATGCCCCTGGTCGGGTGACATCTTTTCGATGAAGAACACGCGGTGCGTGGTCGGCGATTCGCGGAACTGCCCCGGCGCGAGCAACGACACCTCGTCGCGCTGCTGGAAGCGCGCGCGGAGCAGCTTGCTCTGCTGGTTCGACCACGGCCAGCCGACGAACACGAAGAACATGATCAGGATGATGATCGGCGTGGAGAAAATGCCGATCGGCTTGATGAATTGCGCGAGGCTCACACCCGAGGACAGCCACACGACCATCTCGGAGTCCTGGTACCAGCGCGTGAGCACGAACAGGATCGACACGAACAGCGTCGCGACGAGCATGATGGCCAGATAGCCGATCACGGTGAGGCCGATCAGGACCAGCACGTCGCGCGGGTCGATCTCACCCGAGGCTGCGAAGCCGACGATACGGATCATCATCGTCGTCAGCACGAGCGTGAGAAGAACCAGGAACACGGCGCCAGCCGTGTACGCGAGTTCGCGCTGAAGGGAACGTTCGAAGATCATTATTGATGACGAGAGGGGGCGCTCACAGTGACGCGCGGGTTCGGTCCCGTCACGCCTCCGGTGCAGCCGCCGCGGGAAAAATAGCGGATAATTGCGGCTTTCATCCTAAGCCCAGATTTTATCCGAGGACAAGCGCGATGGACTTTAGCATAAAAGCCTGTGATTGGACCAAAGGCTCGACGAACGGTTTCGTGACCGGGAAATCCGATTGCATCGTGATCGGCGTGTTCGAGTCGCAAACGCTGTCGGGCGCCGCGCTGGAGATCGACGTGGCCACCAAGGGCCTGCTCACGCGCATCATCAAGGCGGGCGACATGGACGGCAAAGCCGGTACCACGTTGTTCCTGCATGAAGTTCAGGGCATCGGCGCGTCGCGCGTGCTGCTCGTCGGCCTCGGCAAACAGGACGCTTTCAACCAGAAAGCCTACGGCGAGGCAGCGCGCGCCGCGTGGCGCGCGCTGCTCGGCACGAAGGTCGTGCAGGTCACGTTCACGCTCGCGCAACTGCCGGTGCTCGAGCGCACCTCCGACTGGTGCGTGCGTGCCGCGATCCTCGCGCTGCGCGAGCTGACCTACCGCTTCGCGCAGATGAAGAGCAAGCCCGACAACACGCCGCGCGCGTTGAAGCGCGTCGTGCTCAGCGTCAACAGCGGCGACGAGAAAGCCGCCAAGCTCGCCGCGAAGCAGGGCGCCGCGCTCGCGAACGGCATGGACCTGACGCGCGACCTCGGCAACCTGCCGAGCAACGTCTGCACGCCGACCTATCTCGCGAACACGGCGAAGAAGCTGGCCAAAGACTGGAAGCTGAAGGTCGAGGTGCTCGGCGAGAAGCAGTGCGAAGCGCTGAAGATGGGCTCGTTCCTGTCGGTCACCGCGGGCGCGGTCGAGCCGGCGCAGTTCATCGTGCTGCAGTACCACGGCGGCGCCGCCAAGGCCGCGCCGGTGGTGCTGGTCGGCAAGGGCGTCACGTTCGACACGGGCGGCATCTCGCTGAAGCCGGGCGAGGGCATGGACGAGATGAAGTACGACATGTGCGGCGCGGGCTCGGTGCTCGGCACGCTGCGCGCGGTCGCCGAGATGGGCCTGAAGATCAACGTGGTCGGCATCATCCCGGCCGTCGAGAACATGCCGTCGGGCACGGCCACCAAGCCGGGCGACATCGTCACCAGCATGAAGGGCATCACGATCGAGGTGCTGAACACCGACGCCGAGGGCCGCCTCATTCTGTGCGACGCGCTCACCTATGCGGAGCGCTTCAAGCCGGCCGCGGTGATCGACATCGCCACGCTGACGGGCGCCTGCATCATCGCGCTCGGCCATCACAACAGCGGTCTCTTTTCGAAGGACGACGCGCTGGCGGGCGAACTGCTCGACGCATCGCGCGAAGCGGTCGACCCGGCATGGCGTCTGCCGCTCGACGAGGAGTACCAGGACCAGCTGAAGTCGAATTTCGCGGACGTCGCGAACATCGGCGGACGTCCAGCGGGCAGCGTGACGGCCGCGTGCTTCCTGTCGCGCTTCACCGATGCGTATCCGTGGGCGCATCTCGACATCGCGGGCACCGCGTGGAAGAGCGGCGCCGCGAAGGGCGCGACGGGCCGTCCGGTGCCGCTGCTCGCGCAGTTCCTGATCGACCGCGCCGGGCAATGACGCACTGCGGTAAGCGCGCGTACGGCGCGCGGCAAGCGGGGCGGAGCGGCCGATGACGAGAATCGACTTTCACTCGAACGTCGGCGATTCGCTGCTGTACGCGTGCCGCCTCGCGCGCAAGGCGTATCTGGGGGGCCAGCCGCTCGTCGTGCTGGCCGAGCCCGCGCGCCTGCGCGCCTTCGACGAAATGCTGTGGACCTTCTCGCCGCTCGACTTCGTGCCGCACTGCATGGCGGGCGCACCGGTTGCTGCCGAGACGCCCGTCGTGCTGACCACGAACCTCGACGACGTGCCGCATCATCAGATCCTGCTTAATCTGGGCGCGACGGTGCCGGCGCAGTTCGCGCGCTTCGAAAGATTGCTCGAAGTGGTCGGTAACGCACAAGAGGAACTCGCCGCGGGCCGCGAGCGCTATCGTTTCTATCTCGATCGCGGCTATGCTTTAAACCACTACAAGCAGGGCGGCTAGGCTCATTACGCTGCGCGTCGGGGCCGACGCCGGTCGCCGGCCATCGGGGAATGCAACACGCAGACCGTCTGCCCTGGCTTCGACTCATACACGGAGAGCGCACGTGACCGATCCCCACGACAATTCGATTCCGGTCCTGAACGAAATCCTTGTGCCCGGCCGCGCGCGCGAGACGAGCGAAGCATCGGGCGATGCCGCCGCGTCCACGCCCCAGCCGGGTGCCGAGCCTGCAACTCCAGCCGCCGCGCAGCCCGCGGCGGCGCGCGAGCCCGCGTTCCGCGCGGAACCCGCGTTCGTGCCGCAGCCCGCGCATCAAGCCGAACCGACACTGACGCCCGAGCCGGTACTCGCGCCGCAGCCGGTGCCCACGCCCGAGCAACTGAGTTCGCCGGAGCCCGTGCTCGTGCCGCAGCCGCTGCCGACGCGCGAAGCGACGCATGTGGCTGAGCACGAGCCTCTCGCGCAGACCGAGGTTCGCCAACCGCACGTGGCCGATCATACGCACGCGAGAAAACAGGCGCGTCCGCATCGCGGCATTCATGGCCGACATGGGCATGAGGACGTGCATGAAGAGCTCGAAGTATCGCCCGGTGTGTTCGACCGTCCCGAGCCCTTCATTCCGCTGGAGGCCGGCGCGACCGTGCCGCCGGACCTGGCTCATGAAGGCGCGGCGCAGCCCACGCTGGATGCCGACGCGATCGCCGAACGTCTGCACGGACGCTTCCGGGGTTTTCTGACGGGGGAGGGGCGCGGCATCATCGAGGCGCGCTGCCGCGATGCAGTGCAGCAACATACGAGTCAGCTCGTGAGTCAGATCACGCGCGAAGTCGCGCAAACACTCGAAGCCGAGATGACCGATTGGGTGCGCGAAGCGGTGGAAGAAGAAATTGCGCGGCGCTCACGTTGATAGCGCGAATCGAAAGCCGCGCTCGAGCTACGCGCGGCTCTCAGCGGTGAAACAGGACGTCGGTTATTTGAGCGTCAACACCCAGGCCGCCAGCGTGGCCGCCTGATCCGGCGTGAGCTGCGTGTTCGCGGGCATTGGCACGGTGCCCCATACGCCGGTGCCGCCATCGAGGATCTTGTGCTTCAGATACGTCGCCGCGTCGTCGCGTCCCGCATAGCGGGCAGCGACATCGTGCAGCGCGGGTCCCATGAACGGGCGGGTGACCGAGTGGCAGCTCATGCAGTTCTTCTGCTGGGCGAGCGCGAGGCCGGCTGCGTCGGCATGTGCGGCGGGACTGGCGGCGCTCAATGCGGCGGCGAGCGCAACAGCGGCTGCTACGGCTGCGTACGACATCGATTTCATTATGGTCTCCGCCAGTGCAGATGCCCGGCTCGTGGTGCACGCATTATATGAGCAAAGGGGCGCACGGTTTCTCGTGCGCCCCTTTGCGTTTTTGCGTGGCGTCGCGGCGGGCTCGCCGCTGTGAGGCGGGCCGCCGTCAGCGGTGATCACCCCGTCACCGCCCCCCGATTCGCCGGTTGCGCGAGCGCGAAATACTTCGCCATCACGCCACGCGTGTAGCGCGGCTTCGGCGCTTGCCATGCGGCGCGGCGGCGCTGCAGCTCGGCGTCGTCGATGTTCAGTTGCAGCAGCAGCTGGTGCGCGTCGATCGTGATCGAATCGCCTTCCTGCACGAACGCGATCGTGCCGCCGACGAACGCCTCCGGCGCAACGTGCCCGACCACCATGCCCCACGTGCCGCCGGAAAAGCGGCCGTCGGTGATGAGCCCGACCGATTCGCCGAGCCCCTTGCCGATGATCGCCGAGGTCGGCGCCAGCATCTCCGGCATGCCGGGGCCGCCCTTCGGGCCGAGATAGCGCAGCACGACGACGTCGCCGGCGACGATCCTGTCGGCGAGGATCGCTTCGAGCGCGCTCTGCTCGTCGTCGAACACGCGCGCCGGGCCCGTGATGACCGGGTTCTTCAGCCCCGTGATCTTGGCGACCGCGCCGTCTTCGGCCAGATTGCCCTTCAGGATCGCGAGATGGCCTTCGGCGTAGAGCGCCTGGTCGACGGGGAAGATCACCTGCTGATCGCTGCGCGGTTTGCTGGGCACGTCCTTCAGCTCCTCGGCGAGCGTCCTGCCGGTGATCGTCATGCAATTGCCGTGCAGCAGCCCCGCGTCGAGCAGGATCTTCAGCACCTGCGGGATGCCGCCCGCCTTGTGCAAATCCGTGGCGACGTACTGGCCCGACGGCTTCAGGTTGCAGATCACCGGTACTTTCTTGCGCATGCGCTCGAAGTCCTCGATCGTCCATTCGACCTCGGCGGCGTGCGCGATCGCCAGATAGTGCAGCACCGCGTTGGTCGAGCCACCGGTCGCCATGATCAGGGCGACCGCGTTTTCGATCGACTGCTTCGTGATGATGTCGCGCGGCTTCAGATCCTTCTTGACCGCCTCGACGAGCACGCGCGCCGACTCGGCGGCCGAGTCGACCTTCTCCTCGTCGGGGTTCGCCATCGTCGATGAATACAGCAGCGACATGCCAAGCGCTTCGAACGACGAGCTCATCGTGTTGGCCGTGTACATGCCGCCGCACGAACCGGTCGACGGACACGCATTGCGCTCGATGCCCTCGAAATCCTCCTGCGACATGCGGCCCGCCGTGAATTCGCCGACCGCCTCGAACGACGAGACGATCGTCAGATCGGTGCCCTTCCAGTTGCCCGGGCGGATCGTGCCGCCGTACACGTAGATGCCCGGCACGTTCATGCGCGCGAGGCCGATCATGCCGCCCGGCATGTTCTTGTCGCAGCCGCCGATCACGACCACCCCGTCCATCCACTGCCCCTGCACGCAGGTCTCGATGCAGTCGGCGATCACTTCGCGCGACACGAGCGAGTACTTCATGCCTTCGGTGCCCATCGACATCCCGTCCGAGATCGTCGGCGTGCCGAAGGTCTGCGGGTTCGCGTCGGCGCGCCTGATCGCGGTGACGGCCGCGTCGGCGAGGCGCTGCAGGCCGGCGTTGCATGGCGTGATGGTCGAGTGGCCGTTGGCGACGCCGATCATCGGTTTGTCGAAATCCTCCTTCTGGTAGCCGAGCGCGTAGTACATCGAGCGATTCGGTGAACGCGCGATGCCTTGCGTGATGTTCTTCGAACGACGGTTGTAGGCCATGGGGAGCTCCAAGTCTGTCTGTTCTGATGGATGCGCTGCGGCTTGCGCACGCATCCGTTCAGTGTAGTGCCGCCGCGTCGGGCGAAAAGGCGGTTTTGCCTGACGAGCGTCGCGTGTATTATTCGCGGCTGTTTAGGTCGTAAAATGTATTAATCATGCTGCCGACGATTCCCGACCTGCGCCAGTTGCGCTACTTCGTCACCGTCGCCGAGGAAAAGCACTTCGGGCGCGCGGCTGCGCGTCTGTCGATGACGCAGCCGCCGCTGTCCCAGGCGATCCGCGCGCTCGAGGAGACGCTCGGCGTGGAGCTGTTCGCGCGCACCAAGCGCTCGGTCGAGCTGACGGCGGTCGGTGCTGATCTGCTGCCCGAGGTGCAGCGCCTGCTCGCGGCCGCGGAAGGGTTGAAGCCGCTCGCGCAGAGCCTGGCGCGAGGCGAGGCGGGCGTGCTGTCGCTGGCGTTCGTCTCGACCGCCGATTACGGGTTGCTGCCGCTCCTGCTGCGCGATTTTGGCGCGCGGCATCCGCGCGTGCGGCTCGAGCTGACCGAGGCGACCAGCGACGTGCAGGTCGAGGAACTGGTGGCTGGGCGTATCGACGCGGGTCTCGTGATCGCGCCGCTGCCACCGCGGCATGCGGCGCAGCTGTCGTGGTTGCCGATCGCGCGCGAGCCGCTCGTGATCGCGATGTCGACGGAGATGGCGCAGCGCGTGCAGGGCGGTATGAACGACCATGACAACTCCGCCGCCGAATGGCTCGACACGCCC
Source organism: Paraburkholderia sp. (assembly GCA_036264535.1). Taxonomy (GTDB): domain Bacteria; phylum Pseudomonadota; class Gammaproteobacteria; order Burkholderiales; family Burkholderiaceae; genus Paraburkholderia. The sequence goes on along the minus strand of DATAQT010000459.1, from coordinate 8,631 downwards.
GTCAGCCTGCGCGATCTTGCCGACGTGCCGCTCGTGATCTTCCCAAGACGTCTCGCGCCAGGCTTTTATGACATCATTATGGATTGCTACGGCGTCGCGGGCCTCGCGCCGCAGATCGGCCAGGAGGCGATCCAGATGCAGACCATCGTGAGTCTCGTGTCGGCCGGCATGGGCGTCGCACTGGTGCCGCAATCATTGCGTAACCTGCGGCGCACGGGCGTCGTCTACCGGCCGCTGTCCGAGTCGGTGCCGGCGATCGAGACCGGCCTCGTCTGGCGCGTCGACGAGGTCAGTCCGGTGCTGGCGGGCTTTATCGATATCGTGCGCGCGCATGCGGCGAGCGTGGCGCCGCTTGCGTAGATCCCGCGTTTGATTCCCTGTAAAACTGCTTCCGAACCTGAACTGCCCATAATCACACGATGCTCATTCACCCCAATTTCGACCCTGTCGCCATCCATCTGGGGCCGCTCGCGGTGCGCTGGTATGGCCTGATGTACCTCGTCGCGTTCGTCGCGGCGATCGTCGTCGCGCGGCTGCGCCTGCGTCTGCCGTACGTCGCCGCGCAAGGCTGGACCGCGAAAGATATCGACGACATGCTGTTTTACGGCGTGCTGGGCACGATCCTCGGCGGCCGGCTCGGTTACGTGCTGTTCTATAAGGCCAGCTTCTATTTCGCGCATCCGCTCGACATCTTCAAGGTGTGGGAAGGCGGCATGTCGTTTCACGGTGGCTTTCTCGGCGTGACGCTCGCGATGGTGCTGTTCGCGTATCAGCGCAAGCGTTCGTGGCTGCAGGTCACCGATTTCGTCGCGCCGATGGTGCCCACGGGCCTCGCGGCGGGACGCCTCGGCAACTTCATCAACGGCGAGCTGTGGGGCCGCGTGACCGATCCGTCCGCACCGTGGGCGATGCTGTTCCCGGGCGCCGCACCCGATGACGCCGCATGGCTCGCCGCGCATCCGCAACTGGCCGCGCAATGGCATCTGAACGAAGTGTTCGCGCAATATCACATGCTGCCGCGGCATCCGTCGGAGTTGTACGAGATCGCGCTCGAAGGCGTGGTGCTGTTCTTCGTGCTGATCTTCTTCTCGCGCAAGCCGAAGCCGCTCGGCGCGATTTCCGCGATGTTCCTGATCGGCTACGGCCTCGCGCGCTTCACGGTCGAATTCGCGCGCGAGCCGGACGATTTCCTCGGCCTGCTCGCGATGGGGCTGTCGATGGGCCAATGGCTGTCGCTGCCGATGATTCTCGCGGGCATCGGCCTGATGGTATGGGCGTATCGCCGTGGGCGTCGCGAGCCGGCGCAGGCGGTCGGCGCGAACTGAGTCACGCATGATCGGGTAGCGCGGCAAGCGCTGCATGAAAAAAAACGCCACGGCATCGACGGATGCCGTGGCGTTTCTATTTGCGCTTGCGTTCGCGCATCACTTCATCTGCACCGACCCCGAGACGTTGACCGTCACCGTCGACGTGCCGCCTTCGAGCGGCATCGGCGCGCCCTTCGCGTCGGCACCCATCGCGCGCGCGCTCATCATCATCATCGGACGCGGCATCACGCCGCTGTGATTGACGTTGACCTCGCGGATCGAATAGCCGCTAAAGCCGAACGCCTGCGCGGACGACGCGGCCTGCTCGCGAAACGATTTGATCGCCTCGCCGCTGAGTCTCTGCTCCGCGGCGCGCTGCGCTTCCGGCGACAGCGAAAAACGCACGTTGCCGACCTGCATGATCGATGCCATCTGTCCCGCGAGCTTCGATGCCGCGGCGAAGTCGCGCGATTCGAGCACGACTTCCGTGCGGCCGCGCCACGTCGAGATGCGTCCGTCGCGATCCGTCGACGGGAAGATCGAGAACGCCCCCGAGCGTGCCGTCACGCCGGTGACGCCGCGCGCTTTCTGCAATGCCGCGTCGGCGCGTTCGTTTAGCGTCGATGTCAGCGCCGACGGCTCGCTCGCTTCCTGTTCGTAAAACAGCGTGATTTCGACTTCGTCCTGCGGGACTTCCGCGCTCGCCTGCGCATTCAGCGACAGCACGCCCGAAGGTTGCTGCATCATGGTCTGCGCGCTAGCGAGAACCGGGTTCAGTGCGAGTGCTACAGGCGCGCCAAAAGCGAGCGCGAGTGCGAGGGCCCGTGCGGTTCTTTTCGTCATGGCTGGACTCCTAGTTTGAACAGGTTGTGCACGTTCGATGCGAGCGCCGCCTGGCAGCGCGATGGTGGCGCACGGTTTGAGGGATGCGCTGGCGAAAGGGTTCGGTGCGCCCGGGTTGAGCGTTCGCGTTTCGTCGACCGATTAGGCGCATTTTACCGAGGCTTGGTTCCCCAATTAGTGCTTCGCCGCCGCATCGGACATGATGACCTGGGCGCGTTCAACAAATATGTATCGCGCCGCAAGTTCGCCTTTAAACGAGCCGTTTAGTGATGAAGCGCCATTCGGCGTCGGTCACCGGTGTGATCGACAGACGGTTCCCCTTCGCGAGCACGCGCATGTCCTGCAATTCGGCATGCTCGCGCAGCGCGGCAAGCGAAATCAGCGAGATTTTCTTTTTGAACACCACGTCGACGAGCAACCAGCGCGGCGTTTCCAGCGACGATTTCGCGTCGTAGTACGGACTCTTTTTATCGAACTGGGTCGGGTCCGGATAGGCGGTCGAGGAGACTTCGGCGATGCCCGCAATGCCGGGTTCCGGACAGCTCGAATGATAGAAGAGCACGCCGTCGCCGATCTGCATCACGTCGCGCATGAAGTTGCGTGCCTGATAGTTGCGCACGCCGGTCCACGGCAAGGTGTGGTGCGGTGCGTTGGCGAGATCGTCGATGCTTGCTTCGTCCGGTTCGGACTTCATCAGCCAGTAGCGCATGAACGGCAGTGAGCGTGTGAGATTGAACGAGGCGCGGCAACAGCAGGCGCGTGCAGAAAAGCCCTTGAAAAAGGCGCTCAAACGAAAAACGACCGCCAAAGAAAAACGGCATCGAACCGAAGTCCGACGCCGTTCCAGATAAGATCCCCGCCTTAGCCGCTAGGCCGGCATCCTGAACCGAGGGTTCAGAATTGGTCGCAGTTAGCAACACTTCGGGTACATCAGACAGAGTGACGCGCACGCCCGTGCTACAAATTTCCGCAACCGTGCACATGGCATTGGTTCAAGGAATATATGACCTTGGCGAACCAGGCAGGGAAGCTAAACCGATGAAGCTACAACAACAAACCGTTGAACGTGTGACCGGTTCGAAACCGGCCAACTACTGAGCCAACTACCGCTTACTGCAAGCTGTACTGCTGAATCACAGTACCTAGCTGTTCGTTCATTTGCTGCATTGTACGCCGGATTTCTTCAGCGGGAAATGCTTCTCCGTGTCGAACGCTGCTTTGCAGCTTAAGCAGTTCCGATGCCAGCGACAGCGCAGCCATCACCGCGATGCGATCCATGCCGCGCACGTTGCTGCCGCCGCGGATTTTTTTCATCTCCGCGTCGACGCGCGCGACCGCTTCGAGCAGCGCGCCTTCCGTTTCCGGTGAACAGGCGAGACGATAGGGTACTTCGAGAATCGATACTTCGATCTGCTTGGTGGTCATGCGCTTTCTCCGTGTCGGCTCACGTCGCTTTCCGCTTCCACGTGTTCGGGCTGGGCGGACTCGAGCAGATCGAGCTGGTTATCCGGTTCGCTGCTCGCGCGTGCACGCGGCAATTTTTCGAGAATCGCATTCAGGCGCACCTGAGCGTCGTCGATCTTGGCGGACAGCGCGTCGCGTTCCGCCTGCAGTGCATCGCGCTCTTCGCGCAATTGCGCGAGCTCCGCGTGCGTGGATTCTACTTCCGCACGCGTTTGCGCGAGCTGCTCTTCGAGCGCGAGCCGTGCTTCGTGGTGGCGCTGGCTGATAGCAATCAGCTTGCCGATATTCTGGGAGAGTGATTCGAGTTCGGTGAGCATGTGCTGCGTCCTCTAAAGACATCGCATTTTAGCGCGGAATATTACAGGTTCCGACAATTGTCTCGTTTCGAGACGTAACAACATCGCTTCGTGCGCGTTCGTTCCATCGCGTGTCGTCGACCATAAGATAAAAAACCGGCAATCCATCGGACAATAACCTGCATTCAACCGAACGGATTGCGCATCGATTGACCTTTCTTGACGCCCCGCGAGGCCGCTCCTAAACTTCCCGCACTCTGGTGCCCGCACGCGCTTGTCGGCGCGCGCAGTTAAACGGGAAGCAGGGCGCGCGCGGTGCCAAAACCGGATGCGCGAACCTGCGCTGCCCCCGCAACGGTAAGCGACCGCATGTGCTGTGCCCATGCAGGTCGGTCCTGATCGCAGGTCCGAAGTTCAACGTGCGAGTGTGCCACTGCGCGTCACGCGTGGGAAGGCGGGATCGACGTGTCGTAGCCCGGATACCGGCCAGAAAAGAGGGACGTCCCCCGCGAAAACGTTAAAACAGGACGCCTCGTGACGCGTCGGCCTGCGGGGAAGCAGGCCACGCACGCTATCCACAGGAAGCTCGTCCCATGCCGCCCCCCGTCCCCCGTCGCACGCGCGCCGAGCCTCGACGATCTGTTGAACAAGGACTATGAAACGGCCTACTCGTATATCTCCCCGCGACGCGGTGCGTACCTCACGCTCGACTGGCGGCAGCCGTGACGCGCGCGCCGCGTCGGCCACACGTGTGAGCGCACGCCGATGAATCGCGCGTCCGGTTCGCTGTCCGCCGCGATAGAGACGCCACGCCCGATGAACGCGAAGCGCGCGGCGGCGATCTGGCTCGGGCTCGCGCTCGTCGCCGTCGCGGTGCTCGGTGCGTCGCTCGTGCTCGGCAGCGTGTCGCTCGCGCCGTCGCGCGTGCTCGCGGCGCTCATGCCTTCGCACGCGTTCGGCGGCGCGGGCACCGACGATCTCGCCGGCGAAATCGTGCGCACGTTGCGTTTGCCGCGCGCGCTCGCGGGCTTCGCGTGCGGCGCGTTGCTCGCGCTCGCCGGCGCGCTGCTGCAGGTGCTGCTGCGCAATCCTCTAGCCGAACCGTATGTCCTTGGCGTGTCTGGTGGCGCGGCAACGTTTGCGCTGGTTGCGATGATCGCCGGCGGCGCGTGGTGGATGGTCGACGCGAGCGCGTTTGCGGGTGCCTTCGTATCGATCCTGCTGGTGCTCGGTCTCGCGCGTCGCGAGTTATGGCGCGGCGAGCCGCAGGACACGTCGCCGCGTTTGCTACTGACGGGCGCGGTGATCGCGGCCGGGTGGGGCGCGCTGATTACGCTGCTGCTCAACCTCGCGCCCGACAGCCGTCTGCGCGGCATGCTGTTCTGGCTCACCGGCGACCTCAACGGCGGCGCGCTGCCGTGGACCGCGCTGATCGCGCTCGCGCTCGTGTTGCTCGCGATCGTCCCGGCCGCGCCGCGCCTGAACATATTGCTGCGCGGCGATGCGGCCGCGCAGGCGTTGGGCGTCGCGGTGATGCCGCTGCGTTTGCGCGTGTATCTGGTCGCGTCGCTCGCAGCCGCCGCGGCGGTGACGACCGCGGGCACGATCGGCTTCGTCGGTCTCGTTGTGCCGCACATGCTGCGGCTCGCATTCGGCAACGATCAGCGCATGCTGCTGCCGGCGGCCGCGCTTGGCGGCGGCGTCGCGGTGATGGGCGCGGATCTGATCGCCCGTACCGCGATCGCGCCCGCGCAATTGCCGGTCGGCGTGATTACGTCGCTGGTCGGCGTGCCGGTATTTCTATGGATGCTGCTCAAGCGCCGCCGATGATGCGAGCCGACCACAGTGCCACCTCTTCCGTGCTGAGCGCGCAACGCCTGACGTTGCGCGCCGGCGCGCGCACCTTGCTCGACGCGTTCACGCATACGTTCTACGCGGGCGAAATCTGGTGCATCGCCGGGCCGAACGGCGCGGGCAAAACGACCTTGCTGTCGACGCTGGCAGGCCTGTTGCAGCCGGCCGCCGGACACGTCGAACTCGATGGCGCGCGCGTGGCTGACTGGCAACCGCTGCCGCTCGCACGACGCCGCGCGCTGATGCCGCAAAGCGCGGCCGATGCGTTCAACGCCAGCGTGCTCGACATCGTGCTGCTGAACCGCTTCCCGCATCTGGGCGGCTGGGGTTGGGAGCGCGATGAAGATCGCGCGGCCGCGCACGCGGCGCTCGAACGGCTCGGTCTCGCCGAGTTCGCCGCGCGTGACGTGCTATCGCTATCGGGCGGCGAGCGTCAGCGCGTCGCGCTCGCGGCGGTGCTGTGCCAGGACGCGCCGCTGTTGCTGCTCGACGAACCGTTGTCGCATCTCGACCTGCATCATCAGATCGACTGTCTCGAAGCGCTTACGGCATGGACACGTGAGCCACGTCGCAGCGTACTGTTCTCATGTCACGACCTGAACCTCGCGCGCCGCTTCGCGACGCACGCCTTGCTGCTCGATGGCGCGGGCGGCGCGTATGCGGGCCCGGTGCGCGACGTGCTGACGCCCGCGTTGACGAGCCGCGCGTTCGGCTATCCGCTGATTCTGATTCGCGATGGCGAGCACGAGGCGCTGATTCCGGCGCCGCGCGCGCGTCATGAATCGCATACCGGGCATGACGTAAAGTCAGGCTGATTTTCTACCCCGATTCTCTACCCCGATTCTCCACCCCCTATTCCCTGGCCGATGACACCTATGACTCGCTTCCCACTCCCGGCAGGTTTGCCCGAGGTCGCCCCGCTCGATCAAACGCTACGTGCCGAGCTGCAACGGATCATCGATACGCGCACCAAACCGCCAGGCAGTCTCGGCCGGCTCGAAACACTCGCGCGGCAGATGGGCATGATCCAGCACACCACGCGTCCCTGCGTGCAGCGACCCGCGATGATCGTTTTCGCGGGCGATCACGGTATCGCCGCGGAAGGCGTGAGCCCGTATCCGCAAGCGGTGACCGCGCAGATGGTCGCGAACTTCGTCGCGGGCGGCGCGGCGATCAACGCGCTCAGTCGCGTCGCGGGTCTCGAACTCGAAGTGGTCAATGCGGGCGTCGCGACGCCGCTGCCGTCCTCCGACGGACTCATCGACATTCCGGTCGGGCGCGGCACGCGCAACTTCGCGCACGAAGCCGCGATGACGCACGCCGAAGCGCTCGCCGCAATGCTGGCGGGCGCCGCGCGCGTGCGTCATCACGCGGCGCTCGGCACGAACGTGATCGGCTTCGGCGAGATGGGCATCGCCAACACGTCGGCGGCCGCGTGTCTGATGTGCCGTCTGTGCGGTGTACCGATCGACGAGTGCGTGGGCCGTGGCACCGGTCTCGACAACGCCGGGCTCGCGAGGAAACGCAACGTGCTCGCGTCGGCGCTCGCACGTCACGCGGACGCACGAGCACCGCTCGATGTGCTCGCCACCTTCGGCGGCTTCGAGATCGCGATGATGGCGGGCGCGTATCTGGCGGCCGCCGAAGCGCGCATGACGATCCTCGTCGACGGCTTCATCGCGACGTCCGCGCTGCTGGTCGCCGATGGGTTCTCACCCGACGTGCGCGAGTACTGCGTGTTCGCGCATGCATCGAACGAGGCGGGACATCGGCGCATGCTCGATCATTTCGGCGCGCAGCCGCTGCTGTCGCTCGACATGCGGCTCGGCGAAGGCACGGGCGCCGCGCTCGCAGTGCCGCTGCTGCGCGCGGCGGTGGCCTTCGTCAACGAGATGGCGAGCTTCGACTCGGCGGGCGTCGCGGATCGCGAAACGTGATGCGCGTCACGACAACCAGCTTCGCGAGAATGCGAACCTCGCTCCGCATCGCTGTGAACTCGCACCTGCCACGCCCATGAACCCGCTCGCGGAGCTGCGCTATTTCTTTACCGCGCTTGGATACTTTACGCGCGTGCCCGTGCCGCGCTGGGTCGGCTACGAGCCGCATTATCTGAACGCGGCGGCACGCTATTTTCCGCTCGTCGGCGTGTTGGTGGGCGGCTTCAGCGCGCTCGTCTATCTGGCCGCGCTGCGCGTGTTTCCGGCGGGCGTCGCGGTGCTGCTGTCGATGGCCGCGTCGCTCCTCGTGACGGGCGCATTTCATGAGGACGGGCTTGCCGATTGCATCGATGCGTTCGGTGGCGCCTATACGCGCGATGATGCGCTGCGCATCATGCATGACTCGCGCATCGGTGCTTTCGGCGCCATCGCGCTCGTGGTCGCCCTGGCGATCAAGTGGCAAACGCTGGTGGCGTTGCCGCCGCTGCGCGCCGCCAGTCTCATGATTGCGGCGCATGGCGCGAGCCGCGCTTGCGCGATCAGTTACCTGGCCACGCTCGACTACGTGCGCGCGGCAGGCAAGGCCAAGCCGGTCGCGCAGCGTCTGAGCGGGCCGGCACTGCTGTGCGCGGCGCTGTTCGGGCTGCCGTGGCTGCTGTGGCCGAACGGTCCCGGCACGCCCGAGTGGCGTTTCGCCGTGCTCGCATGTGTCGTGCTGTTCGCGCTGCGCTTCGGGATGGGCCGTTATTTCGTCAGACGCATTGGCGGCTATACCGGCGACTGCCTTGGCTTCGCGCAGCAGATCTTCGAATTGAGCATCTATCTGGTGGGGCTTGCATGGATATCGTCCTGATTCGCCATCCCGCTGTCGCGCTCGATGCGGGTGTCTGTTACGGCCATAGTGACGTCGCGTTGGCGGAAAACGCCGAG
>DATAQT010000456.1:0-6471 GCA_036264535.1 Paraburkholderia sp. | reverse complement strand
AAGCTGCATCAGTGCGGTCTGCCGAAGCTGATGGCGCTCGAACTGTTCAAGCCGTTCATCTTCAACAAGCTCGAAGTGATGGGTGTCGCTACCACCATCAAGGCTGCGAAGAAGGAAGTCGAGAACCAGACGCCGGTCGTGTGGGACATCCTCGAAGAGGTGATCCGCGAACATCCGGTCATGCTGAACCGTGCGCCGACGCTGCACCGACTCGGCATCCAGGCTTTCGAGCCGGTGCTGATCGAAGGTAAGGCAATCCAGCTGCACCCGCTCGTTTGCGCGGCATTCAACGCCGACTTCGACGGTGACCAGATGGCCGTTCACGTGCCGCTGTCGCTCGAAGCGCAGATGGAAGCGCGCACGCTGATGCTCGCGTCGAACAACGTGCTGTTCCCGGCTAACGGCGATCCGTCGATCGTGCCGTCGCAGGATATCGTGCTGGGTCTGTACTACGCGACGCGCGAAGCGGTGAACGGCAAGGGCGAAGGCCTGACGTTCACGGGCGTGTCGGAAGTGCTGCGCGCGTACGAGAACAAGGAAGTCGAGCTGGCCTCGCGTGTCAACGTTCGGATCACTGAAATGGTCCACAACGAAGACACGTCGGAAGGTGCGCCGGCGTTCGTGCCGAAGATCACGCTGTACGCAACCACGGTCGGTCGTTCGATTCTGTCGGAAATTCTGCCGCCGGGCCTGCCGTTCTCGGTGCTGAACAAGCCGCTGAAGAAGAAGGAAATCTCGCGTCTGATCAACACTGCGTTCCGTAAGTGCGGTCTGCGTGAGACGGTGATTTTCGCCGACCAGTTGATGCAGTCGGGCTTCCGTCTGGCAACGCGCGCTGGTATTTCGATCTGCGTCGACGACATGCTCGTGCCGCCGCAGAAGGAAACCATCGTTGGCGACGCCGCGAAGAAGGTGAAGGAATACGACCGTCAGTACATGTCGGGTCTCGTCACCGCGCAAGAGCGCTACAACAACGTGGTTGACATCTGGTCGGCAACGTCGGAAGCGGTCGGCAAGGCGATGATGGAGCAGCTGTCCACGGAACCGGTCACGGACCGCGACGGCAAAGAGACGCGTCAGGAGTCGTTCAACTCCATCTACATGATGGCGGACTCGGGCGCTCGTGGTTCCGCGGTTCAGATCCGTCAGCTGGCCGGTATGCGTGGCCTGATGGCGAAGCCGGATGGCTCGATCATCGAGACGCCGATTACGGCGAACTTCCGCGAAGGTCTGAACGTGTTGCAGTACTTCATCTCGACCCACGGCGCACGTAAGGGTCTGGCTGATACGGCACTGAAGACCGCGAACTCGGGTTACCTGACGCGTCGTCTCGTCGACGTGACGCAGGATCTGGTCGTCGTCGAGGAAGATTGCGGCACGTCGAACGGCGTGGCGATGAAGGCGCTCGTGGAAGGCGGTGAAGTGGTCGAAGCGCTGCGTGACCGTATTCTGGGTCGCGTGGCCGTGGCTGACATCGTCAACCCGGAATCCCAGGAAACGCTGTACGAAACCGGCACGCTGCTCGACGAAGACGCGGTCGAAGAAATCGAACGCCTCGGCATCGACGAAGTGCGCGTGCGTACGCCACTGACTTGCGAAACGCGTTACGGTCTGTGCGCAGCCTGCTACGGCCGCGACCTGGGCCGCGGTTCGTCGGTCAACGTCGGTGAAGCAGTCGGCGTGATCGCGGCGCAGTCGATCGGTGAACCGGGCACGCAGCTCACGATGCGTACGTTCCACATCGGTGGTGCGGCGTCGCGCGCGGCAGTGGCTTCGTCGGTTGAAGCGAAGTCGAACGGTACGGTGCGTTTCACGGCGACGATGCGTTACGTCACGAATGCGAAAGGCGAGCAGATCGTCATCTCGCGTTCGGGCGAAGCGATGATCACCGACGACCACGGTCGCGAGCGCGAGCGTCACAAGGTGCCGTACGGCGCGACGCTGTTGCAACTGGACGGCGCGCAGATCAAGGCCGGCACGCAACTGGCGACGTGGGATCCGCTGACGCGTCCGATCATCACCGAGTGGGGCGGTACGGTGAAGTTCGAAAACGTCGAAGAAGGCGTGACCGTAGCGAAGCAGATCGACGATGTGACGGGTCTGTCCACGCTGGTCGTGATCGACGTGAAGCGTCGTGGTTCGCAAGCGTCGAAGACGGTGCGTCCGCAGGTCAAACTGCTCGATGCGAACGGCGAAGAAGTCAAGATCCCAAACACCGAGCACTCGGTGCAGATCGGCTTCCAGGTTGGCGCTCTGATCACCGTGAAGGACGGTCAGCAAGTGCAGGTCGGTGAAGTGCTCGCACGTATTCCGGTTGAATCGCAGAAAACGCGTGACATTACCGGTGGTCTGCCGCGCGTGGCCGAACTGTTCGAAGCACGTTCGCCGAAGGACGCAGGTATCCTGGCGGAAGTCACGGGCACGACGTCGTTCGGTAAGGACACGAAGGGCAAGCAGCGCCTCGTTATCACGGACCTCGACGGCAATCAGCACGAGTTCCTGATCGCGAAGGAAAAGCAGGTTCTGGTGCACGATGGTCAGGTCGTCAACAAGGGCGAAATGATTGTCGACGGTCCGGCCGATCCGCACGATATCTTGCGTCTGCAAGGTATCGAAGCGCTGTCGCGTTACATCGTGGACGAAGTGCAGGACGTGTACCGTCTGCAAGGCGTGAAGATCAACGACAAGCACATTGAAGTGATTGTTCGTCAGATGCTGCGCCGCGTGCAGATTTCGGACAACGGCGATACGCGTTTCATCCCGGGCGAACAGGTCGAGCGGTCGGACATGCTCGACGAGAACGACCGTATGATCGCGGAAGACAAGCGTCCGGCAACGTACGAAAATGTGCTGCTCGGTATCACGAAGGCGTCGCTGTCGACCGATTCGTTCATCTCCGCGGCATCGTTCCAGGAAACGACCCGCGTGCTGACCGAAGCGGCGATCATGGGCAAGCGCGACGACCTGCGTGGCCTGAAGGAAAACGTGATCGTCGGCCGTCTGATTCCGGCCGGTACGGGTCTCGCGTTCCACAAGGCGCGCAAGAGCAAGGAACTGGCCGACCGCGAGCGTTTCGATCAGATCGCAGCGGAAGAGTCGTTCGAATTCGGTACGCCGGAAACCCCGGCTGCCGAACAGCAGCACTCTGGCGAGTAAGTGCTGGCGGCGCAAGCCGCCTTGCCTGACGAGCCACGAAAGCCGCTCAGTTTCGACTGAGCGGCTTTTTTTTACGCTTTTTTTTCCGCGTGCGTCGGTGCCCTGCGCCGGTGCGGCCCTAGGCCGGATGGCTAACGTTGTCCGAAAGCGCGGGCGCGGCACGAATGCGTTGGTAAAATTCGTGTCACCGCCTGCGTGCCGCTCCCTTCGCCGTCTCTCTCAAATACATGTCCCGTCCGCTCGAAATCCTCAACGAAGTCTTTGGTTATCCCGCGTTCAGAGGACAGCAGGGCGAAATTGTCGAGCACGTCGCCGACGGCGGCGATTGCCTCGTGCTGATGCCGACCGGCGGCGGCAAATCGCTGTGCTATCAGATTCCGTCGCTGGTGCGGCGCGAACGTGGCTTCGGGGCCGGGATCGTGGTGTCACCGCTGATCGCGCTGATGCACGATCAGGTGGCCGCGCTGACTGAAGTCGGTGTGCGGGCCGCGTACCTGAACTCGACGCTGTCGAGTGCGCAGGCGATGGCCACCGAGCGTGCGCTGCGCGACGGCGACATCGATCTCCTGTACGTCGCGCCGGAGCGGCTGATGACGCCGCGATTTCAGGAGCTGCTCGAGCGCACCCGCATCGGCCTTTTCGCGATCGACGAAGCGCACTGCGTGTCGCAATGGGGGCACGATTTCCGGCCCGAATATATCCAGCTGTCAGTGCTGCACGAGCGCTTTCCGGATGTGCCACGCATCGCGTTGACTGCCACCGCCGACGCGATCACGCGCGACGAAATCATTCACCGTCTCGCGCTGGACGATGCGCGCGTATTCGTGTCGAGTTTCGATCGGCCGAACATCCGTTACCGCATCGCCGAAAAGGACAATGCGCGCACGCAACTGCTCGATTTCATCCGCGCTGAGCACACGAAGCCGGATGGCACGACCGACGCGGGTGTCGTCTATTGCCTGTCGCGCCGCAAGGTCGAGGAAACCGCCGAGTGGCTGAAGGAAAAGGGCATGCGCGCGCTGCCGTACCACGCCGGCATGGAGTTCGAGGTGCGACAGAAGCATCAGGAGATGTTCCAGCGCGAGGAGGGCATCGTGATGTGCGCGACGATCGCGTTCGGCATGGGCATCGACAAACCCGACGTACGATTCGTCGCGCATCTGGATTTGCCAAAGAGCGTCGAGGGCTACTACCAGGAGACCGGCCGCGCGGGCCGTGACGGGTTGCCGTCGAACGCGTGGATGGCCTATGGGCTTGGCGACGTCGTGCAGCAGCGCAAGATGATCGACGAATCCGAAGCCGACGACGCGCACAAGCGCGTCCAGTCCGGCAAGCTCGACGCGCTGCTCGGTCTTTGCGAAACGGCAACCTGTCGGCGCGTGCGCCTGCTGGCGTACTTCGGTGAAACGAGTCAGCCGTGCGGCAACTGCGATAACTGCCTCGAGCCGCCGCCGACCTGGGATGCGACGCGCGAGGCTCAGATGGCGCTGTCGTGCGTGTTTCGCGCGCAGCGGGCGAGTGGTTTTCATTTCGGCGCCGGCCATTTGATCGATATTTTGCGCGGCAACCGAAGCGAGAAAATCCTGCAGCGCGGCCACGAGAAGCTGACGACGTTCGGTATCGGTGCCGCCCTTGGTGAGCCGGAGTGGCGCGCAGTGTTCCGCCAGCTCGTCGCGTTCGGCTATCTGACGGTCGACCACGAAGGTTTCGGCTCGCTCGTGCTGACCGAGGCGAGCAAGCCGGTGCTCAAGGGCGAGCAGAAGGTGACGATGCGCCGCTACGTGAAGCCGACACGCACGCGTCAGTCGTCGGGGCGCACGAGCGAGCGCGCCGATCCGACGATCGGCATGGGTCCGCGTGAGCGTGCTCGCTGGGAGCGTCTACGCATGTGGCGCACCGAAACCGCGAAGGGAGACGGCGTGCCGGCTTACGTGATTTTCCATGACGCGACGCTCGCGGAAATCGCCCGTCTCGGCCCCGGTTCGATCGACGATCTGCGCGGTATTCCTGGCATGGGCGCGCGTAAACTCGACCGTTTCGGCTACGAATTACTGCACGTCGTAGCGGCAGACTGACTTCATCTGGCTGTTTCGCCAGATTGACAGGAGGAAGAAACATCGCAACCTGTTGACTCCCTTAGTGTTTTCGGAATATTATGCTAGGTTCCGGTTCTTGGATTGCCTGCGCGCGGCTTTAATTCGTGCGTGACCAGCCAGCCGGAAGTTCGATGCGCGGGCGTTTCCGCTTTGCCCGGAAACAGATGCGTCGATTTTGTTCAATTTCAGGAATAAACAATGCCAACCATCAATCAACTGGTTCGCAAAGGCCGCACGTCGGAAACGACGAAGAGCAAGAGCCCGGCCTTGCAGGACTGCCCCCAGCGTCGCGGCGTGTGCACCCGTGTGTACACCACGACGCCGAAGAAGCCGAACTCGGCCCTCCGTAAGGTCGCCAAGGTTCGTCTGACGAACGGCTTCGAAGTCATTTCGTACATCGGTGGTGAAGGCCACAACCTGCAGGAACACTCGGTCGTGCTGATTCGCGGCGGCCGTGTGAAGGACTTGCCGGGTGTGCGCTACCACATGGTTCGCGGCTCGCTGGACACTCAGGGCGTCAAGGATCGTAAGCAGGCTCGCTCGAAGTACGGTGCGAAGCGTGCCAAGGCTGGCAAGTAATTAGCCGGTCAATCGTAGTTTCAGGTCGCCTGCAAAGGCGGTAATAGCGATGGTGCCGGAATCGCCGGGGCTATCGAGTAAGTGGTCACCCGACCGGGCTGGTTAGTCTTACGGATGAATCGGGTTAGTTGGTGACCGCGGGGCTGCAAACAGCTCCAACTGAAAAGGTAAAGGAAGAAACATGCCGCGTCGTCGCGAAGTTCCCAAGCGGGAAGTGTTGCCGGATCCGAAGTTCGGCAACGTTGATGTAGCAAAATTCATGAACGTGCTGATGCTCTCCGGCAAGAAGTCGGTTGCCGAGCGCATTGTGTACGGCGCTTTCGAACAGATCCAGACCAAGGGTGGCAAGGACCCGCTGGAAGTGTTCACTGTGGCGCTCAACAACGTCAAGCCGGTGGTCGAAGTGAAGAGCCGCCGCGTTGGTGGTGCGAACTATCAGGTTCCGGTCGAAGTGCGCCCGTCGCGTCGTATGGCATTGGCGATGCGTTGGCTGCGTGAGGCCGCGAAGAAGCGCAGCGAGAAGTCGATGGCCCTGCGTCTGGCAGGTGAACTCTCCGAAGCGGCCGAAGGCCGTGGCGGCGCGATGAAGAAGCGCGACGAAGTTCACCGGATGGCAGAAGCCAACAAGGCGTTCTCGCAC
>DATAQT010000427.1:0-2500 GCA_036264535.1 Paraburkholderia sp. | reverse complement strand
CGAGCCACGCATGGCTCGGTTCGTGGAAGATCGTGCGGCCGACCGTGAAGCCTCGACAGGTCGCCGCTTGCGCGGCCGCGCGGAAGCCCTCGTTCAACTGCTCGACAGCGGCCGACAAACCAAGCAGCACGACGCCGCGGCAATACGGATCGCGCTCGGCGATCAGCGCGTCGACGGCCTGCCATTGCGCGGTGTCCATCGGTTCGAGCTTCCACCATTCGGGGTAGATGCCGAGGTTGTAGATGCGCTTAAGCGCGCGATATACGATGTCCGGCCCCTGCGGCAGCGACGCATGCTTCGGCGGAATCACTTCGAGCAACAGTTCGTGGCCGCTCGCCTGCGTCGCGTCGTACAGCGCGCGCAACTGCGCTTCCTGTTCGAGGCGCTGCTCGACCGCTTCGTCGGGATGAAACTGCACGAGGCATTTGACGACGTGTTCCTGCGGCCACGCGATCAGCGTCGTGCCGATCGAGCGGCCATGATCGAACACGAGCGGCACTGAGCCGGGCAGCTCGACCGGGCGGCCGATCCACCAGCCGCGGCCGGTCGCGGCGTTCAGCGCGTCCTGACCATAGCGGTCGTCGATCAGTACACCGATGCGTCCGTGCAGATTCAACGCGCTTTCGGTTTGCGCGACCGCTTCGACGAACAGGTTCTTCAGACGCGCGATGCGCGCTTCGTCGGCGCCGGTCTGCTGCGCTAGTTCGAAGAATTGGTTGCGATGATCGAATGCGAAGCCGAGCACTTCATGCCACGCTTTGCGCGCCGGCGACACGCGATGCAGTCTGGCGAGCTTCGCATCGCGATCCGGGCGGCGCATGCGTTGCGGATCTACCTGAGCTTCGCGCAGGAAGTAGTCGAGTTCGGCCGGCGTCGGCATTGCCGGGGCGCAGCCATGCCGCGACACGACCAGCGCGCCGCTCGCGTTCGCGGCGCGCGCGCAGGCGTCGAGCGGCTGATCGCGCAGCCAGCCGGACAGAAACCCGGAAGCGAATGCGTCGCCCGCGCCGAGCACGTTCAGCACTTCGACTTCGACGCCGCCTTGAATCGGCGCGGCGTCGAGCGATGCAGGCACCTCGCCGTCGATGATCTGACAGCCGAGCGGCCCGCGCTTGAGCACGAGCGTGGCCGGGGTCACGGTGCGCACCATCGCGAGCGCGTCGGCGAGATCCGTCTTGCCGCCGGCAATGCGGAACTCTTCCTCGGTGCCGATCACGAGATCGAACAGCGGCAGAATCCCCTGCAAATGGGCGCTGACGCCTTCGCTGGCCACGAAGCGCGTCTCGCCGTCGGCCTTGCCCGTGAGGCCCCACAGCACCGGCCGGTAGTCGATGTCGAGCACGGTGCGCACGCCGTTGCGGCGCGCGTAATCGAGCGCGCGGCGGCTCGTGCGATTGACCTGTTCGGTCGAAAAGTGCGTGCCGGTGATCAACAGTGCTTTCGACGACGCGATGAACGCCTCGTCGAAATCGGCTTCGTCGACCGCCATGTCCGCGCAGTTCTCGCGGTAGAAGATCAGCGGGAACGTGTCGCGATCCTTCAGGCCGAGCAGCACGAGCGCGGTCAGCCGTTCGTGATCGATGCGCACGTGGCTCACGTCGCAGCCTTCCTTTGCGAGCGTTTCGGTCAGAAAGCGCCCCATATGATCGTTGCCGACGCGCGCGAGCATCGCCGCGTCGAGCCCGAGCCGCGCGCAGCCGAACGCGATGTTCGCCGACGATCCACCGAGATACTTCGCGAAGCTCGACACGTCTTCGAGTCGCGCGCCGACCTGCTGCGCGTACAGATCGACCGCCAGCCGGCCGAGGCACACGATGTCGCGGGCGCGGCCCGGCGCGAACCGGCTGCCTGCCGCGGTGCCGCTTGAAGTGCTGGAGTGAGCCATGAATTGTCCTGAGTAACCGGGGATGGGGGCGCGGTGGCCGGCCACGCGCAGCGCGTCGCGACCGGCGTTGCCGCGCGAATCGGTCAGATCGTCGCGCCTTCGAGTTCGCCGATCATCTTCTGCATCTCGGCGCCGCCGGCCATCATGTCGAGTACTTCGTCCTTGCTGATCGTCTCTTTCGTGAAGGTGCCGAGCGAGCGGCCGCGATTGAGCAGCGTGAACGAATCGCCGATCGGATACGCGTGGTGCACGTTGTGCGTGATGAAGATCACCGAGATGCCCTTGGCGCGCGCTTTGTGGATCAGCTTCAGCACGTTGAAGCTCTGCTTGACGCCGAGCGCGGCGGTCGGTTCGTCGAGAATCAGCACGCGCGCGCCGAAGTGGATCGCCCGCGCGATGGCCAGGCACTGGCGCTCACCGCCGGACATCGTGCCGATCGGCTGATGCGGGTCGCGCACGTTGATGCCCATTTCTGCGAGCTTGTCGCGCGCGGTGCTCGCGCAGGTTTCGAGGTCCATCACGTTCAGCAAGCCGAACAGCTTTTTCTGCGGCTCGCGGCCCATGAAGAAATTGCGCGCGACGGACAGCAGCGGCACCAGCGCGAGATCCTGATAG
>DATAQT010000385.1:0-6772 GCA_036264535.1 Paraburkholderia sp. | reverse complement strand
CGCGGCCGCTGTCGATATAGCCCGCGACGATCTGCGTGAAACGCCGCGCGGTCGATCAGCAGACGGTTGACCGACTCGCCCGCCACCGGCGCGTTCAGGATGCGCTCGTCGTACAGCACGTCGGCGTCCATCAGCAGCACGTCGCCGCCAGGCGGGCGGTACGGCGCGCGACGCGCCAGCAGTCGATCAC
This sequence comes from Paraburkholderia sp., assembly GCA_036264535.1. Lineage (GTDB taxonomy): Bacteria > Pseudomonadota > Gammaproteobacteria > Burkholderiales > Burkholderiaceae > Paraburkholderia. The sequence continues at coordinate 6,582 of DATAQT010000385.1, read as the reverse complement.
CACCCATGCGGCGAACAGCGGCGCGCCGATCGACGCGACCACCACGAATGGCGCGACGACGTTCGTCAACGTGACGATGGGCAGCAGGTACAGCACGTCCTCAGTCTCGAAGCCACCCACCGACGCGTGCTTCGTGCCGGCCTTGCCGACTATTTCCTCGATCCGCATGCGCAACAGGAAGATCAGGGCAACCGCCACACCCGCCACTGCGCCGAGCACGCCAGGCGCGAGCTTCAAAGCGCCGATCTGCGTACCGCCGGCACCGATGCCCATGCCGACGAATAGCATTACCGTGACGAGCGCATCGCAGGTGAGGTCGTAAAGATGACCGACACGGCTCGACTTGCCGCCGATGCGCGCGAGTTCGCCGATGCCTTTCGTGTGCCTGTCACAAAGGAAGCGGAATTCGCCGAATCGCGATAAAGTGCGAGTCCAGTTGCGCCTGTCACGCGGAATCTGTTCGATGTGCAGCACAGTTCGTGTCGCCGCCTGGGATGGCGCGATCGTTGCTAATCCACGACATTGACTGTGGACGCCCGCCTACACTCATGAACCGTCTTCTTGCCCTTCTGCTGTTTGCCTCAGTCGCCGCGCTGCCGCTTTCTTCGTTCGCCGCGGAGCTCGACGCGCCACTGGTTTGCAATGAGAGCGGCCATCAGTTCATTGCCGATCTCGTGCAGCAGCAACTGATCAACCCGAAGCCGACGCACGTCGAAAGCAACTCGATCAACGCGTTCTCGCCCATGCCGGATGCGCATCTGACCGCGTTCGGCTTCCGCGTATTCGCGGTGGTCGGTTTCGAAAAGGACGACCCGATGTTCCGGGTCGGTGACGGCGAACCGGTAGCGCAGTCCGCGTATGGCGTGGTCGTGTTCGGTAGCGACGACAGCGTGAAAAGCGCGGTTGAGCACACCGGCAGCACGGCGATCGTGCATCACGTCGCGCCGCTCATCACGGCGATTTTCTGCAAGCGGAGGTAGGGCTTAGGCCGTTGCGACTTATCCCGGCCGACGAAACTCGTTGGCCACCCACGCCGCGGCGCTCGCCTTGCTGAGCTTGAACGTCGGCGCGACCTGCACTTGCGCGATCTGCTCGCCGAAGGTATCGAGCGCGCTCAGCAATGCGTAAGGCTCGTCTTCGTCGGGGACGATATCGAGCGTGATGTCGAGCTCGTCGTTGCCGTCGGCGCTCGTCACGCGCACCGCCTTATGCAGTTGCGCGCGCAGCTGCTGCTCGTGACGACGCAGCACTTCCGACGCCGTCTTCACGAGCGTGTTGAACGCCGATACGTCGAGCGGCTTCGGATCCTTCTTGTTGCGGCCCATCGTCCACGGTCCGACGAGCGCGGGCTCGGCCTCGCCGTCCTTGATCATTTCGACGGCCCAGCCGTCGTCGTCCTCGTTCTTGATGATGCGCGCGGTCCAGCCGTTGTCGCGCCACAGACGGTCTTCGTGCACGCTGTCGTCCGGTCCGGACAAGTGGTCGGTCAGGATCTCGGCATTCGTGTCGGACGAGGGAAAGGGTGTGTCGTTCATCACAGGTTCACTCACTTCGCAAGGCGCAAAACAGATTTCGAACCTGCGATTCTACCTGCCCGGCCCGCTCCGCTCTGCTCACTCTGACGAACGGACAAGCCGCGTTGGGAATGGCGAAGCCGCCCCGCCAGGCGAAACGCTCTTTTTCCCGGGCGCGACAGTGTATAAATCAGCGTTAAATATTACATAAAAAAAGCGGCCCGAAGGCCGCGTGTAAAAATGAAAAAGACCCCCTTTGGTCGAAGGGGTCACTGGAAATTATAAGTGGCATCCCACCTTGATTTAAGGCTTTCTTCGGAAGACTGCGTTGTGTAAAACAGTGGGAATCAACGGACACGACGCCGCCCCGGCCTTGACAGCGCAACCGCCCGTTCATCGTTAATAATCATTTTCTTTTGCGGATCTGCACTTACGCGGTTAATTCACATAATCTCGAATCCGAAAATGAACTGTTGTAAGGCTCGTAATTAACTATCCGCGTAGCAGGAATTGCATTGCACGCGATCTTCACATTGGAAAACGGCTGCAACCTGAACTACAAAGTCACCGTTTTTTCATAGGCCTTACGGTTTGCCGTCATCCAGATAAACGCACGGCCGCGCTAGTGACGACCTCAACCGAGGCTCGGTATACTGCCCCGGCCGTCGTGCGACGCCGCGAGAGCGCGACGCTGCACAGCGGCTTCGTCGCGAAGCATCGCGTTGCATGCCAGCGCATCGCGCTTCGCCCGTGCCTCACCTTCCCATGCATGAACGGGAACGCCGACGATCGGACCATGAAAAGACTCCTCCTGCTTGCCCCCGCTGTCGCCCTCACTGCCACCCTCGCCGCCTGCGGTTCGTCGGGCGGCCCCGCGCGCGATGCGTCCGCGCCGCTCGTGTACGTGTCGTCGTCACGCCCGCCCGCAGCCATCGCGGCCTGCCTCGAAGAGCGTCTGTCGCGTGTGCGTACCTCGCACGCCGGCGCCGCGATCGAACTCGCGGTCGGTGCCGATTCGAACAACTCGTACTTCATCACGTTGACGCCGCTCAATGGCACCACCGTAATCAAGGTCATGCATCCGGCCAATGCGCCCGACGATCCTCCTGAAGAGGAAATGCGCTTCGATATCGCGCGCTGCGCGACCTGAGCGTCGCGTCGCACGTGAACGCCGTGCGCCATCAGCCGATGCGTGAATTTTTTATCTCGCGCATCGGCTATTTTTTTATCCGCTCATCTGCGAACATGGCCGCCCTTTGTTTTTCGCGCGGCAGGCATGCCGCGAGTGTCGATGGCATCCAGCAAAGCGCATCATGCGACCGGTTTCGCGGCCGGCATCATCGCGGCGGCAATCGTCGCGCGCAGCGGCGGCGGTCCGTTTCATCCAGGCGTGCTGCTGAGCTTCATCGCCGGTGTGGCGGGCAGCACCGCGCCGGACTGGCTCGAAGTCGCATGGTGGTCGCGCGCGCGGCGGCTGTGGATCACGCATCGCACGTTGACGCATTGGGGCATCGGCTGGCTCGCGTTGCTCGCGGTGTCGTATCACACGCTCGGACATTCGATCTATGCCGCCCCCGCGTTCGGCTTTGCATGCGGGGGCCTGATGCATCTGCTCGCCGACTGGCCGAATCCGCTCGGCGTGCCGTGGATCGCCGGGCGGCACTCGTTGCATTTATGGAATAGCGGGCACTGCGATCTGATCGTCGTGGCGGCGTCGTGGGTGGCCGCGTGGTTTATCGGCGAGCATGTGTGGCTGCATGGCATGCATGCGTTGCCATGGCTGCGGCATTGGCGCATGTAAGCCCCGGCGATGCATCAGCACGCGGCCAGCTGCGCATCACTTGTGCCCATCATCAGTGCGCTCTCCTTCGCGGATCTTGCCTTGCGATACGCTGCTGCCCGGCGGCACGCTATGCGTGAGCCAGACGTTGCCGCCGATCACCGAGCCGCGCCCGATCGTCACGCGTCCGAGGATCGTCGCGCCCGCGTAGATCACGACGTCGTCCTCGACGATCGGATGCCGCGCGTTGCCCTTGATCAGCGTGCCGTCCTCGTCGGCCGCGAAGCTCTTCGCGCCGAGCGTGACCGCCTGGTACACGCGCACGCGCTCGCCGATGATCGCGGTCTCGCCTATCACCACGCCGGTGCCGTGATCGATGAAGAAGCTCGGCCCGATCGTCGCGCCCGGATGAATGTCGATGCCGGTCGCCGAGTGCGCGATCTCATTGATGAAGCGCGCGAGCAGCGGCACACCGAGCCGATGCAACGCATGCGCGAGCCGATGATGCGTCATCGCCCACACGCCCGGATAGCACAACAGGATTTCGGTGATGTGCTGCGCGGCGGGGTCGCCGGTGAAAGCAGCCTGGATGTCGCTGACGAGCACCGCACGGATGGCCGGCAACTGGGTCCCGAACTCGCGCGCCACCGCGAACGCGCGCTCCTGCAACTCGGCGTCCGGCGTCGCGCCGAACTCGGGCAGGAAGCGCAGCGCGCGGCGAATCTGTTCGGCGAGCAGCCGCAACGTGCTTTCGAGCGTATGGCCGACGTAGTAGTCGACCGTCTCGTCGGTCAGATCGGGCGCGCCGTAATGCGTCGGAAACATCGCCGCGCGCAGGCCGGCCACGATGTTGACCACCGCTTCGCGCGACGGCAACTCACGAATGCCGAGCGGATGCCGCGTGCGATGCAATTGTTCGCGCGAGGCGCGCAGGTCGGCGACGATCTGTTCGAGGCCCCAGTTGTGGGAAGGCGCGTTGGACATAAGGGACGGCGCCGTGCGGTGGGCACGGTTCGAAGTGGTTATTCAGCAGAGATTACCGCGTTTTAACGCGGCCCGCGCGGCAGCGCGCGGGACGACTCGGGTCGACTTGCGTTGACTCGCATTGACGCGCGGCGGCACGCGCGCAGCGGCGCCTGACTTCAGATCGTCAGGCTGCTCGCGTCGATCCAGCGCACGGCCCAATCGCGCGCGTGCGCGATGGCGGCGGCTTCGTCGGGGAAGCGCAGCTCGGTGGGGAAGAAACGGTTGGCGACCAGTTCGCCGTCGCTCGAGCGCGAGATCACCACATAGGGTTGCCAGGAGCCGTCGCCCGAGCGCGCCGGTTCGCAATTCAACAGATAGCCGCGATGTGTGAATGCAGCATCGAAGTGCATGAGTCACCCGCCCCTGAAGCCCCGTAACATGTTCTCAGTCGCGCGGCATTTGTTGTTCGTTTTTTCCGACCATGCTGAAACAGGCGGAGCATGTCGCCAATTCAACCGCGCATCGATCGCAGGAGTAAGATCATACTCTGTAGAAAATACGCGTCCATTAAAAAAAACGAAATGAATCGCGGACGTCATCGCCCCTCAATCGCGAGGCCAACGTCGCTCGCATCGGAGCATGGCGGGTGCGGATCGCGAGTCCCGCGCACAGCGGCGCCGTGTCAGTCGGAACGGCTTTTGCTCCCTTCTTCGACCATGTCCTCTTCAGGAGAATGCAAGATGAACAGCGCGATCAGCAAACCCGAAAACGCCGGCACGAAGCCGGACCCGAAGGACCCGCGGACCACGGACATGCATAACGACCGCACGCACGACAGCACGGTCGACACCGACGGCAAGAACCTCGAAGCGGCCCGTCTGGCGGGCCACAGCGCGATCTCGCCCGACGCGGTCACCACCAGCAATGCGACGCTCGAGAACAGCGTGCCCGAGTCGACGGACGGCATGGCCGGCTTCGACAGTCGGGTCGGCGGCAATCACCTGCTGCTCGCGCTCGAGCCGGGCTATGCCGTGATCGACAAAGGCATGGCCGAGCCGCTCGGCGCCTACTCGGCCGACTATCAGTACAACGACCCGCGTCCGGTCGGACAGCGCCAGGATCGCGGCCGCATTCATTACGCGCTCAATCATTTGCGACCCGCGCGCGTGATCGAATTGCAGCGGCTGAAATAAGCGGGCGCGCGTATCATCCCTTTATATGCGCGCGTTTGAATTACCGCGTTTATTCCGATTAATCAGGCAATAACGCAGCACGCACCGTTTAATTCTGGTGCGTGCTGTGCTTTGTTTAACCTAGGTTCTTTAACGGAGTTGCGGATGAAAAAAATCGTCGTCATCGGGGCCACGGGCACCCTGGGCCAGGCCGTCAGCACGGAGTTGAAGGCGCGTCACGAAGTGATCGAGGTAGGCGCGACGCGCGGGCAATACCACGTCGACAGCACGGACCCGGCGAGTGTCGAGCGGCTGTTTCGCGACATCGGCAAGGTGGACGGCGTCGTCACCGCGACCGGCAAGGTCCATTTCGGTCCCCTGACGCAGATGAGCGTCGAGCAGTTCTGGGTCGGGTTGCGCGACAAGCTGATGGGCCAGATCAACGTCGTGTTCGCGGCGCTGCCCTATGTGAACGACGGCGGTTCGTTCACGTTGACGAGCGGCATTCTCGCCGACGAGCCGATCCTCCAGGGCGCGAGCGCGACAACCGTCAACCTCGCGCTCGAAGGGTTCGTGCGCGGCGCGGCGATCGAGCTGCCGCGCGGGCTGCGCATCAACGTCGTGAGTCCGACCGTGCTGACCGAGGCGATGGACGCCTACGCGCCATTCTTTCGCGGCTTCGAGCCGGTCAGCGCGCAACGCGCGGCGCTCGCTTATCTGCGCAGCGTGGAAGGCGCGCAGACGGGGCGCGTATATCGCGTGGGGTATTGAGCCTCAGTGAATCTCCGGCTCGCCCGAACTCTCGGGACTCGCGCCGCCGCGCTGCAGGAAGTCGAAGTCGCAGCCCTGGTCCGCCTGCAGCACATGCGCCTGATGCAGCGCGCCGTAGCCGCGCTCGAACCTCGGCGCCGGTTTGACCCACGCGGCCTCGCGGCGCGCGAGTTCTTCGTCCGATACCAACAGACTCAGCTTGCGGCGCGGCACATCGAGTTCGATCAGATCGCCGTTTTGCACCAACGCCAGCGGCCCGCCGACGAACGCCTCGGGCGCCACGTGCAGCACGCACGCGCCATAGCTCGTGCCGCTCATGCGTGCATCGGAGATACGCACCATGTCGCGCACGCCTTTTTGCAGCAGCTTGCGCGGAATC
>DATAQT010000311.1:0-9816 GCA_036264535.1 Paraburkholderia sp. | reverse complement strand
CGGTCACGATCTGCGCGCGCTGCTACGGGGCGGCGCTAGCGATGCCGGGATCGCCACCGCCATTGCCGAAATCTGGCAGGGCCGCAGCGACCGCTATTCGCAACTGCGCGGCAGCCAGCCGGCCGATACCGGAGAGCCGGCTGGGCGGCGCGTCGAAATGTCCTACATCGGCGGCTGAGCGGCCGGCGCATGCCCATCGCCCGCGAACAGATCACTGGCCTCGTGCTCGCGGGTGGGCGTGGCACGCGCATGGGCGGTATCGACAAAGGGCTGCAGCCGCTTCACGGCGAGCCGCTCGCCGCTCACGTGCTGTGGCGCCTCGCGCCGCAGGCCGGCCCGCTCATGATCAGCGCGAACCGCCATCCCGACATTTATGCGGCACTCGGCGCCCCGTATCACGCGACGCTCGTGGCCGACACCCTCCCCGACTTTCCCGGCCCGCTCGCTGGCATGCTCGCCGGACTGCGTGCCGCGGGCACCACGTACCTGCTGAGCGCGCCCTGCGATTCGCCGTGGCTGCCCGCCGACCTCGCCGCGCGCCTCGCGCAAGCACTCGACGCGAACGACGCCGACATCGCCACCGTCACCACCGCCGACGCCCGCGGCGAAACCTCGCTGCACCCGGTGTTCGCGCTGATGCGCACCGACCTCAAGGACGACCTGGCGGCGTTTCTGGCCGCCGGCGAGCGCAAGGTCCGCGCGTGGTACGCGCGCCACAAGACGGTCGAAGTCGTCTTTACCGACGAGCACGCGTTCTACAATGCCAACTCGTTACAAGAACTCGCCGACCTCGAACGTAATCGAGGCCCCGGCTGACATCCGCTCCGGCCGCACGGCAATAGCCGCGCCCATCTCCGGTCGCGACGCCCAGTCCTTCATGACCACGCTCAACGACTTTTCCCGCTGCGTCGCGCAGTACGATCCTCACGCGCTACCCGTCCCGGCCGCTCAGGCGATTGTCCGGCAGTGGGCAACGCCGGTCGCGGCGGTCGAGCGCGTGTCGTTGCGCGATGCGCTCGACCGAGTGCTCGCCGCCGATATCGTGTCGCCGATCGACGTGCCCGCGCACGACAACTCCGCGATGGACGGCTACGCGTTCAACCACGCCGTGCTCGCAAGCGGTACGCGAGGCGGCGCGGACAGCGTCGAGCTGACGATCGCCGGCAAGGCGCTCGCCGGACATCCGTTTGCGGGCCGCGTCGCGGCGAACCAGTGCGTGCGCGTGATGACGGGCGCGTGCATTCCCGCCGGTTGCGACACCGTCGTGCCGCAGGAAAGCGTGGAGCGCGACAGCGCGGATTCCGCGTCGATCCGCGTCGCCGCCAGCGTGGTGGCGGCGGGCGCGAACCGCCGCCGCGCCGGCGAAGATCTCGCGCGCGGCCACGTCGCGTTGCGGGCTGGCCGCATCGTGCGTGCGTCGGACCTCGGACTGCTCGCGTCGCTCGGCATCGGCGAAGTCAGCGTGCGGCGGCGTCTGCGCGTCGCGTTCTTTTCGACCGGCGACGAGCTGCGCTCGCTCGGCGAACCGCTCGACGCCGGCTCGGTCTACGACTCCAACCGCTACACGCTGTTTGCGATGCTGCGCCGCCTGAACGTCGACGCGCTCGATCTCGGCGTCGTGCGCGACGAGCCGGCCGCGCTCGAAGCCGCGCTGCACAGCGCCGCGGCCAATGCCGACGTGGTGTTGACCTCGGGCGGCGTGTCGGTCGGCGAAGCCGACTTCACGAAGCAACTGCTGCAGACCTTCGGCGACGTCGCCTTCTGGAGTCTCGCGATGCGTCCCGGCCGGCCGCTCGCGTTCGGCCGCTTATGGTCCGGCGCGCAGCCAGGACTCGGCAATCCTGCGCTATTCTTCGGCCTGCCGGGCAATCCGGTCGCCGTGATGGTGACGTTCTATCAGATCGTGCGCGAGGCGCTGCTGCTGATGGCCGGCGCGACGCCGCGGCCGCTGCCGGTGATTCACGCGACGAGCCGCGTGGCGCTGGGCAAGCGCGCGGGCCGCACCGAATTCCAGCGCGGCATCGCCGAACAGGACGCACACGGACACTGGCACGTGAGTCCGACTGGGTCGCAAAGCTCGGGCGTGCTGAGCACGATGAGCGCAGCGAACTGCTTCATCGTGCTGGGCCATGACGAGGGCGACATCGACGTCGGCGAAAGCGTGTCGATCATGCTGTTCGACGGGCTCATCTGACGTTGCACGCGGCGCATCGATCGCACAACATCGGCACTTCACCCACTACCACTACTACGACACACGGGTTTGACTTACATGAAAAAACAGATCTCGTTCATCGCACCCGGACAGACCGCCAAAGCGCTGATCCTCGTGTATCTGACGTTCTCGGTGCCGATCGTGCTGCTCGGCGTGGTGGTCGCGTTCGTGCGCTACGGCTCGGTCGAGCTGAGCACGGTGTTCAGCGCGCTGCTGCTGAACGCGATCCTCGGCTTCGTGTTGTTGTGGATCGCGTGCCACGCGTACAACTGGGTCGCGTCGCGCTTCGGTGGCATCGAAATCCATCTGGCCGACGCACCGGAAGAAGCGTAATGTCCGCGACGATCCGCGCCGCCATGCCCGCGGATACCGGAGCAATCTTCGCGCTCACGTACGAGCTCGCGCAGTTCGAAGACCTTGCACACATCTTCGTCGCGACGGAAGAAAGCCTGCGTGACGCGCTGTTCGGCGCGCGGCCGTCGATCGAGGCGCTGGTTGCCGAAGACGCGGGACGCATCGTCGGCTATGCGCTGTTCTTCCACAATTTTTCGAGCTTCGCGGGGCGCCGCGGACTCTATCTCGAAGACGTCTACGTGCAGCCCGCGCAGCGCGGCAACGGACTCGGCACCGCGCTCTTGCGGCACGTCGCGGCATTGGCGGTCGAACGGCAATGCGCGCGCTTCGAGTGGACGGTGCTCGACTGGAACACGCCTGCGATCAGCTTCTATCAGAGACTGGGCGCGACGGTGTTGCCTGATTGGCGCGTCGTACGCGTGACAGGCGATGCGCTGGAGCGGCTGGCTGCCGGGGCTTGAGCTCCCGCGCCGCTCACTTCACTGCTCATCAGGTTCCACACCCGACAGCGCATCGCCGAGCAACCCGCTCGCCTCTTCGCCCGGCAACGCCTCGACGTCGCGCAGCTTGCGGTTCATCATGCGCGTGCGCGTTTCCGCGGCCTCGATCGAACGCGTGACGGTTTCGAGCTGCGCCTTGGTCCTGGCGAGCACATCGCCGAATTTGCCGAACTCGGTCTTCACCGCACCGAGCACCTGCCACACCTCGCTCGAACGCTTTTCGATCGCAAGCGTGCGAAAACCCATCTGCAGGCTATTGAGCAACGCGGTCAACGTGGTCGGCCCCGCAATCGTCACGCGATAGTCGCGCTGCAGCAAATCCGTGAGCCCCGGTCGGCGCAGCACTTCCGCGTACAGGCCTTCGGTCGGCAGGAATAGCAGCGCGAAGTCGGTCGTATGCGGCGGCGCCACGTACTTCTCCGCGATCGTGCGCGCCTCCGCGCGAATGCGCGCCTCGAGCGCGCGCGATGCTTCCTCGACCGCGACCGGATCGGCGCGCTCCTGCGCTTCGATCAGGCGCTCGTAGTCCTCGCGTGGGAATTTGGCGTCGATCGGCAGCCAGACCGGCGTATTCGCGCCGCCGGGCTCCGAGCGCCCCGGCAGCCGGATCGCGAACTCCACGCGATCGGCGCTCTTCGGCACCGTCGCGACGTTCTTCGCGTATTGATCGGCGGTCAGCAGCTGTTCGAGCAAGGCTTCGAGCTGCACTTCGCCCCAGGTGCCGCGTGTCTTCACGTTGGTCAGCACGCGCTTCAGATCGCCGACGCCGGCCGCCAAGGTCTGCATTTCGCCAAGGCCGCGATGCACCTGTTCGAGCCGGTCGGAGACGAGCTTGAACGATTCGCCGAGCCGCTGCTCGAGCGTCGCGTGCAGTTTTTCGTCGACGGTGCGGCGCATTTCCTCGAGCCGCGTCGCGTTGTTCGCCTCGATGTCCTTCAGGCGCTGCTCGATCGTCGCGCGCACTTCGGCGAAGCGCCGGTCGTTCGCCTCGGTCAGTTGCCCGAGTTGCAGGCTCAGCGTGTCGCCGAACTGCTTCAGCGAGCGGCCCTGCTCGTCGCGCGCCTGCTGCGCCTGCGCCTGCAGGCTGTGACGCACGGCATCGAGCTGCTGCGCGAAACCGTCGATCTTGCCGGCCTGCACCGTCGTCATGCTGCTGAACTGTGCGGCGAGCGTCTGCTGAAAATGCGCGAAGCCGCTGCTTTGCTCGGTGCGTGACACGCGCGCGGTCTCGGCGATGTCGTTGCGCAGTTGCCGCTCGAGGCGCTCGGCGGTGTGCGCCTGCGCGTCGACGACGGCATCGAGGCGTTCGTTCAGCATCTCGAACTGCTCGTGCTGTTCCGTGCGCTCGTGACCGCGCATCAGCAAGGCCAGTGCAATCACGAGGGCGACCGCCAGCACCGCGACGGCCGCCACCAGAATCATCGTCATGAACGCGCCTTGCCGATCACGTCGGGGTTGATCGGATTCGGCGGCTGACCGGCACGCGGTCCAACGCCCAGCCCAGCAATCAGGTTGTCCGCCGCGAGATTCGCCATGGCGCGACGTGTGGTTTCGGTCGCGCTCGCGATGTGCGGCGTCAGCACGACGTTCGGCACCTCTAGCAGCGCCGGATTCAGGTTCGGCTCGCCCTCGAACACGTCGAGACCGGCCGCAGCGATGCGCCTGTCACGCAGCGCGTCGGCCAACGCGGCATCGTCGACGATGCCGCCGCGCGCGATGTTCGTGAGCGTCGCGCTCGGCTTCATCAGCGCGAGTTCGGCCGCGCCGATCGTGTGGTGGTTGTCTTTCGTGTACGGCAGCACGAGCACGACGTGGTCGGCGCGCCGCAACAGATCCTCCTTCGACACGTACTCCACGTTCAGCTCTGCCTCGATCTGCGGCGCGACACGCGACCGGTTGTGATAGATGACCCGCATGTTGAAGCCCTGCGCGCGCCGCGCGAGCGCCTGGCCGATGCGGCCCATGCCGATCACGCCGAGCGTCGAGCCGTACAGGTCGCCGCCGAGGAAGCCGTCGTAGCTCCACTTCTGCCAATGCCCGGCGCGCAGCCAGTGCTCCGATTCGGCGATACGGCGCGCGGCGGCCATCATCAGCGCCCAGCCGAAGTCGGCGGTCGATTCGTTCAGCACGTCCGGCGTGTTGGTGCCGAGTACGTTCGCCGCGTTGAACGCGGCCATCTCGAAGTTGTTGTAGCCGACCGCCATGTTCGACACGACCCGCAGACGCGGTGCCGCGGCGAGCACGCGCGCGTCGATCATCTCGCCGGCCGTCAGCGCGCCGTCCTTGTCCGCGAGACGACGTTGCAACTCGTCGGCGGGCAACACGTCGCCCTCGTTCCAGTCGACGTCGAAGTACTGTTTGAGCCGGTCGATCACATCGGGAAAGATCGAACGGGCAACGAGAATTTTCTGCATTGCAAGTCTCCGTATCGCACGTCGAGGGGTGCCTCGGTGTCGAAGAGTCAGCGTCCAAAAAAGAGCCAGCCGGTTAGCGCGAACAACGGCAGCAGCACCGCGCCAGACCAGCCCAGATACGCGAAAAAGCTCGGCATGCGCACGCCGCGCGATTGCGCGATCGCCTTGACCATGAAGTTCGGCGCGTTGCCGATGTAGCTGTTCGCGCCCATGAACACCGCGCCGGCCGAAATCGCTGCGAGCGTGGTCGCGCCGGTGGTCATCAGGGTCTGCGCATCCCCGCCGGCCAGGTTGAAGAACACGAGGTAGGTCGGCGCATTGTCGAGAAACGAAGATAGCAGGCCGGTCGCCCAGAAGTACATGATGTCGCGCGGCTCACCAGACGGCTCGTTGACCAGATGGACGACGCCGGCGAACGCGCCGGCTTCTCCCTCGTGCAGGATCATGATGACCGGCACGATCGTCACGAAGATGCCGGCGAACAGTTTGGCGACTTCCTCGATCGGTGCCCAGTTGAAGTCGTTGCCCGCGCGGGCCGCGCGCGGCGTCAACGCGAGCGACAGCAGCGTGACCACGATCAGCGCGGCGTCGCGCACGATGTTTTGCAACGCGAGGTGCGTGCCGAACACGTCGAACGCGATTTGCGGGCGCCACAATCCGCTCATCAGCACGAGCGCGATCATCGCGGCCAGAAGCACCAAATTGATCTTGCCGTCTATCTGGAGCGGCGCGCCGACCGGCGTCGGATCGAGAAAAGCCGAACGCTCCTCCTCGCGCTGGTGAAAGTAGTACGAGTCGAGCGCGTAGAAGGCGGCGAGCAGCATGCCGCTCACGAACAGCATCGGCCGCGCGAGATGCGTGGTGGTCCAGAAAAAGCTCACGCCTTCGAGAAAGCCGAGGAACAGCGGCGGGTCGCCGAGCGGTGACAGCGCGCCCCCGACGTTCGCGACGAGGAAGATGAAGAACACGACCACGTGGGTCACATGGCGGCGATTGTCGTTGGCGCGCAGCAGCGGGCGGATCAGCAGCATCGCCGCGCCCGTCGTACCCATCACGCTCGCGAGCAAGGTGCCGAGCGCGAGAATCGCGGTGTTCAGACGCGGCGTGCCACGCAGATTGCCGCGCACGCAGATGCCGCCCGCGACGGTATAGAGCGCGGTGAGCAGAATGATGAACGGGAGGTACTCGCCGAGCATTGCATGCGCGAGCGCGCCGAGCGCCGCGCTCGCGCCGAAGCTCAAGGTAAACGGCGCGATGAACGCGAGCGCCCACGCCGCCGCGATCTTGCCGAAGTGGTGATGCCAGAAGACGGGCGCGACGAGCGGAAAGATCGCGATCGACAGCAGCACGCCCGCGAAGGGCAAGCCCCACAGCGCCGACAGATGCGCGCCGTCGATCGTCGCGGCCAGCACGGGTGGCGAGCACAGCGCGAGCATCGACGCAACGGCGAGCCACAGGCCCACGCGGCCCGCCCGCGAACTCATGCGGATACGGACCGTGCGTCGGTTTGCGATCGCACGCACGGGAGATCCTGCGTATGTTGCAGATGCGCCACCACGCCGCCGCGCGACGCGTTCAAGCATCCTGAACGACGATCGCATGCACCCGGTAAGGGCCGTGCGCGCCCAGCACGATGGTCTGCTCGATGTCGCCGGTACGCGATGGCCCCGACACGAAATTGACCGCGCGCGGCAGCTCGCCGCGTTCCTTGCGGATCAGGCCGAACGCCTCTTCATGACCCGCGACGATGCGCGAGGCCGGCACGATCGCGATATGCGTCTCCGGCAGCAGCCCGGCCGACGCATACGTCTCGGGCCCGGACAGCAACACGAGTGTGCCGGTCTCCGCGGTCGCGCAGAAGCAGCCGGTGAGACCGACCACGTCATTGTCTTGCGGCTTGCGAAATTCGACGGCGAGGCCCGCTTCGGACCACGGCAAATCGCGCAGCGTTTGCCACGCGATGGCCTGCAACGGCAAGCCGTGTTGCGTCAGATAACGATGCGCGGCGGCGGGCACATCGGCGAGGGTTTGAACGGTGTCGACGGTGGTCGCCATGTTCTGCGCTTCTTCGATGAAGCGCGTGCACAGATCGGCGGGCATGTCTGGGCGCGGACCGGCCGGATGACGCGCGAGATAGTCCGCCGCGGCTTCGCGCTCGGCGGCGCTCGGCTCGGGCTCACGCCCTTGCGCGGCGCGGATGCGTGCCAGAATGTTGCGGCGGGCAATCGATGTGTCCATGGCGAAATCCTCGTGTCGACAGCCGTGCGATATGGCGAGGATTATACCGGCCGCCCTTCGCGCGAACACCCTGGCCGAACGGCATATTGCCGGGCGTCGGGAACGCGGCGACACTGTCGCCACGCTACTCCGAACGCGAGCAGATCATGAACCGGCGATGAAACGCGAAGCGCGCTACTTCGCCGCCTCTTCTTCCGGCTGCGCGATGCCGAACACCTGACGCAGATACGCGAGATACGCCTTGTCCTCGCACATGTTCTTGCCCGGAGAGTCCGACAGTTTCGCGACCGGCTGACCGTTGCAGCGAACCATCTTGATCACGATCTGCAGCGGGTTGTAGCCGAGGTCGTTGGTCAGATTGGTACCGACGCCGAACGCGAGCTTGCAGCGGCCACGGAAGCGCTCGTATAGCTGCAGGACCTTCGGGATGTCGAGCGCATCGGAGAACACGAGGACCTTGGTGCGCGGGTCGCAGCGATTCGCCTCGTAGTGCTTGAGCAGGCGCTCGCCCCAGTCGAACGGATCGCCGGAATCGTGGCGCGCGCCGTCGAACAGCTTGCAGAAGTACATGTCGAAGTCGCGCAGGAACGCCTGCATGCCGTACACGTCGGAGAGCGCAATCCCGAGGTCGCCGCGATATTCCTTCGCCCACATCTCGAAGCCGAAGATCTGCGAGTCGCGCAGGCGTGGACCGAGCGCCTGGCAAGCCTGCAGATACTCGTGCGCCATCGTGCCGAGCGGCGTCAGGCTGTGCTTCATCGCGTAGAAGACGTTGCTCGTGCCCGCGAACTGCTCGCCGAGGCCGTCCTTCAGCGTGAGTATCACTTCCTCGTGCCACTGCTTCGAGAAACGGCGGCGTGTGCCGTAATCGGCGATCTTGCAGTCGGCGAATTCCGGACGCGCGCCGAGCAACTGGATCTTCTCGAGCAGGCGGTCGCGGCCCACATGGTAGTCGGGCGTTTGCTGGGTGTTGCGGAAATAGACTTCGTTGACGATCGCGAGCACCGGGATTTCGAAGAGGATCGTATGCAGCCACGGCCCCTTGATGTCGATGTCGATTTCGCCATTGCCCTTCGGCGACGGCGTGATCGAAATGTACTTCTCGTTCAGATGGAACAGCGCGAGGAACTCGATGAAGTCGCCCTTGATGAAGCGCATGCGCCCCAGGTAGTCGAGCTCGTCGTCGGTGAAACGCAGTTCGCAGAGCTTGCGCACTTCGCCGCGGATCTCGTCGATGTACGGCACCAGATCGACGTTCGACGTGCGGCAGCGGAAGCGGTACTCCACGTTCGCGGCGGGGAAGTGATGCAACACCACCTGCATCATCGTGAACTTGTACAGATCGGTATCGAGCAGCGAAGTAATAATCATGATGGTACGAACTGGACCGCTGAAAAAACGAAAAGGGCTCACGGCACCCATGCAACGAACGCGCCGAGCCGAACGGCGCGCCAACCTGACGCATGTTACCCGAATGCGTTCGGATCCATCGTGCAAGGGGGCCTTCGCCGGCCGTCCGTAGGCACTTGCGGCCCCCCCATAAACTAATCACAAAAACATATAAGACGCGCGGGCCGATGCTTCATACACCTCTTGACGTTACGTTACAATAACTCTTTTGGCGTACGCGCCTTCCCTGATTCCGTATGCAGGAGCTGCCTGAATGACTCACGTTGTGACCGAAAGCTGCATCAAGTGCCGCTATACCGACTGCGTCGATGTGTGCCCGGTGGACTGCTTTCGCGAAGGTCCCAACTTCCTCGCGATCGACCCCGATGAGTGCATCGACTGTGCAGTGTGCGTCGCCGAATGTCCGGTGAACGCCATTTACGCTGAAGAAGACGTGCCGGGCGACCAGCAGGACTTCATCGCGCTAAACGCCGATCTCGCCAAGGGCTGGCCGAGCATCACAAAGACGAAGGCGCCGCTGCCGGAAGCCGACGAATTCAAGGACGTGAAGGACAAGCTGGAATTGCTCGCGCGTTGAGCGGCGCGGGTCTGCCTCCCGGCCAGGGTGATGTCGGCCCCGCCAGGATGGCCAATTGGTATTGACAGACCCTAAAGCACACCATACAATTTCGTCTCTCTGCTGTTG
>DATAQT010000255.1:0-7620 GCA_036264535.1 Paraburkholderia sp. | reverse complement strand
CGCTTCATCGAGCGTATCGAACGGCACGAGCGACATCACCGGGCCAAACACTTCCTGGCAGCTCACCTGTGAATTCGGGTTGACGTCGGCGAGCAGCGTCGGCGGAACGACCGCGCCCTCACGCGCGCCACCCACCAGCCTGCTTGCGCCTCGCGCCACCGCATCGTCGATCCACCTTTCGATACGCTCGGCCGACGCGAGACTGATGACCGGGCCGACCAGTGTCGACGGGTCGCGGGGGTCGCCAAAGCGCAGCTCTCCGACGAGTTCCGTCAAACGCGCTTTGACTTCCTCCATGCGGCTGCGCTGCACGAGCAGCATCTGGATCGACGTACACACCTGGCCCGCCTTCCGGTAACCTGCCGCGACGATTTTCGGCAGCGCCTGATCGAGGTTCGCGTCGTCGTCGACGATGGTGAACGCGATGCTGCCGAGTTCCATCTGCGTGCGCCGCAGCCCGGCGCGCTGCTGGATCGAGCGGCCGACCTCGGTGCTACCCGTGAACGCGAAAAAGCGCACCGCCGGTTCGTCGATCAGCCAGCCGGCGACATCCGCGCCGCCGTGCACGATGTTGATGAGCCCCGGCGGCAAGCCCGCTTCGAGCAAACTCGACGCCATCATGTTCGCGATGGCGGGTGTGTGTGCCGATGGCTTGAGCACGACGGCGTTGCCCGCCGCCAGCGCCGGCGCCACCTTGTGCGCAACCGTGTTCAGCGGCGCGTTGAACGGCGTGATCGCGCAGACCACGCCGAGCGGCACGCGCATCGTGAAGCCTAGCCGGCCGGCTTGTTGCGGTGCGCCGTCGAGCGGCACCATCTCGCCGGCGAGCCGGCGCGCCTCTTCGGCGGAGAGCCGGAAGGTTAGCAGGCAACGGCGGATTTCGCCTTGCGCGTCCGTGAGCGTAAACCCGCCCTCGGTCTGCAATACAGCAACGAGCCGCGGGGTTTCGCGTTCGAGTATCGCCGCGGCGCGCTCGAGCACGGCGCCGCGCTCGTACGGCGTCAGCGTCGACGCGTCGAACGCGCGTTGCGCGGCGGCCACCGCGGCGCGCGCCTGCTCCTGCGACGCCACGTGCAGCCTTGCGCAGGGCGTGAGACGGTATTTGTCGAGCACCGCCATCTGGTCGGCGCCATCGGTCCAACGGCCGTCGATCAGCAGTCGTACTTCGGACAGCGAGGTGGGTGATTCAATCATCGAATTGAACTCCGTGCGATAGGGCCCAGTGTAGGTCCGTGTTTTCGCGAGCAAAACTACTGATTTCCGAGAGCACCTATATGCTCAACTTATAGCCAGGCGCGTGCTGCGTCGCGATCACGCCGAACACCAGGGCTGGCCCTAGCGTGATGCCAGGGCCCGGATACGCTCCGTTCATCACCGAGTGCATATCGTTCCCACACGCATAGAGGCCTTCGATTGGGGTGTCGTCTGCGCGCAGCACGCGGGCGTGCTCGTCGGTCATGAGGCCGGCGGCCATGCCGGGATCGCCGGGAAAAACGGCGACCGCGTAGAAGGGGCCATGCTCGATCGGCGCCACGCAGGGATTGGGTTGGTGATCGGCATCGCCGAGGTGGCGTTGATAGATGTTCGCGCCGCGTCCGAACTCGTCGTCACGCCCCGCTCTCGCGCCTGCGTTGAAGCGCTCCACGGTCTGCTGCAACGTGGCGGGCGGCACTTCGATGCGCTCGGCCAGTTCGGCGAGCGTGCGCGCTCGGCTGAGGTAACCGCTCGCGACTTCGCGGCGGGTCGACAACGCGAATGGCCGCACTTTGCCCAGCCCGTATTTCCAGAAGAACCGGTTGTCACAGATGTGCCATGCCCACCTCGCATCGTTGCGCTCGCGAAGTTGTGCGCGCACGAACTCGTGGTACGACACGGCCTCGTTCACGAAGCGCTTGCCTTGCCGGTTCACCGCAATCAGACCCGGCTTCGCACGGTCCGTCACCGTGTGCGGAAACGTCGCCTGCGTGCCGTCGTCTCGCGTCCAGCACGAAACAGGCACCCAGAACGCGAGCGCATCGTCCACGCCGTGCGACGGCGGGCTCAGTGCCGCGCCAGCGGACAGGGCGAGACGCACCCCGCCCTGCGGCGCATGTGCATTGGCGGTAGCCGAACGATGCCCTGCCTCGTCGTGCACACCCGCTTCGCGAATCTTGTGATTATCGGGAATCCAGATCATTCCACCGGATAACGCAGTGGTTCCGCCTATGCGGTCAATGTGCTCGACGAGCAGCACGCGGCGGCCCGCCGCCGCCCCGGCCGAGGCTGCCGCGAGCCCGACCGCGCCGCCCCCAACCACGATAAGGTCATAGGTGTCATCGATCATGGCGACAGAGTCTACCGGCGACGAGCACGAGCCCGGCACTATGGAATTCCGATAGGCGCTATCGATTCCGCGTATGGCTGGCCCGCGCACCAGCCGTTGGTAACATTGCAGGTGCGCTACGCCCCGAGGAAAACAACGAATGCCGAATCACGATCGCACCAGGATAATTCAACGGAAGACAGCGGAGTCAGCCGCCATGCTGGCAAACGTCAGGCGCGCGATGGCGATCACCGCCCGCATCAACCGCTTGACCTTCAACGATACGGACGAAGTCCGCACCCTCTTCAGCGAACTGATCGGCAAGCCGGTGGACGAGAGCTTTGTATTGGTCCCGCCGTTCTATACGACCGGCGGGGTCGATATCCGTGTCGGGCGCAATGTCTTCGTCAATCAGAATTGCACTTTCTACGACCTCGGCGGACTCGACATCGCCGACGACGTGATGATCGGGCCAAACGTGAGCCTGATCACATCGGGTCATCCCATCGAACCGTCACAGCGGCGTGCCGGCGTCACGGCGAGTCCGATCGTGATCGAGCGAGACGTCTGGATCGCAGCCGGCGCGACGATCATCGGCGGGGTGACGGTAGCTGAAAACTCTGTCGTTGCGGCGGGCTCGGTCGTCACGCGCGACGTTCCTCCGAATACGCTGGTTGGCGGAAACCCCGCGAGGGTCATTCGTTCGATTGGCGACTGAGGGAACCGGAACATAAGCCGCATATTTGGCGCGAAAAAGCAAATCGGCCTAGGGGTTTTCAAATATGATCGGCCGGCCAGAACCCCAGTGAAAACCAGTTACGGCGCAAGCCCATCTGCACTCCTGGCGATCGAAGTCTCAGGCCAGGAAACCATACCGAATGACGTTGAACATCACACCGACCATCCCGACGGTCCCGGAGTCGCGCGACCACGGCGCGGAGCAAGCAAACTCCGAAGCAACCGGGCGATCTGTCCTTAAGATCGAGGCATATTTCGATTTCGTCTGCCCTTGGTGTCTGATCGGCAAGCGCAATCTGGATGTCGCCGTGTCGCGCTTCGCCAGTTCGCGGCCCGATGTGCGCGTGCTGGTGCAGTGGCGATCTCACCAGCTCCTGCCGCGCACGCCTCTCGACGGCATGCCGTACCAGGCGTTCTATCGCGACCGCCTCGGTAGTGCCGAAGCAGTGGCCGCCAGGCGCGCGCAGGTGCAGCAGGCAGGCCGTGATGCGGGCATCGAGTTCGCATTCGACCGCATCCAGGTGTTGCCGAACACGACTGCCGCACACGACCTCGTGACGTTCGCGGCGAGCCGCGGCACCGGCGCGCAGACGGCGGAATTGATCGACCGCTTGTTCACCGCTTACTTCATGGAAGGCGAGAACATCGGCGAGCGCGAAGTGCTCGAGCGTCTTGGTCTCGAATGCGGCCTCGAGCACGCGAGTCTGAATGCTCACATGGCGGAGTCGCAGCGCGAGGCGGATCCCACCGGCCAGCGAGTGCGGTACGCGGACGCGCCGGTGAGCGGCGTGCCGTATTTCGTTTTCAACATGGGGTACTCGCTGTCGGGCGCCTATTCGCCAGTGGCGATCGCCAGCGCCATGACGCTGGCCGTGGCGAACTGAAGGAAGTCTTGTTGAGTGCCGCGTCGTGGCCGTATTTGTCACCACTTGGGCTGTTTTGGTCAATCAGGTGGCCTACGTTGGCTGATAGGATTGCTTCCAAACAATCCGCTCAACAGGAATGCAAATGAACAAGGAAGTCGTCGTCGTCGGCGGTGTGCGTACCGCCATTGGTAAGTTCGGCGGTAGCCTGAAGGACGTGCCCCCCACCGAGCTCGGTGCGATCGTGATCCGTGAGCTGCTGGCGCGAGCCAACGTCGAAGCGAAAGACGTCGACCACGTGGTGTTCGGCAATGTTATCGCCACGGAGCCGAAGGATCTTTATCTCTCGCGCGTCGCCGCGATCAACGCGGGCATTCACGAATCGACGCCCGCGTTCAACGTCAACCGTCTGTGCGGGTCGGGGTTGCAGGCCATCGTCTCGGCCGCGCAGACCATTCTGCTCGGCGACGCCGAGGTGGCGATCGGCGCTGGCGCCGAGAACATGAGCCGCGCGCCCTATATCACGACCGACGCGCGCTTCGGCGCGCGCATGGGCGATACGAGCCTCATCGACATGATGCTGGGCGCACTGAACGATCCTTTCCACACCGTGCCGATGGGCGTCACCGCCGAGAACGTTGCAAGCCGCTTCGGCATCACGCGCGATCGTCAGGATGCGCTTGCGCTCGAGTCACATCAGCGCGCGGCGCGGGCCATTGCCGAAGGTCGCTTCGCTGGCCAGATCGTGCCGGTCAAGCGCACGGTGAAGGGGCGTGAAACCGTGTTCGACACCGACGAACATCTGCGTCACGATGCGTCGATCGACGATTTCTCGAAGCTCAAGCCCGTGTTTGCAAAAGAGAACGGCACGGTGACGGCAGGCAATGCCTCGGGAATCAACGATGCAGCCGCGGCCGTCCTGCTGATGTCGCGCGCAGCAGCCGACGCGCGCGGCCTCGCGCCGATGGCACGCCTCGTCGCATACGCGCACGCGGGTGTCGATCCGCTCTACATGGGCATCGGCCCGGTTCCGGCTACGCGTCTCGCGCTGCAACGGGCGGGCTTGTCGGTCGAGGATCTCGATGTCATCGAGTCGAATGAAGCCTTCGCGGCCCAGGCTTGCGCGGTTACCCAGGAACTCGGGCTCGATCCGGCCAAGGTCAATCCGAACGGCTCCGGCATCTCGCTTGGCCATCCGATTGGCGCGACGGGAACGCTGATCGCCGTCAAGGCGCTCCACGAGCTCAAGCGTATTGGCGGCCGATATGCGCTCGTGACGATGTGCATCGGCGGCGGACAGGGGATCGCGGCAATTTTCGAAAACATCGCATAAAGCAGCACGCGTCCGTTAGGGGGACGTCATCAGCGCCTCATCGCTGAACGTCCCCTGCCCGACTTCACGCGCCAGTTCGCGAGCGCGCCGAGCGCCATCAGCAGGCTGGTGCCGAGAAACACCGCGCGCATTCCGACATGTCCGCCGACGAAGCCGCCTAACAGCGGCCCGGCCACCTGCCCCGCGTACTGCGACGACACCGAGTACCCAAGAATCGCGCCCGTCACGCTCGCGGGGACATTGTGGCGGATCACGCTCGCGATGCACGGCAACAGACCGCCCAGTGCCATCCCCATCAGAAAACGCAGCACGATCAGTTGCCAACTCGCGGTAACGAACGCCTGCGGAACGAGCAGCACCGCCGATACGGCGAGGCAACAGACGATCACGTTCCAATGCCCGACCCGATCGGCGAGCCTGCCCAGGCGCGACGAGGAGATCACGGCGCCGAGCGCCGCGCCCGACATCACGAAGCCCGCGACCATCGTCACACTTTGAGGCTTCGTGAGCTGGGCTACATAGATCGTGATGATCGGCTCGATCGACATGTTCGCGACCATCAGCAACAGACCCGTGGCAAGCATCGCGACGGCCGGCCCCTTGTCGTCCACCGACGCCCACGCGCCCTGCTTCGACGCGCTGTCCGCGCGCTTGCGGATCGGCTTTTCGCGGATCAGAAACGCCGTCGCCAGAAACGCGACGAAGATCGCCGCGCCCGAGGCCCAAAAGGTCGCGCGGATGCCGATCAGTGGCGGCAAAAAGCCGCCCAACAGCGGGCCGACCAGATTGCCCGCCATGATCCCCGACGACAAGACGCCGAGCGCCCAGCCCGAGCGCGCCTTCGGCGTCTGCGTCGCGACGAGGATCATCGAGCCCGACGCATATCCGCCGAGCAGCCCCGCGAGCAGCCGCAACGCGACCAGTTGCCACACCGAATGCGCCATGCCGATCAACGACATCGCAACGGCCATGCCGAGGCTCGAGCGGATCAGCATCAGCTTGCGGCCGTAGAGGTCGGCGAGCTTGCCCCACAACGGCGCGACGAGCGCGGCGCTGAAGAAGGTGGCGCCGAATGCGGCCCCGGACCACTGCACGATCGCCGCATGATCCTTCACGCCGAGTTGCTCGACATAGAGTGGCAGGAACGGCAGCAGCAGCGTCATCGCGACGATGGTCGTGAACGAGCCGAACACGCACACGCAAAGATTGCGCTGCCAGTGCGCGGCGGCTTCGTCGTCGGCGGGCGGGGCGGCCCTGGCGGCCGCTGCGGCCTGCGCCTGCGGCGGCACCGGTTCGGCCGACGGTACGTCGAGTTTGCGATTCATCTTCGATGACTTTCCAGGGTGACGAACGTCCGTTCGAGCTATCCGAAACATCGTAACGGGCTCCGGCGCCATCAGGCAGTCAACCGGTCATCCTGGTATCGTTACTACCTCTTCGGAACTCGAGGGCGCGGCTGCGTCTTGTTTGCGACTAGTGGCCCACGGGCGACGTGCTGTGCGACGTGCTGTGCGACGTCTGCGGAGCGGCCGCCGCCGATGCCGCCGCATCCGATACGCCCGCCGCACCGCCCGGGAGATCGGCCGGCCTGGTCGAACTCACCGCCTCCGGATAGAGCTGCATCAGCACGCGCAGCACACCATTGGTCCAGCCAAAGCCATCCTGCAGGGGATACTCGCCGCCGCCCGCCGACCTGTCACTCGCGTCGACGTCGTACTTCTCGACCAGCCGGCCGGTGCGCTGGTAGTACGCGATGTCGGTGCGGATCCAGCGCGTCGCGATCTCACGCGCGAGCTCCGGCTCGCTATAGCGGCGCAATCCCATCACCGCGAGGTACTGCAGCGGCGCCCAGCCGTTCGGTTCGTCCCACTGCTGGCCGGTGTTGGTCTGCGTCGTCGCGAGACCTCCCGCGCGCAGCAGACCGTGGCGGATCGTCTGCGCCACTTCGCGCGCCTCGTCGCGCGTCGCGACGCCGGCGTAGAGCGGATACACGGTCGCGGCGGTGAGCCGGTGCGTGAGTGTGCGGCGCACGGAGTCGTAGTCGCCGAACGCGTGCAGTTGCGGATCCCACAGCACCCGGCGGATCGCATCGGCGCGCACCCGTGCGCGTTGTTCGAAATTCTCCGCGTGGCCCGCATCGCCGGTCACACGGTAGGCTTTCGCGAGCGTGCGTTCGAGTTCCACCATCAGGCAATTCAGGTCCACCGGTACTAGCGATGTTACGTCAATGGTCGCTAGCGTCCTGCCGTCGGCAAACCAGCGCGAACTGAAATCCCAGCCGGTTTCGCCGCCCGCGCGCAGGTTGCGCCACAAATCCTGCGCATTGCGTTGCGGGATCTGCTGCGCCGTCAGCACATCCTCGCGGTACGACTCGTCGCGCGGTG
>DATAQT010000215.1:0-13872 GCA_036264535.1 Paraburkholderia sp. | reverse complement strand
TTCACCGGCAGCAACTCGCTGACCTGCTGGAAGCCGATCTCATACTCGCCGCTCGCGACCACCGACGCGACCGGAATCTTCGGCACCATCTTCGCTTTCGCGCCGACCTGAGCTTCGATACCGAGCCGCTTGAACAGCTCGCGCTGAATATAGACGCCGCTCGCGCTGTCCGAGTAGGCGATCGACTTCGCATGCAATAGCACGTCCTTCAGGCCTTCGACGGTGCTGATATCGGGCTTCGGCGCGCCCTCGCGCACCACCATGCCGATGCGCGAATCCGCGAGCTCCACGCGCGAACCGGGAATGACCTTGCCCTGCTTGATCAGATCGTCGAGCGCATAGCCGACCATGATTACGACGTCCGCGGATTCGCCGCGCGCGAGCCGATTCGGGATCGCTTCAGGCGCTTGACCCATCGACGGGCCGAGGATCGTGTCGAGCGTGTTGCCGGTCGACGCCGCGAACTGCGGCCCGAGCTGTTTATATGCGGCGGTGAAGCCGCCCGAGGTCATCACGCGAAGTTCGGCCGCCTGGACCTGGGTGGCGGCGACGCCGTTGCCGAGCAGCCCGGCGGTGAACAAGGCCAGAAAGAATTTTTTCATCGGTATGGACGGGAGAGTGCGAAGGGGATCGATGCGCAGCAGCCACCATACCGGAATGACGGCACGACGAGAACCCGCCACGCGCAGATAACGCGTGGCGCATCGTCAATGCGCCGTCGTCAATGCGCGTTCAGATAATTGACGATCAGCGGATAAACGTCGACCGCCGCGTTTTTGCCGAAGATGCAGTCGATATGCCCATAGCCCGGAATCAGATGCCGCTCGTACGGCTGCTCGGGGAAGCGCCCGCGCAACAGGTCGTAGGTGAGCTCGGTGCTGACCGGCAGATAGGTCTCGTTTTTCTCGCCGTGGATAAAGCCGATCGGCAGACGCATGCCCTCGAGTCCTCTCATGCCGTTCGCGCCGGTGAGATAGACATCGTCGCCGCGCGCATCGACGACCTTGCCCGCGCGCACCATCGTGGCCAGATGCTGGAACACCGCCATGTCGTGAATGCCGAACAGTTCCTGCAGGTTCGCGTGCAGCGTCTCGTTCAGCTTGTCGTGCTCGTAGAGCAGGCCATACAGGAACGTCGCGCGATGACAGATCGGATTGCCGCAGCCCTCGCCATGATCGAGCGGATAGAGACGCAGCGCTTCGTCGTACAGGTTCGCGGGCCACGAGTCTTCCTGCGTATAGGCCGTGAGGTCGCGCACGCGCAGATGTTGCATCAGGTCGGGAATATGCAAGCCGGCCTTGATGCGTTGCAGCGTGCCCGGCACGGGATGCGTGGAAACCTGGCAAATCACCGCCGAGCGCACGCCGTCGAGCCCATCGAGCAGCGACATGCTGAACGCGAGGCCACCCATGCAGTGGGCGAGCACCTGGATTTTCGGCACGCCGGTCAGCTCACGAATCTTCGCGACGGCGGCCGGAATGTCCTCGCGCGCGACCTTGTCGACGTTGGTCGGCACGAGCACGCTCGGCAGTTCGATGCTGACGCGCAGATCGACGAGCCACACGTCATAGCCCGACGCGTACAGATATTCGACGAGGTTGGTCGGAATCAGATCGGTCGAGAAGATGCGGCTCGATACGCCCGAGCCGTGGATCAGCAGGATCGGCTTCGAGGCCCTGCCCGCGCCCGGATCGAAGTAGCGCGTGAGCTTGAGCCGCGTGCGGTCGGGTGTGTCGAAGAAGGCGACTTGTGGCGCCGGCGCGCGCAGCGTGCGTTTCGCGCGCGGCGGCGTGTTCGGATCGTAGAACTGCAGCGGGGCGGCCACGCCGCCGTATTCGGTGAACAGCACGCCCGCGAAGAACTTGCCGAACTTCAGCTTCCATTCGAGGCGCGTCTTCAGATCGGGCGCATTCGTGACTTCGAACGTGCGCTGCTCCTTCAGGAAGTTTTCCGGCGTGACGATCAGTGTCGCGGTGCCGACGACGGGCGCATCGTCCTGCGCGGACGCGCGAATCTCCGTATACAGCGTGTTGGTTTGCTCCCACAGATTGATCGGCGAGGTGCGCGTGATGATTTTCTTGCCGCTCAGATACCAGGTTTTGCCTTCGACCGAGTCGAGCGTCATCCGGTAGTTCATGTTGCGCTCGTCGACGTCGGACTCGTCGACGACGAACAGGTTGAACGTGCCGTCGCTGATCGTCAGCGGTTGCGCGGAGAGGGCGGGGCAGGTCAGCGTGCCGGCGGTTCGCGCGAGATGATTCGGGTTGCTGAGCATATCGGCGAGATCGTCGGACTCGACCGTCAGCGTGAATTCGATCGGGCTCTTCGCGGCTTCGCCCGCCACATTGGGCGTGTAGGTGCCGACCATCGTCTCCGTGAAGCGCAGGCCGATTTTCTGCGCGGGCGGCGCGGCCGCGGTGCCCGGTGACGTGTAATCGATCTTCCAGCCGTGCGCTTCGGCCAGCAGCGCGCAATTGCGTTCGGCGAGCGCCGAGATGGTCAGCAGCGGATTGACGCCGAGCGACATCGGCATCACCGCGCCGTCCATCACATAGAGGCCGTCGTGCACCTCGGCACCGGCGTTGCCGCTGAACACGCGGCCCAGATGATCGACCACGCCATGCCCGGCGTCCTCGCCCATGCCGCAGCCCCCGAGCGGATGCACGGTGACGGTGCGCCGGCCGGCGATCTTCGTCGAAATCGGGTTGCGCAGATATTTGCCGCCGAGCGGCCTGGTCGCCTTGATCAGCACGTCCTCGATGGTCTGGAAGATCGGCTGGCGTCCCGCGTTTTTCCATGCGATGCGCGCGCGGCCTTTGTCACCGACCGTGATGCGACCGCTTTCGTCGTCGTGCGCCATCACGAGGTAGCTTTGCGTGTGATTGAGCGCGCCGTGATAGGGGCCGCGAATCAGGCTTTCGATCGCGCGGGCGTCGTAGGCCATCCTGTCGAGCAGCGACGGCGGCCCGGCCGCATCGACGCCTTCGAGCGGCGCGACCGCGCCGAGCATGCCGACGAGCGCTTCGCCGACCGGCCCGGCCAGCGAGCCTTCCTCGATCACATAGCCATTCCTGACGTTGTTCTCGGCGGCGCGATTGTCGATGAGCCCGGTGATGGTGGGCCCGACCGGCGGAATCTGCCCTTGCTTGTGCGCGCCCCAGCCGACGCCGTTGATCGTGTCCTTCGTGTTGTAGGCGAATGCGAGCACGTCGCCGTTGCCGGTGAAATGCTGGCCGAGCATCTCCGAAGTGCTCAAGCCCGCGTTGCGCGAGCGCAGCAGCAGCGCGCTCGAGCCGATCGTGCCCGCCGAGACGATGACGATATCGGCCAGCACGAATAGATCGGGCGCGTCGTAGCTTTCGCGGCCGAGCTTGACGAGCTGGAAGCTGACCTTCCATTGCTGCGTGTCGGGGTCGCGCAGCACCGAGTGCACGGCCGTGCCGGTGAAAATCTGCGCGCCGTGCGCGACCGCGTCGGGCAGATAGTTCATGTGCGTCGAGTTCTTGGCGTCGTAGTTGCAACCCGAGTTGCAATCGCCGCAACCGACGCAGCGCTGCTGCTCGACGCCCGCCGCGTTGGGGCCGTCCTTGAACGTGACGGTGATCGGCGGACGGCTGAAGCGGTCGGCCATGCCGAGCTCACGCGCCGATTTTTCGAGCGCCTGCAGCTTCGGCAGCGGCGGGAAATCGTCGGGCACGGGCGACGGTGACAGCATTTTCCAGGCAAGCGCATAGCCCTCGTCGCGTCCGGCCTGGTCGGCGCGCAGCGCGGCCGGCCAGCGCGGGTCTTCCCACAGGCGCGGATCGGCCTCGAGCGCGACGTTCGCATTGATCAGCGAGGTGCCGCCGAGCCCGCAGCCTACCACCGCGTTGACGTCCTCGTTCACGTGCACTTCGAGCAGCGCCAGCGGCGAACCGATCTGTGCCTCGGCCGTGTTGTACTGGATCTCCTCGACGCCCTGCACGGGCGTGCGCGGATACTCGCCGGCCATGAATTCGCGCCCACGCTCGAGCACGCACACGCGACGGCCCGCGCGCGCCATGCGGCTCGCGGCGATCGCGCCGCCGTAGCCCGAGCCAATCACGACCACCTCGTAATGCCGTTGCAGCGCCGTCGGCGCGCTCGATAAGCGGTTCATCAGGACCACCTCGTCTGGAATCGGATGCGGGGAACGGAAGCTCGACTTCGGAACAAAGACGGCGTGCCGCGGCAGCTTTTTTATCGTAGGCGGAATATAGGCGCAAAAAAAGCGCGCCGTGGAAGGCGCGCCGGAGTCGTAGCGTGCGACGTTAAGGGCGTCATGACCGGCCGGCCGTTGCCGGGTGTCGCCGACCGGGTGGACATGCGCCTTTACGGCACTTTTTATGTGGCCTGTTGGTTATCCGAACTATTACGCGGCCACTTCATTGAATTCACTTTCGCTCGATTCCGCCGCGAGCAGATTCAGCGCCACCAGAATCGCCGCGCGATTGTCGACGTCGATCGCGATGCCGAGCACGTCGGTGAGCCAGCGGCCGATCTTGGTGTTGGAAAATTCCTCGGCACCGGCCGTCTTTTTCATCGTGACGCCGAGTTTGACGGCGCGATAGTGATAAGAGGGGACCCGATGCTGAGCCGCGACCGCCGACAGGCCGCCTTTACCCTCCGAGCACCAGCCGAGGCTGCCCGCCAGCACGATCCGCTCGGGTTCGTCGAGCCCTTCGATGAACTCGCGCGCCGCGCGCCGCACGCGCTGTTCGTCGAGGCCGTATTGCAGCAGCACGCTTTCCACCGGGTCTTCGAGCGCGTGGGCGTGCAGATCGATCTCCTGCTCGATGCCCTCGGTTTCCATCGACACGTTGCGCTGATGGCACGCGCTGCGCAGGCAGTCGATCAGATAACGGCGGAAATACGCGCACACCGCGTAGCTGTTGGACGGCGCGCTGTCGGCGCACGCGTTCGTTTCGGTGTGGCCGGGCGCGAGGCGCAGCACCTTCGCGTAGATGAACTGTGCGACCAGTTCTTCCTTGTCCTCGCCGAGCGCCTGCAATTCGAGCGGGTGGTAGGTCCGCAACGCGCGCTTGACCAGCTCGACCATCGACACCATTTCGTCGGCGGACAGCCGGGTGCGCCTGCGCCACAGCTCGGGCAGGATCGCGTCGTCGAGTTGGCGGGCGAACTCGTAGCTCGGTACTGCGCCCATGAAAACCTCCGTCAGGGTTGGCAAGGAGCGCGGTGGGCCGCGGCGCGTAAGCCGCGAAACGAGGGAAGGAGTCTGAAGGGCCGCGCTGAAACGTGAATGCAGTATGGTTCGCGGCAAGACCTTCGCCTATATGGATTAAGTGTTAGCTGATGGGTAAACTGCCGGGTAAACCTTCTGACGGAATGCTGACTATTCGTCTGAAGACTGGGCATTCGTCGTAGAACGAGCCGCGCGGGCGACGTGTCGTGTCGCCCGGTTCGACCCGCGGCTTCGCGGGTGCGCCGCTGCGCCGGAGCGTCGGTGCTTCGCCTCAGCGAAATCGAATGGCCCCGCCGAAATAAAACTGCGTGGGATCGGAGTAAGAGCTTTGCTCCAGCGCCGATCGACTTAGGAGACCGCCCGATGCGGGCCGACCCGATCCAACGTGCCATCGACGAAGACCTCGTGCGCGTGCTCTACGCGCAGGATCCGATCGCCTTCTTTTCGCACTGGTTTTCGATCGCGGTGCTGGTGGCGATCTACTGGCCGCATATACCGTCGCCGCCGCTGTTTATCGCGTGCTTCGTTTTTTATGCGCTCGCCAATTGCGCGGGGCTCGCGCTGTGGATCTGCAATCGACGCTATCCGCAGCTGGTCTCGCCGCGCGACTGGATCTATCTGCACGCGCTGCGCGGCGTGCTCCTGTACAGCGGGCCGGGCTTCGCGGTGTGGTTCGCGTTCCAGAGTCCGCAGACCGATCTGCCGCTCCTGCATACCGTGTTGCTGGTGACGCTCGCGGCCGGCGTGTTCATGTCGAATGGTTTCGATTTCCTCAATTTTTCGACGTCGATCCCGTTCCTGCTGCTGCCGTCGATCGTTCTGCATTTCGGCTCGCATACGTTCGATCGCACGATTCTCGCGATCGTGCTCGCGTTCTTCTTCTGCGCGATCAACGTCTACGCGATGAGTTATCGCAAGCTGTTTCGTCAGGTCGTGCAGGCGCGCGTGGATCAGCAGTACCTCGCGGAATCGCTGGCGGGGCAAAAGCGCGTTGCCGAAGAGGCGAGCCTCGCGAAGACGCGTTTTTTCGCGGCGGCGAGTCACGATCTGCGTCAGCCGCTGCATGCGATCGGCCTGCTCGCGGCGTCGCTGAACGATCCGGCGGCGACGCCCGCGCAGCACGCCAAGACCGCCGGGCACATCGTCTACAACGTCGAGGCGCTCAATCAGCTGTTCAACCAGGTGCTCGATCTCGCGCGGCTCGAAAGCGGCGTGACTCAGGTGATCCGCTTGCACTTCCGGCTCTCCGAGCTGTTCGAGCGGGTCGGTAGCCAGTATCGTCCGCAGGCCGCGGCGAAGGGGCTCGCGCTGCGCATCGCGCCGACTTCGATGGTCGTCTACGACGATCCCGTGCTGCTCGAACGCGTGCTCAGCAATCTGCTGTCGAACGCGGTGCGCTATACCGAGCAAGGCGCGATCTGGCTCGGCTTCCGACGCGCGGGACGACAGAAGGGCGGCTATATCGAGGTGCGTGATTCGGGCGTCGGCATTGCACCGGACGAGCACGAGCGTATTTTCGAGGAGTTCTATCAGGTCGCGAATCCGCAGCGCGACGCGCGCCAGGGGCACGGGCTCGGGCTGCCGACCGTCAAGCGCCTCGTCGGCCTGCTCGGCGGCGAGTTGCAACTGCACTCGGCGCCGGGGCGCGGCTCGGTGTTCCGCTTTGCGGTGCAGGCGGGTGACGCGAGCGGCATCGTCGCGAGTCTGGACGACACGGTTGCGGGCGGCCCGGTGGCGCACGGGCGGCACGTACTGTGCATAGACGACGACCCGTCGATACTCGAAGGTCTCGCGAGTCTGCTCGAGCGTTGGGGCTGCATCGTGCGCGGTGCGCGCGACGAAGCCGCGGCGCTGGCCGCGTTAGCGGAAGGCTTCGTGCCCGACGCGGTGCTGTGCGATTACCAGCTCGCCAATCGGCGCACCGGCGCGCAGGCGCTGAGCGCGATACGCGGCGCTCTCGCGCCCGAAGGACACGACCATGTGGTGACGGTGCTGATTACCGGCGACATGGCATCGGCCGAATTGGCGGCGCTCGCGCTGCAGGGGATTCCCGTGCTGCACAAGCCGGTGGCACCGGCACGCTTGCGACGTACGCTGGAGATGCTGTGGCAGCAGGCGGAGCACGACAAGGGGTGGGTCGGGGATCGGGCGGGAGCGGCTGAGCCAGCGCAGTCGCCCGCGGCGACAAGCACCACGGGCGCAACGACGAGCGGCGGCGAGGCGCAAGGCACTACAACGTCTTCCCCGCCTCCAACCATCCATTGATCACCGCGATCGCGGTTGACCGGTTGTGCACGCCGAGGGCCCGAAAGATTACCGACAGATGGACCTTCACCGTGCCTTCGGCGACGCCGAGTTCGCGCGCGATCATCTTGTTGGTCCAGCCGCGATGCACGAGCCGCATGATGTCCTGCTGCCGGGGCGAGAGGTTCTCCAGCAGATGCTGCTGGTGCGGTTGCAATGACGGCACCTGGGTCACCGGTTCGGTCTGCGCGACGGAGCCTGGGCCTGGCGCGCGGGCGGCTTGCGCCGACACACCAGCCGATCCACCGGCATCGGCCCCCGCGCATCCCGCCGCCTGCGTTTCACGCGAGCCGAGCAGACTCAGCGCCTCCATCGGCACATAAGCACCGCCGGACAGCACCAGCTCGATCGCCTTCAGCATCACGCTGGCGGGCTGGCGCTTCGGCACGAAGCCGAGCGCGCCGGCCGCGAGCACCGCGCGCATCTCGTCGGGCGATTCCTCCGCGGACAACACCACGACCGGCAGCGCTGGATTCGCCTTCAGCAGCGATTCGAGCGACGTTGCACCGTTCATGCCCGGCATATGCAGATCGACGATCGCCAGATCGTGATTCGCATCGGGGCGCGCGGCGGTGGCGAGGGTTTCCCAGCTGTCGGCTTCGTCGAACTGGGCGTCGGGATCGAGGCCGCGTAGCATGCCTTTGACGCCTTGCCGGATCAGTTCGTGGTCGTCGGCTACAAGAAACTTCATGATGTCTCCGCGAGTCGAGCTTGTCCGTTGAGGGCTGCCGCGGTTGCACAGTGCGCTGTTGCAGAGTACGCCGTTGCAAAGTGATTAACTGCTGTGCTCGTGAAATGCATCATGGCCGGTCATCCGCGCTTCTTGGTCGATCTACGGGGCACTGGGCGGGCCGATTCGATTACGGCTATTGTGCGCCGCATCCGGTATCGTTCCATCCCGCTGGGGTCCCGCTCCCTTGCCGTGCCGCGCACCGCATGGCTGAGCTGCGACGCGCGTGGCCGGCTGCCGGCATCGTCCGATGCGCCTCGTGATGTTAAGGCAGGTCTCCCGCGCATAGGTTCCGGCTTGCTACGTAGACGAGCCGCGCGCGCCTTTTTTGAAGCACTTGCGCGCACAATCCGGCAGCTTATGCCCACCAGATCGACACAGATTCGCGCGCCGCTATCTGACCGCGAACAAGGTCGCATTCATCAGAAGCCTGAAGGCGAAACCGAGCGACATCGCCGCGGCCACGCCGAAGCACCAGAGCGCGATAAACCAGAGCCAGCCCGGCAGTTTGCGGCTTTGCGCCGGGGCAGTGGCGCGTTCGGGTTCAGTGATAGTGATGTTGGTCGCCATGGCGCACCTTGCCTCGAAAGACCCAGTAACCCATCGTCGTGTACGCAATGATGATCGGCAGGATCACCGCCGCGCCGGCCAGCGTGAACGTCTGGCTCGTGCGCGGCGCGGCGGCTTCCCATAGCGTGACGCTCGACGGAATCGCATACGGCCACAGGCTCACGAGCAGCCCGAGATAACCGAGCAGCACGAGCGCCAGCGCAAGCACGAACGGCGTGTTGTGATGACGCGCGCGCACCGCGCGATGCATGAAGAACGCACAGATGGCGACGAGAAACGGCACCGGCAGCAGACGGTAGAAGATCCCGTCATGGAACCAGCGCTGCGCGATGTCCGCGTCCATCAACGGCGTCCATAGGCTCACGAGCGCGATGAAGCCGAGCAGCACCAGCGTCAGCGGCCAGACGACGCGATGCAACCGCCGCTGCAGATCGCCCTCGGTCTTCGCGACCAGCCAGCAACAGCCGAGCAGCGCGTAGGTCGCGACGAGCCCGAGGCCCGTCAGCAGGCTGAACGGCGTGAGCCAGCCGAACGCGCCGCCGGCATAGGCGCCATCGACGACCGGAATGCCCTGCAGGAATGCGCCGAGCACGATGCCCTGGAAGAACGCCGCGCCGGCCGAGCCGCCGATGAACGCGAGATCCCACAGATGCTTCGTGCGACGCGACTTTGCGCGGATCTCGAACGACACGCCGCGAAAGATCAGGCACACGAGCATGAAGACGAGCGGCAGATAGAGCGCCGACAGCACGGTCGAGTAGACGACCGGAAACACCGTGAACAGCGCGGCGCCGCCGAGCACGAGCCAGGTTTCGTTGCCGTCCCACACCGGGGCCACCGTGTTCATCATCAGGTCGCGTTCCTTTTCATCGGGGAAGAACGGAAAGACGATGCCGATGCCGAGGTCGAAGCCATCCAGCACGACATACATGAAAAGGCCCAGCGCGATGATCGCGGCCCATACGACGGTTACGTCCATTTTCTTTCTCTTGATCTTGAAACGCGGGTTAGACGGCGTCGATCATCTGATCGGCGGCGGAGAGCGGCCGGCGTGCGGTCTGCGCGGGCGTCGGCGCGGGTGTCAGTTGCGGCAGGCCGGGCGGCATGTCGCGCGATTTGCTGCCGGGCAGCGCGGGACCCGAGCGCATCAGCTTCAGCATGTAGTAGATGCCGGTGCCGAACACGAGGAAGTAGACGACCACGAACGTCATCAACGACAGACCGACCTGCTGCGTGGTCAGCGGCGACACCGCCTGCGACGTGCGCATCACGCCGTACCCGACCCACGGCTGGCGGCCCGCTTCGGTGGTGACCCAGCCGGCCAGCAGCGTGACGAAGCCGCTTGGCCCCATCGCGACGCACAGGCGCTGGAACCACTTCGCTTCGAACAGACGCCCGCGGCGGCGCAGCACCCAGGCCGCGATCGACATCACGATCATCAGCACGCCGAGCCCCGCCATGATGCGGAAGCTCCAGAACACGACGGTCGAATCGGGCCGGTCCTGCGGCGGGAATTCCTTCAGGCCGCGGATTTCGCCGTCCCAGCTATGCGTGAGGATCAGGCTGCCCAGGTGCGGCACCGACACTGCGTAGCGTGTGGTCTCCGCTTTCATGTCGGGGATGCCGAACAGGTTCAGCGCGGTGCCACCCTTTTCGGTGTCCCACAGACCTTCGATCGCCGCGATCTTCGCCGGCTGATATTTGCGCGTATTCAGGCCGTGCTGATCGCCGACGAAGGCCTGGATCGGCGTGAGGATCAACAGCAGCCACAGCGCCATCGAGAACATTTTCTTCACGGCCGGATCGCGCCGGCCGCGCAACAGATGCCACGCGCCGACCGCCGCGACCACCAGCCCCGCCACGATGAACGCCGCGAGCGCCATATGCGCGAGCCGGTACGGGAACGACGGATTGAAGATGATCTTGAACCAGTCGAGCGGCACGACATGGCCGTCGACGACCTCGAAGCCCTGGGGCGTTTGCATCCAGCTATTGGACGCAAGAATCCAGAAGGTCGAGATCAGTGTGCCGATCGCGACCATCAGCGTCGCGCCGAAATGCGCGCGCGGACTCACGCGTTGCCAGCCGAACAGCATGATGCCGAGGAAGCCCGCTTCGAGAAAGAACGCGGTCATCACCTCGTACATCAGCAGCGGACCGGTGATGGGCCCCGCGAAACTCGAAAAGCCCGACCAGTTGGTGCCGAACTGATAGCTCATCACGACGCCGGAGACGACGCCCATGCCGAAGGCCACTGCGAAGATCTTCGACCAGAACAGACAAAGATCTTTGTAGTACGCCTTGCCGGTTTTCAGCCAACGCCATTCGAGAACGGCGATGAAACTGGCGAGACCGATGCTGAGCGCGGGAAAAACAATGTGAAAAGAAACGGTGAATGCGAATTGAATGCGGGCGAGATCGAATGCCGATATTGCGGAGTTCATGATCCTGTTGTGCGTGATGACCGCGTGAGCGGACTTACGCGCGTCGACCGATGTCGGTGCGCACTGCGCGGGGCAGATGGCGCAAGAGTAGGGGATCGAAACAAAATGTGTTGCGATGCGATGTGCGTCAAAAAACCGCCTTGTTTTATGCGAAATACGCTTATTGAATGGGCAAGCCGTTGATGAGCATCAAGTTTCTTTTATCGGCTGTTGCACGGCCGTATGCGTCTCGTGACGTGTGCTGCGTCAATCGACCGCGCTGCAGCAATCGGTGTCGTTGCGCTTCGCGTGGGCTTGTCCGGCCTCGTCGATCGCGAGGCGTACCCGTCCGCAGCCGACAATCGATCCATCTGAACCGACTTCCGGCATTCTGTGATTGCGTGAACCTTTTTTCATCGTTATTGATGGTGACATTGGCGCAGTTATTTCGCGTCGGCATTTCTTGATAGCCCTTTGCCGCGCGGCGATTGTCTGGGCCGTTATACCGGTCTTCGCCATGTCTTGTTCATGCATTCGCGGGCACGGCGTTTTGTCATGTGTCGCGCGCATGCTTCGTGAGCACCTTCCGCTTCATCCACCTGCCGGCGACGGCAGACTTCAACGACAAGGAGTCAGCAGATGAGCACGATCAGGACGCAAGACGGTACCTCGATTTTCTACAAGGACTGGGGCAAGGGCCGCCCGGTCGTGTTTTCGCACGGCTGGCCGCTCTCGGCCGACGCGTGGGACGCGCAGATGCTGTTTCTCGGCAGCAAGGGCTTTCGTGTGATCGCGCACGACCGGCGCGGTCATGGCCGCTCGGAGCAGTCGTGGGACGGCAACGACATGGACACCTACGCGGACGATCTCGCCGCGCTGATCGAACATCTCGACCTGCATGACGCGACGCTGGTCGGCCATTCGACCGGCGGCGGTGAAGTCGCGCATTACATTGGCCGGCATGGCACGGGGCGCGTCGCGAAGGCCGTGCTGATCGGCGCAGTGCCGCCGCTGATGCTGAAGACCGCGGATAATCCGCTCGGCCTGCCGATCGACGTGTTCGATGGCATCCGCAAGGGCGTCGTCGACGATCGCTCGCAGTTCTTCAAGGATCTGGCCGTGCCGTTCTACGGCTACAACCGGGAGGGCGCGAAGGTGTCGCAAGGCGTGATCGATTCGTTCTGGCGGCAAGGCATGGCTGGTTCGATCAAGGGGCTGTACGACTGCATCAAGCAGTTCTCCGAAGTCGACTACACCGAAGATCTGAACAAGATCGACGTACCGACCCTGGTGCTGCACGGCGACGACGACCAGATCGTGCCGATCGACGCAGCCGGCCGACAGACCGCGAAGATCGTCAAGAACGCGACCCTGAAGGTCTATCCGGGCGGCCAGCACGGCATGTGCACGGTCGAGGCCGACAAGGTCAACGCCGACCTGCTCGAATTCATCGGCTCCTGAGCGTACGGGAACGTAATGATGTGATCAGTTGACGGCGCGAGCGGCGCACGCACGCCGCTCGCGTCACCTGCCGGGCGCTCGCCGGCGTGACGAAGATCCATTCCTGGAACAAAAAATCCGGTTCAAGTTATACGATGTCACATGAATACAATTTTCCTATCTCATTGTTTTTAATGGGATACCAAATTATGGGCCGATGATTTAAGGGTAAATGCGGAGTTGAAATCCGCTTGGCCATCGTCGATAGTACGTTATCGTACAACTGAGTGTGTTATGCGAAGCGTGCAACGCGTTCCGCCAGCCGCTCAGTTCTCTGTATGTCCTCTGTCGACCTCGCGCGCGACGCGCTAAAGGAACCCCTTATGAAGAAGATTGCCCTGAGTGGTGCCGGCGGCCAGCTCGGCTCCGTGGTGCGTGCTGAATTCGTCGCGCGCGGCGTGCCGTTGCGCTCGGCGGCGGGCTCGAAAGTGCTGACGCCGCTCGTCGACGGCGAGGACGTGATGAACGGCGATCTGCGCGATCCGGCGGTCGTCGACCGTCTGCTGAACGGCGTGGACGTGCTGATTCATTTCGCCGGCACGAGCGTCGAGCGTCCGCTGCCGGAGATCATCGAGAACAACCTGCGCGGCCTCGTCGAAGTCTACGAAGGCGCGCGCCGCAACGGCGTGAAGCGCATCGTATTCGCGAGCTCGAACCACGCGATCGGCATGTATCCGGTCACCGAGCATCTGAGCCTCGACTGCGAGCTGCGCCCGGACGGCTTCTACGGCCTGTCGAAGGTGTGGGGCGAAGCGCTCGCGCGCATGTATTGGGACAAGCACGGCATCGAAAGCGTGTGCGTGCGCATCGGCAGCTGTCTCGAGCGTCCGACCGAGCAGCGTCACCTGAGCACCTGGTTCGGCCACAAGGACCTGTTCCATTTCCTCGACCGTTGCATCGAAGCGCAAGACGTCGGCTTTCTGACCATCTGGGGCGTGTCGGCGAATACGCGCAGCTGGTGGGACAACAGCGGCGCCGCGCGTCTCGGCTACGAGCCGAAGCAGAACGCCGAGGACTATGCGCAAGACATTCTGTCGCGCCCGAATCCGCTCGATGAACTGTGCCAGAGCTACCAGGGCGGCAGTTTCGTCGGCATCGATTATTCGCGCAAGGCTTAAGTCCCG
>DATAQT010000094.1:0-10522 GCA_036264535.1 Paraburkholderia sp. | reverse complement strand
GACGCAGGACATCTTCTACGGCGCGAACGGCAACAAGACCCAGCAGTACGACTTTAACCTCGACAAGAGCTACGTCTGGCATGTATTCGTTGCCGACGGATCGCAGACCGCGACGCTGTACGGAGCGAATGGCCAGATCATTGAGTACGCCAGCTTCAATGCCTACGGCTTCGAGACTCAGGACATCTTCTACGGCGCCAACGGCAACAAGACCCAGCAGTACGATTTCAGCCTCGACGGCAGCTATGTACGGCACGATTTCAACACCGATGGCTCGCAAACCGCCTCGTTGATCGGCGCCAATGGCAAGCTGACCGAATATGCAGCGTTCAACGCCAGCGGTTTCAAGACGCAGGACATCTTCTACGGCACGAACGGCAACAAGACGCAGCAGTACGACTTCAACCTCGACAACAGCTACGTCTGGCACGTGTTCAATACCGATGGCTCGCAGACCGCAGCCCTGTACGGGGCAAACGGACAGATCGTCGAGTACGCCAGCTTCAACGCCTACGGCTTCGAGACGCAAGACATCTTCTATGGCGCCAACGGCAATAAGACCCAGCAGTACGACTTCAGCCTCGACGGCAGCTATGTACGACATGATTTCGGTACCGATGGCTCGCAGACTGCCCTGGTGGTCGGCGCCAACGGCAAGCTGACGGAACTCGCGACGTTCAATCCCTACGGTTTCAAGACGCAGGACATCTTCTACGGCACGGACGGCAACAAAACGCAGCAGTATGACTTCAAGATGGACGGCAGCTACACCTACTACAAGTTCAACAGCGACAACTCGCAGTCGGTGGCGCTGTTCGGAACGAATGGACAGGTGATCGAGTACGCCAATTTCAACGCTAACGGCTTCAAGACACAGGAGATCTTCTACGGTTCGGACGGCAAGGCGACCAAGCTCTTCGACTTCAATCCGACAGGGGGCTATACGTCCCACATCTTTAATCCGGACGGCTCGCAGATTGCCGCACTGTACGGACCCAATGGCGTGATCACCGAGTATGCGTCGTTTGACAGCAGCGGCTTCAAGGCGCAGGACATTTTCTATACAAACGGCACCATGAAACAGCTGTACGATTTCTCGCTCGACGGCAGCTACACCTCGCACACCTTCAATGGCGGAGTGGAGCTGGTCGGGCTATTCGGGAGCAACAACCTGCTTCATGACTATTACCAGTTTTCTGGTGGGAAACTGTTCGAGCGCGATTTCTTTGACAGCTTGGGCCGTGAGATCGAGGCGGACCGTTACAGTACTTCAAATGGCCAGCTCACGGGTTTCACCCAGTACCAGTACAACGCGGATCGCAGCTACGTGGCGCGCGACTATGACTCAGACGGCCATCTGATCGCTCAGTCTCAATACGCGGGCGATGGGCAGTGGCTTAGGAACGACAGCGTGTACATTCCCGGCAATGGTGGATCTTTTCCGGTTGTAAATTGGAGTACTGGCGCTCAGTTCTAATCTCGTGCAACCGCTGCGCCGGGGGGCCTTCCAGGAACCGCCGGCGGTGGCGCAAAAGCTTCCGCAACGTCCCCACTGGCTCCCCACGGTGCAGACCATCGAGGCCGCCGATCTCATATCGAATCTGCGCACGGTAGGGGCCCGCGATCCGCATTTCGCCGCGATCTACATACACGAGAAACGGTTGTTGCTCGATGTCCTGACGCGAGCCAATGAACGCCTTCGAAGTGACGTGCGCAATCATCGACGATTACTTTACGCGGCAAGGCTCCGACGAACGGACCTGATGGATTGCTGCCCTCGCGTGGGCGGCGTGCCGGCCCGGTAGTGCAGTTGAGTACTTATTGAGAACGGAGCGCGCAGAGAGCATCGTGTCGATCGAATTCGCCTACACAGTGCCTACACAACAAACTCCAGAAAGCAAAAAGCCCGGTCGCGATGACCGGGCTAAGTGCTTGATTCCAATGGTCGGAGCGATAGGATTCGAACCTACGACCCTCTGATCCCAAATCAGATGCGCTACCAGGCTGCGCTACGCTCCGACGAATCAACGATTATAGGGGGTGCCGGGTAATGGCGTCAATCCCTCTCGGCGAGGCGAACCGTATCGGCAGCGACATTTACCGCAGCGGTCTTGTGGTGGCCTATATGCGTCCCATCAACAGCAGAATGATGACGATGATCAGCACGACGCCGACGAGGCCAGTCGGCCGATAGCCCCAGCCGCTGCTATACGGCCAGCTTGGCAGAGCGCCGATCAGCAGCAGGATGAGCACGATTAGCAGGATGGTTCCGACGGTCATGGCATTCTCCTTTTTGGGGTGGCCGCGCGAAATCGCTGGCCACGATCGACGCGCGTGCCGCGCGCCCGTTGCTGGCTCGGAGCCAGCAAGGCATGTGCCCATCACCCATGACGATTGACACAGCGATGCTTCAGGCGAATGCGCAAAGGGAGAGAACGACGCAGGATGCGTCGTCGTTTGATGTATGCCTGGGGAACTGGAAAGACGTCGCGTGCGTTCAGCGCGCATCGACGCACGCGACGCGCACACGCGCCGCAACGCCGGTCATCGCGTTATCGTGCGGACGCGAAGCTGAGGCACCGTGCCATGCCGGTGCCATGACTACAAGCGATTCGATCCGAGTCGAATCCAAGCCGGGTCAATGCCGCGGACGTCTCCAATGCGGCATATGCAGATGCTGATGCGTCCAGTGATGCACCATGCCCTCGCCACCGTGTTCACGTCGGTAGGTTCGCGATTCGAAAATCGACAACGCCACTAGTACGAGCAGGCCTACTGCGAGGCCGATGAAGCCCGCGATCGATTCACTGTCCATGGCAGTCTCCTGATAGGTTCAGCCATGACCTCATAGTAGCTCACGTCTCGCGAAATCTCACGAAATGGAAAGGGCGCGGCGCAAGCGCGCGTGATGGCGTCGCGCAACGCGCTTTGCGGGTAGACTCTCGGCGCGTCGGCGGATGTCCGTCCGCCATCCCTTTGCCCCCGGAGACGATTGCAAAATGACCCGCGTTCTGACTCTTGCCTTGCTGCTGTGCGCCGGCGTTGCCGGTTGTGCGGACAATCCGTCCGCGCATCACGGCGGCCCGCCGCACGATCCCGCCGATTACCACGGCGTGCCCACCGACGATCGTCCGCCCACGATGGTGCCCTCGCCTGACCCGCAGTGAGCCGGTCGACTACGTCTGGTCAGCGAAAAGCGCGGCCCGAAATGAAGCGGCGCAACGAAAGCCGTCGCAGCGTGAAAACGTCGGTGAAGTGAAGACGACCGGGAAAGGGCGGGAGTGGGAAGGCGAAGCACCGGCGCGGGCACGCCGGTGCTTCTGACCCGTGCCGACTGTTCGCGCGGAGAGCACGGGCTGAAATCATTCTAGGCCGCACGCGCGATGCGATATGTATGCGCTTGTTTCAAGCCGTAACGGCCTGTAGTCCGTCGAACAGCCAGCCCACAGGCGTAGCGCACCGCAACGCCTTACGCCGCCGCAATCTCCCGCGACATTCCCGGCAAATAACGCGCGAGCGTCACACCGCGCGTAGCCATGAAGATCAGCAGCGCGATCCATAGTCCGTGATTGCCGTGCAGCGCGAGCAATGCCGCCGACGCCGCCACGAACACCGCCAGCGACACCACCATCGCCATCATCAACTCGCGGGTGCGCGTCGCGCCGATAAACACGCCGTCGAGCAGGAAGCCCCACACCGAAATCACCGGCGACAGCGCCGCCCACGGCAGATAGGTTTCGGCCGCGCTGCGCACCGCGGCCTGATCGGTCAGCCGCTCGATGATCCACGCACCCGCGCCCCAGAACACGAGCGCGAACCCGATCGCGCCGAGCGCCGACCACAGCGCGGTGACCTTGACCGCCTGCGCGAACGCATGGCGATCGCGCGCGCCGATCGCCGCGCCGACCAGCGCCTCGGCCGCGTGCGCGAAGCCGTCGAGTCCATACGCCATGAAAGTCTGGAAATTGAGCAGCAATGCGTTGGCGGCGAGCGTCGTGTCCCCTTGCCGGGCGCCAAGATGCGCGAACCAGCCGAACGACGCGAGCAGGCACAACGTGCGCGCGAAGATGTCGCGATTGAGCACGACGAGCCGCTTCAGTGCGGCGGCGTCGAACAACGCGGCGCGGTTCAGCGCGGGCCGGCCGCGCGGCCTGCCATGCCAAAGCAGAGCAAGGCCGAGCACGAAGCCGAGCGCGTCGGCTGTCGCGGTGGCCGCGCCGATGCCGGCCACGCCCCAATGAAACGCGTAGACGTACAGCAGCACCGCGACGATGTTCACGCTGTTGATGAACACCTGCGATAGCAACGCGAGCCGCACCCGCTGCGTGCCGAGCAGCCAGCCCAGCACCACGTAGTTGCCGAGCGCGAGCGGCGCGGCCCAGATACGCGCGTGACAATAAACCTGCGCGTGCCGTTGCACGGCATCGCTGCCGCCGATCAGCCGCAGCGCATAGTCGATCAGCGGTTGCTGCACGAGCAGCACTAGCGCGCCGATCGCGGCCGCCATCAGCAGTGCGCGCACGACGGTGTTGCGTAGCTCGTCGCTTTGGCCCGCGCCGTGCGCCTGCGCGACGAGGCCGGTCGTGCCCATGCGTAAAAAGCCGAAGCCCCAGAACACGAAGTTGAAGAAGAGCCCGCCGAGCGCGACGCCGCCGAGATACGAGGCGCCGTCCAGATGACCGGCGACGGCGGTATCGACCGCGCCGAGGATCGGCTGCGTCAGATTCGCGAGGACGATCGGGAAAGCGAGCGCAAGTACCCGGCGATGCCAGCGCACCGGCAGCGCGAGCGCGCTGGCTGGGGATGCGGCGGTTTCAGGCGTACCGGCCTCGGGCGTCGCGGCGTCGGGCGCGGCGTCGCTCAAGAGCGCTCCTGCACGCAGACCCAGGGCGAGACGACCACGGCCCACAGCTCCGGGTCGCGCGCGGCGAAATCGGCGGCCGTCTCCGACTGCACGCGCTCGACGAGGCCGGCTGACAGCCATTGCGCGACCTGGGTGGTGTCGTCGTTGGCGATCGCTTCAGCGACGCTCACGAGATCGACGTCGCGCGTGACGCGCAGCAGAATGCCGCGCGCAAAGAAACGTTCGAGTTCGCTCCAGCCGATCTTGGCGGTTTCGCCGAGCAGCTTCGCGTACAGGGGGCTCTGGGGGGCGTCGTTGGAAGTCATCGTAAGCGGGGTCGGACGGGGCCGTCACTATAAACGATTGGCGCGGACGGGCGGAGCCGCGCGGCGGCCGTGCGCAACGTGCTTGACAGTCTTGATGCGCGAAACCGGGCTGAGTCGGATTCTGAACCTGGATGCCGGCGGATTCAACGAGGGCAGTGCGCCACCCGTGTCTCGCCCGCTAGCCTCCATTAATCGTCGGATTATTAAAG
This sequence comes from Paraburkholderia sp., assembly GCA_036264535.1. GTDB lineage: Bacteria > Pseudomonadota > Gammaproteobacteria > Burkholderiales > Burkholderiaceae > Paraburkholderia. The sequence goes on along the minus strand of DATAQT010000094.1, from coordinate 5,144 downwards.
ACTGAAACGCTGTTTGAATGCGGTTTCAGGTTTGTCGGCGAAATTGTGAGTGTTAAATATTTCGCCATTCGCGAATTTGTTGTGATGAAATATCGAGACTTATTCGGAAGCGTCGCCGTGACTAATCGATGCGTTACGTGCGTTTCCGCACCAAGTTAATATTCGCAATCGAAAGCGGTCTTTACGTCGAATGAGTTAGTGTTATTCGGACAGCTATCTTTCCTCTGCTGTTTGGGCGGGGTTTTCCGCAGACTAGCCGAGAACATTGGCTGGTGCGATGCATGCGCATTCCGGTCTGGATCAGTTAGCTTGTCGAGTATCTCGGTTGCGGCGCGTTCAGCCGGTCTCATTCCGACATTTACGATTCACGCTTTGCGTAATCCGTACGGCGTGTAACGTTGACCGCGAAATTAATGGATTGCACTTGTAAATTCGTGTTGTTACATTTCGTTCTGGCGCATGGTGAACCGGTCCTTTGCCGATATGCGCCGAACCCCCGTTAGCCCGGCCTCGTGCCGGGCTTTTTTTTTAATGGACCTACGTGGATGTTAAAACTTGCCGCGCCGGTGTTCACCACGAATTCACATACGGGGTTGATGATGGCGGATTATTTTTTCGGCGCGACGCTCATGACCTGGGTGATCATCTTTGTCGGCGTTTGGGCAATCGCGCTCGCGTTGCTGCTGCGCTTCGCCGCGCGCATCGATCCGCGCTCGGGGCGCTGGCGTCGCCGATGATCCGCGCCGTTCATCGGTGACGCGGCCGTCCTTACTGCTTGCAGCGAATCACCATCGAGCGGTTTTTCACATTCGCGCCAAAAATCCCGCCGATCGTGCCGCCCGACGTCGCACCGTTGTCGACGTCTTTCGATACCACGTCGTACCCATAGTTGCCGCAGGCTTCGCCCGCGCGCTTGTAGCATTCGGCCCAGCTCGTGCTCGCGTCGCTGCCGCTGCAGTTGATCGCGAAGCCGGTGTCGCCGCTAGGCAGATAGGTCATCGTGGTCGTGGTCGAGCAACCGCCAAGGCCGCCGAGCGTCAGGAGGCCAAGACCGATCGTTGCCGCCGTCGCGACGCACGCCAATGGGCTTTTCATTTCAGATTCCTTGCAGATAGCGGAAGCGGCGTAGCGCGCAGCCACGCCGCTTCGAATTGAGCGTTTATAGCACGGCGGGTTTCCGCGCCCGCGCCTACACCGCCTAGCGCGGCGGCAGCTCCTTCGACGGATCGATCGAGCGGCCCTGGTAGCGCAACTCGAAATGCAACATCACGCGATCGGTATCGGTGTCGCCCATTTCGGCGATTTTCTGGCCGCGCTGGACCGATTCGCCTTCCTTCACGAACAGCGCGCGGTTATGCGCATAGGCGGTCAGGTAGTCGGCGTTGTGCTTGACGATCAGCAGATTGCCGTAGCCGCGCAGGCCGTTGCCCGCGTAGACGACGGTACCAGGCGCCGCCGCGACGATCGGCGTGCCGGCCGCCGCGGAAATATCGATACCCTTCGAGTTGCCGCCGTCGAAGCGGCGGAACACGGCGCCGTCGGCCGGCCAGACGAGCGAGATCGGCACGGGCGCGGTGGCCGGCGCGGTGTCAGCGGGCGTCGGACGCGGTGCGGCGGACGCGTTCGCGCTGCCACTGCCGTTACCGCCGCCGCTGCGAATCGCGCCGCTCGTCGACGCCGCGCCACCCGGTGGCACGACACGTAGCACCTGGCCGACCTCGATGGCGTCGGGATTGGTCAGGCTGTTCCAGCGCGCGATGTTCTGCACCGATTGCCGGTTGCCGCGCGCGATTTTCGACAGCGTATCGCCCCGTTCGACCCGGTAGTAGCCCGGCCCCACCGGCGCCGACCCGCACGCGGCGAGCAGCGCGAACAACGCCGCGCAGCCGAGTCGTTTGATTCTTGTTGTATCCAGCATTGGACCCCGCAAAGCGCTGCCGCGCGCCGATCCCGATCACGCGGCACAGACAGATAAAGCGTTCGATTCTAACGGTTTTGTGTTGCGCCCCCCATGAGGGGCGACCGGGCGGCGGGCAGCCGCTTCGAATGGCCCGCCGCGCACGGCGGGATTTCAGCCGGTTTTCTCGACGGTGATGCGCAGTGCCGCCGTTTCGGTCTGCCCCGGTTCGAGCCAGCGCAAACCGCGACCGTTATGGATCGCATCGGGCAGTCCGAGCCACGGTTCCACGCAGTAAAAGTCCGACTGCGGCGTTTCGGTCCACGTCGTGACCGAGTACCAGGGCACCGAGCCCGGCCGCCGCAGATCGATCGTGATTACGCGGTTGATGCCCGGCGCCTCGATCCGCACCGGCCGATCGGGCGTGCCGCTCAGGCAATGGAAACGGTCGTAGATGCGGTCTTCGTCGAGCGTGTAGCTCGCTTCACCCGGCTCGGCGGCACTGATCGAGCCGTCATCGAGCTGACGACACCGCTCGGTGCGTGGCAGCTCCAGCTTCGTCTGTGCGCGCTGCGTGTGCGGCAGCGTGAAGTAGAAGTGATGGCCGGCGTAGTAGGGCAGGCGCGTGTCGCCGGTATTGGTGGTGGTGAGCGTCACGTCGAGCGTGCGCGGATCGACGAGCTCGTAGGCGGCTTCGAAACGAAAGCCGAACGGATAGAAGCTGCGGGTCGCTTCGCTGTCGGTCAGGACCATGCGCAGGCCGGCGCCATGCACGTCGGCGTGAGGCTCGAATGGCAGGTCGCGCGCGAAGCCGTGCATCGGCAGCTCGCGAACGGTGCCCTGCGCGTCACGCCAATAGCCGATCTTGCCGTCGACGCGATGACGGCCGAGAAACGGAAACAGCAGCGGATTACCGCCGCGAATCCGCGCGGGCACGCTCCAGTCGGCGTGCTCGGGCCAGTGGATCACCTCTTCGCCGTCGATCACCCACGACAGCAGACGGCCGCCGGCCTGCGGCGAAAAGCGGAGCACGGAGGAGTCCTGGGCGATCTCGAGAATGTCCTGTTCCGGGGAGAGGGGCATGGTCAATGGGTAGCCAGATAAAGGTTGAAGGGGCGACTGCTTCGCGCGCGGCGAAACCGCGATTTTGCGCTGCTTTGCGCTACGGGGAAACCCTTCCCGGGAAATTGCGGGTGTCGCAAAAGCGCGAACCTTACCGATAATCCGCCTCAGCGTCCGGTCAATTCGACTCCCGGGCGAATCGGCTCAGGAGGCATCATGGATCTCGCAATGGCAATGGCGGTGGCCTTGTTCGGTATATTCACGGCCAGCACGTACTTCTTCTTCCACTCGCTCAAACGCTGATTCCGGCGCCTGACGTTCGTCACTATTCGCAATACAATTCGCTGCGCTCGTGCGCGCAGCCGACTTCCTTGCTCTCGCGTAACAACCGTGTCGAGTTGTGACGCAGCGCGTCAAAATTTCCCCGAATGTGGCCTAACCGCTTGGCGCTGAGTGTGCAGCCAGGCATAATCGGTGCGCTTTTGATGCGCCGGCTTCCCTTTTGTGCGGCGCGCAGTTCCCCGACAATTTCCTTACAAGGGCCGCCGCGTGAACCTGTCGTTTCTAATTTTCCTGAGCGTGCTGCAAGGCGTCACCGAATTGTTCCCGGTGAGCAGCCTCGGCCACACGCTGCTCGTGCCGGCGGTGTTCGGCATGCATATCGATAAGCACGCGCCTCAACTGCTGCCGTTCCTGGTCGCGCTGCACCTCGGCACCGCGTTCGCGCTGCTGTGGTACTTCCGAGTGCGCTGGGTTGCGCTCGTGCGCGGTTTCTTCGCGTCGCTCGGCGGCCGCCGCAACGACGATGGTCACATGATGTGGGCGCTGATCATCGGCACGATTCCGGCGGGGCTTGTCGGCCTCGTTCTGGAAAAGCGCCTCGAGGCGCTTTTTCATGATCTGCGGATCGTCGCGATCGCGTTGATCGTCAACGGCGTGCTGCTGTGGTTCGGCGATCGGCTGCAACGCTCGCGCGCGCATCAGGCGCCGGAAAAGCTGACGTTCCGCCAGGCGTTCTTCGTCGGCCTCGCGCAGATCGGCGCGCTGATTCCGGGTTTCTCGCGCAGCGGCCTGACGATGATCGCCGGCAACGCGGCCGGCCTGACGACCGAGAAAGCCGCGGAGTTCTCGTTTCTGCTCGGCACCCCGATCATTTTCGCGGCTGGCGTGCTCGAACTGCCGAAGCTGCTCCACGCGCCGAGCCAACTCGTCGACGCGGCGCTCGGCGGCGTGCTGACCGCGATCGCGGCGTACCTGAGCGTGCGTTTCCTGATGCGCTATTTCGAAGGCCGCGGACGTCTCGCCTCGTTTGGCGTGTACTGCGTGATCGCCGGGATCCTGTTCCTCGGCTGGTTCCTGCTGCATCCGCAGCCGGTCTGAGCGCGTCGGGCGATCGGTTATAATCCGCGCCCGGTTGGTCGTGGGTCAGTTAGAATTTTAGTTTGTGGGAGTCGGGCGGCTCGCTGCGAGTGCCGGCTTCATGCAGACGTCGATCAATACGGCAGTAGCTCAGCTGGATAGAGCATCGGCCTTCTAAGCCGAGGGTCGGGGGTTCGAGCCCCTCCTGCCGTACCAGAATCATCGAAGGGTTACAGGCCACGCGCCTGTAACCCTTTTTGTCTTTTTGCGTCTTGCGCGAATCAGTTGAACGCCACGCCCAGCGTGTTCTTGCAGATCCGCCCTCCTTCATGATGACCGCGAGGTTGCTCCCGGGATCGGCGAGCAGCTGAATATTCGCGAGCGGATCGCCCCTGACGATCAGCACGTCCGCGAGCGCGCCCGGCTCGATCACCCCGAGCTTGCCGGGGTAGGGGTTGCGCGGCCCCGCCATCGCGAGCAGTTCCGCACTGGTCCTCGTCGCCATCGTCAGCACGTCGACGGCTTCGTACCAGCGCGTCATCTTCGCGAGCTGCGCGCCCTGGCGCGTCGCCAGCTTCGCGTCGAACAGCGTATCGGTGCCCCACGCGGTTTTCAGGCCGTGCTTCTTCGCGAGCGCGTAGGCGGTGTCCGTTCCGTTCGACATCTCGATCTGCTTCGCGCGGCTCGGCGAGCCCGCGGGGAAAAAGATCGCGTCCTCGTCGTCGAGAAACGGTTGCAGGCTGATCCAGATGCCTTCGCCGGCGAGCAGCTTCGCGGTTTCCTCGTTCATCAGCTGACCGTGTTCGATGCAGCGCACGCCGCCGCG
>DATAQT010000063.1:0-2305 GCA_036264535.1 Paraburkholderia sp. | reverse complement strand
GCATCGTCGTGGCTCGTGACGAGCAGCACGGTGCGATCGCCGAGCGCGCTCGCGAGCGTGTCGACCGCTTTTTCGGCGACGGGGTCCGCTTCGGTCGCCGGCAGCAGTGCGAGCAGATTGGTTTCAAGCGGCGACGCTCCGGCGAAGCGCCAGCCGCAATAGAGCGCCGCCAGCAGCGCGAGCACGAGCCATGCGGCGCGCACGCCCCAGGCGCGTTTCGCGGATCGCTGCTGCAGCATGTCCATCACGGCGCTCCGAACAGGTTGCGCTCGTCCGGCGTCGGCTCGGCGACGGCCGTGCTGTTGGCGAACTCGAGCTTCGTCACGTCGCCGTTGGCGAGCGTGATGCGCAGGCTTTGCAGATAATCGCCGCCGCTCATGTCGAGGCCCTTGATCGATTGTGCGAGCTGCGGCTGGTTCGGCGTGAGCCGCATGCGCCATTGCGCGGCGCTGCCTTCGGCGCTCACGTCGAACTGCGAATACAGCGCCGACAGATCGCCGCCCAACATTGCGCGCATCATCTTCGATACCTGCGCGACGCCGCGCGTGCCCTGCGCGCCGTGCGTGCTATTCCCGCTCAGGCGATGGCCGCCGGCGTCGACCTGCACGACGCCCGCATCGGTGATCACGTAGGTGGCCTTGTAGGGCGTGTCGATCTGCCAGATCACGCCGCGCTCGCGGAAGAACAGCAACGTGCCGTTGCTGACGAGCGGCTGCTTCATCGCGGCGAGCGTCTGCGTCTGCGTGAATTGCGAGCGCACCCCCTTGGCCTGCGCGAGATGCGCGGCGATCTGCGAGACGAGCGCGGCGTTGGCGTTGTTAGTGCTTGCAGCCGCGTTGCTTGCGGTGGCCGCATCGGCCGATCCTACTGGCAAGGCCAGCGCCCCGATCATGCCGATCGCGACCGCCCTCGCCGCCCACCCATTCATCGTCCCCATACGCGCTCCAGCTTTTCGAATACGACCGGCGGCGACACGAACTGCAACTCCTCGGTGGCGGCCTCGACGGCGACCTGGATCGTATAGCCCTTCGTGAGCCGTGTGCCCGACGCGCAATCGACGATTTCATAGCCTATTTTCAGGCGGTTTTCGTATTCGAGCAGTTGCGCGCGCACTTCGAGCGTCTGCCCGTACACAGCGGGCCGCACGTACTTCAGATGCGCCTCGACGATCGGCCACAGATAGCCGGACGCCCGCATCTCGCGATAGTCGTAGTCGAACGCGCGCAACAGCGCCGCGCGACCCATCTCGAAGTACTTCAGATAATTGCCGTGCCAGCACACGTTCATCGCGTCGACGTCGTGAAACGGTACCTCGACGGTCGCGGTCGCGGCGAGCACGTGCTGCGTTTTCGCGGGCTCGCTCATGCGTCGACTCCCTGGCGATCGTCGTCCATGTCCAGCAGTTCGCACGCGGCAATGCGCGCGGTCAACGCGCGCAGCTCGCTTTCGAGCGCGCGGTCCTCGTCGACGAATGGCGATTGCGCGCCCACCTCGCCAATAAACGCGCGCAGCGGCGCCGGCACCGGCGTCGCGCTGTCGATGCGCAAGCGCAGATGCGCGGCCTGCACCGTCGCGAGCGTGTGCGCGGCGGCGACTTGCTCCGTCAGTTCGAGCACACGCAGGCAGTCGCGTGCAGCGATCGTGCCCATGCTGACCTTGTCCTGATTGTGCGCCTCGGTCGAGCGCGAAAACACGCTCGCGGGCATCGTGTTCTTCAGCGCCTCGGCGGTCCATGCGGACGACGAGATCTGCACGGCCTTGAAGCCATGGTTGATCGGCGCGCGCGCGGCCGATGCGCCCGACAGGTTGCGCGGCAGGCCGTTATTGAACTTGTCGTCGACGAGGAGCGCCAGCTGGCGGTCCATCAGGTCGGCCAGATTCGCGACGGCGACCTTCAGCGAATCCATCGCGAACGCAATGTGACCGCCATAGAAATTGCCACCGTGCAGCACGCGTTCGCCGTCGGGATCGATCAACGGGTTGTCGTTGGCGCTGTTCAGTTCGTTCTCGACATCGCGACGCACCCATGACAGCGCATCGCGCGCGACTCCGATCACATGCGGCGCACAGCGGATCGAGTAGCGATCCTGCAACCGATGGCCCGGCGTATCGGCACGGTCCGCGAGATCCTCACGTATCCACGCGGCCGCTTCGGCCTGGCCTGCGTGCGGCTTCACTTCGAATAGCATCGCGTCGAAATGCGCGGCGCGGCCGTCGAGCGCCACCGTCGACAGCGCCGTCAGGCGTGCGGCCAGCCGGCTCAGGTGATCGGCGCGCGCGTAGGCGAGGCACGCGAGACCCGTCA
>DATAQT010000060.1:0-4815 GCA_036264535.1 Paraburkholderia sp. | reverse complement strand
GAGTTCTGCCGCACGATCGTCGATGCGACCGCGCCGTACGCGTCGTCGTTCAAGCCGCAGATCGCCTACTTCGCCGCGCATCGCGCGGAGGACCAGCTCGAGCAGCTGATCGCCCACATTCACGCGAACCATCCTGGCCTGCCGGTGATTCTCGATGCGAAGCGCGGCGATATCGGCAGCACCGCCGAGCAGTACGCGCGCGAGGCGTTCGAGCGCTACCAGGCCGACGCGGTGACGGTCAATCCGTACATGGGTTTCGATTCGATCGAGCCGTATCTCGAGCACGAAGGCAAGGGTGTGATCGTGCTGTGCCGCACGTCGAACGCGGGCGGTTCGGACCTGCAATTCCTCGAGACGGGCGGCCGGCCGCTGTATCAGGTCGTCGCGCAACTGGCCGCGCAGAAGTGGAACGCGAGCGGCCAGCTCGGGCTCGTGGTTGGCGCGACGTTCCCGAAGGAAATTGAAGTGGTGCGCGGCATCGTCGGCGACATGCCGCTGCTGATTCCGGGCATCGGCGCACAAGGCGGCGACGTGCAGGCCACCGTAAGCGCCGGCCGGACCGCGAACGGCACCGGCATGCTGATCAACTCGTCGCGCGCGATCATTTACGCGGGCAAGGGCGACGATTTCGCGCCAGCAGCCGCGCAGGCCGCGAAGGACACGCGCGACCGGATCAACGCGTTTCGTTGAACCGACGGGCGGCGCGTCAACGGACCGGTCCGAGCCGCCCAATCAAGCCCGCATGGCGCGGATGCCGCGCCCTTAGCGCGTCCACATCCGCGAGCTCGAACTCGCTGAATTCAAAACCCGGCGCGACCGTGCAGCCGACCAGCGCGACCGATGCCGGATCCGCGCACTCGGCCGCGAACCACAGGCCCGCCGGCACGACGGCCTGACACACCGCGTCGGGATGCGTAAGCGGATTGCCGAGCCGGTGCGTGACGAGCGCGCCGCTGGCATCGCTTTCATCCAGCACATGGACCAGCAGCGGCTCGCCGACGTAGAAATGCCACACCTCGTCAGAACGGATCCGATGCCACGCCGAATGCGCGCCGTCGCACAGCAGGTAATAGATCGCGGTCGATGCCGCGCGCGTGTCGTCGGTCTCGCCCGGCGCGCCGGCGCGCAGCACGCGCGCGCTCGATCGGTAGGTCTCCGCGAAAAAGCCGCCTTCAGGATGCGGCTGCAGTTCGAAGCGGCGGATCAGTTCGTCAGCAATCGAGCGTGAATCCGGCATCTTCGGCCTCTTCGGTGATAGTCAGGCGGGGCTCAATGCTCGCGTTCGTCGAGCAGCGCAAGCACGCCGCGCAACGCGTGCGCCGCGGCCTGGACGCGGATCTGCTCGCGGTCGCCCTTGAAAATCTTCGTTTCCACCGACGTATGCAGCCGGTTGCTCCAGCCGAACGACACCATGCCGACCGGCTTGGTTTCGGTGCCGCCGCCGGGTCCGGCGACGCCGGTGATCGACACCGACACCTGCGCGCGGCTGTTGCGCAGCGCGCCTTCGGCCATCGCGCGCGCGACCGGTTCGCTGACCGCGCCGTGCTTGTCGATCAGGTCGGCCGGCACCCCGATCATTTCGCTTTTCGCCTGATTCGAATACGTGACGAAGCCGCGCTCGAACCAGCCGCTGCTGCCGGAGATGTCGGTAATCGCGGTCGCGACCATGCCGCCCGTGCAGGACTCGGCGGTCACGAGCATCAGGCGCTCGTCGCGCAGACGGTTGCTCACGCGGATCGCAAGCTGATGAACGACGGAATCGGTAGCCATGGGGTCAGTCAATCCGGAAAACGAAGCGGGCCGTGAGGCGCGGCGAACGGCAAGGGCCGGGCGGTGGCTAAAAGGGTCGAACGTCAGTCAAACCGCGATCAGGCAGCGCTCAAACCGACATCCGCCACAGCGCAATCACGAGCAACGTAAAAAATGCGGCGATCAGGTCGTCGAACATGATGCCAAAGCCACCTTTCAGCCGGCGGTCGAAGTAGCCGATGGGGGGTGGCTTTACCATGTCGAAGAAGCGGAACACAACGAACGCCCACACCTGGCCCGAAAGCGTGGCAGGCGTGATCATCAGCAGCACGAGCCAGAACGCGACGATCTCGTCCCACACGATCGCTGACGGATCCTCCACGCCGAGCCGCTTCGCGGTAAAGCCGCACAGCGCGATGCCGCCGAAAAAACCGACGACGATCAATGCACCCCACTCGAGGACCGTCAGATAACGGCTCAAAACCGCGAACGAGGCCCATGCGAACAGCGTGCCGACCGTGCCCGGCGCGACCGGCGACAGGCCGCTGCCGAAACCGAGCGAGAGGATGTGGACCGGATGCGACAGCATGAAGCGCGCGGTCGCGCGGCGCGGCTGACCGGGCTTCGGCGCGCGCGGTCCGGGTGCCTGGGGCGGCCTGTCACCGATGAAGTCGTCGGCGGGGCCGAGCGAGGGGTCATTCTGCATGAAAGTGATCGAAACCTTGCAACGTCACAGTGAGCGGCGCGCCGGCGGCGTTGCGCCAGACGATGGCCGGGCGGGCAGTGGCCGCCTCCATGGCGTTTATTGTACCGATGCGGGTGACCGGCACGGACGCCTTCTGCGCAGCGGCCTGGACCGCCGCGCGCGCGGCGGCGGGCGCGGTGAAGCACAGTTCGTAGTCGTCGCCGCCCGCCAGCGTGCAGCGCTGCTGGACCTCTGGCGCAAGGCGGCGCAGCGCGGCCGAGCGCGGCACCGCGTCGACGTCGACGCTCGCGCATACCGACGAGCGCTCGAGGATATGCAGCAGATCGCCGGCGAGTCCGTCCGACAGGTCGAGCGCCGCATGCGCGATGCCCCGCAACGCGAGTCCGAGTGCGATGCGTGGCTCGGGGCGTTCGAGCGCGTGGCGGAACATCGTGGTGTCGCGCGCGTTGGTGGTCCATTCACCACGCTGCACGCCGAGGCCGGCGCGCGCATCGCCGAGCGCGCCGGAGATCCAGATGTCGTCGCCGGGTTGCGCGGCATCGCGGCGCAATGCTGTTTGTCGCGGCACGCTGCCGAACACCGTGATGCACAGATTGAGCGGCCCGCTCGTCGTATCGCCGCCGATCAGCTCGCACCCGTAACGCTCGGCCAGCGCGAACAGGCCTTCGCTGAACCCGGAAAGCCAGTCTTCGTCCGCTTTCGGCAGAGAAAAGGCGAGCGTGAAAGCCTGCGGCTCGGCGCCCATCGCCGCGAGGTCCGACAGATTGACAGCGAGCGCCTTGTGACCCAGCGCTTCGGGATCGATATCCGCGAAGAAGTGGCGGCCTTCGACCAGCATGTCCGTCGATATCGCCAGCATCTCGCCGGCGTGCGGTGCGAGCAACGCGCAGTCGTCGCCGATGTCGAGCGTGTCGCTCCCGGCAGTGGACGGCCGGGCGGCAGCGGCGCGGCGAGCGAAGAAGCGGTCGATCAGCGAAAACTCGGAAAGCATGATGGCGGATGATGAGCGGTGAAGGGTCGTGAAATAGCGCGGAATACGGTTAGTGAGCGTGGTCTGCCAGCGCCAGCGCCGGACCAGGCGCACAATGCGCAACGCATGGTGCATCGCGCTTTCACGCTGTTTCAGTCGCGGCTGTTGTACCCGTATTGAAGGAATTGCGTAGGCAATTGGGGCTACAATGCCGTCGAACGTCTATTCTAATCTGCACTTCGAAGCCCGCCTTATGTCGAATCCCGTCAATACCAAACTCCGCGAAGCCGCTCTCGATTACCACGAGTTCCCGACTCCCGGGAAAATCGCGATTGCCCCGACCAAGCAGATGATCAACCAGCGCGACCTGGCGCTGGCTTATTCGCCGGGTGTCGCGTTCGCGTGCGAGGAAATCGTCGAGAACCCGTTGAACGCCGCGCGCTTCACCGCGCGCAGCAATCTCGTCGGCGTCGTCACGAACGGCACCGCGGTGCTGGGTCTCGGCAACATCGGGCCGCTCGCGTCGAAGCCGGTGATGGAAGGCAAGGCCGTTCTGTTCAAGAAGTTCGCCGGCATCGACGTGTTCGATATCGAGCTCAACGAGACGGATCCGCACAAGCTGGTCGACGTGATCGCCGCGCTCGAGCCGACCTTCGGCGGCATCAACCTCGAAGACATCAAGGCGCCGGATTGCTTCATCGTCGAACGCGAATGCCGCAAGCGTATGAAGATTCCGGTCTTCCACGACGACCAGCACGGCACCGCGATCGTCGTCGCGGCGGCGGTCACCAACGGCCTGAAGGTCGTCGGCAAGGACATCAAGGAAGTCAAGCTGGTTGCCTCCGGCGCGGGCGCGGCGGCGCTCGCGTGTCTGGACCTGCTGGTCGACATCGGCCTGCCGCTCGGGAACATCACGGTGACCGACCTCGCGGGCGTGGTTTACAAGGGCCGCACCGAGCTGATGGACCCGGACAAGGAGCGTTTCGCGCGTGAAACCGACGCGCGCTCGCTCGCCGAGGTGATCGACGGCGCGGACATCTTCCTCGGCCTGTCGGCTGGCGGCGTGCTCAAGCAGGACATGGTCAAGAAGATGGCAGCCAAGCCGCTGATCCTCGCGCTGGCGAACCCGACGCCGGAAATCCTGCCGGAACTCGCGCTCGAAGTGCGCCCGGACGCGGTGCTGTGCACGGGCCGCACCGACTATCCGAACCAGGTGAACAACGTGCTCGTGTTCCCGTTCCTGTTCCGTGGCGCGCTCGACGCCGGTGCGACGACGGTCACGCGCGAAATGGAAATCGCGGCGGTCAACGCGATCGCCGAGCTGGCGCGCCAGGAGCAGAGCGACATCGTCGCGACTGCATACGGCATTCAGGATCTGTCGTTCGGACCG
>DATAQT010000057.1:0-4148 GCA_036264535.1 Paraburkholderia sp. | reverse complement strand
ATAGTCGCCGAGCCGCTCCTGCACGAGCATGCGCCAGACGGTCGGCGGCGCGCACAGCGTGGTCACGTTGAAGCGCACGAGCGCGGCGAGCGTCTCTTTCGGCACGAAACGCGCGAAGTTGAACACGAACACGCAGGCCTGCGCGTTCCACGGCGCGAAGAAGCAGCTCCACGCGTGCTTGGCCCAGCCCGGCGAGCTGATGTTCCAGTGGATGTCGCCCGGTAGCAGGCCGATCCAGTACATGGTCGACAGATGCCCGACCGGATAGCTCTGATGCGTATGCTCGACGAGCTTCGGCTTCGAGGTCGTGCCGGAGGTGAAGTAGAGCAACAGCGTATCGCTGGCGTGTGTGACGCCCTCGGGCGTGAAATGCGGGGAGGCCTCGTACGCGGCCGCCACATCGATCCAGCCGTCGCGCGGCGCGCCGACCGAAAAGCGTGTGAGCGGCACGTCGAGCGCGTCGAATTTGCCCAGCTCCGCGCTGTCGACCACGACGAACTTCGCGCCGCCGATCTGCACGCGGTCGCGCACGTCGTCGGCCGATAGCTGCGTGGTGGCGGGCAAGACGATCGCGCCGAGCTTCATCGCGGCGAGCATCACGTCCCACAGTTCGACGCGGTTCGGCAGCATCAGCAACACGCGGTCGCCGCGCCCGACGCCCGCGCCGCGCAGAAAGTTCGCCATCCGCGACGAGCGCTCCGACATCTGCGCGTACGACAGACGCAGGCCGTCGCTTGCAGGATCGTCGACGATCCACAGCGCGGGGTTGTGGTTGTCACGCGCGATGGCGTCGAAGTAGTCGAGCGCCCAGTTGAACTCACCGAGCGCTGGCCACGCGAATTCGCGGTACGCGCGCTCGTAGTCGGTGCGATGGCGCACTAGCAGATCGCGCGCTTCGAGAAAGGCTTTCGCTGCTGTCATCGTCGTCTCCTGTGGCGCTCGGGGCGCTCGGTTTTTTTTGCCTCTGGTTCTGGTCGCCTGTGCGCTCGGCGAAGCATCGGCGGCCAGGCTATTTATTGTGCGCTCAAACGTGCCGGGCGATCACCATCCGCTGCACTTCGCTCGTCCCTTCGTAGATCTGCGTGATACGTGCGTCGCGATAGTGGCGCTCCACCGCGTAGTCCGCCAGATAGCCATAGCCGCCATGAATCTGGATCGCGTTCGAGCAGATCTGCTCGGCGAGTTCCGACGCGAACAGCTTCGCCTGCGACGCCTCCGACAGACACGGCCGACCCGCCGAGCGCAGCCGTGCCGCGTGATGCACGAGCAGACGCGCGGCGTTCAGGCGCGTCGCCATGTCGGCGAGCATGTTGGCGATCGTCTGGTGATCCTTCAGCGGCTTGCCGAACTGTTCGCGCTCGCTCGCGTAGCGGCGCGCGGCATCGAACGCGGCGCGCGCGATGCCGACCGCCTGCGCAGCGATGCCGATGCGCCCGCCTTCGAGATTCGACAACGCGATGCGCAGCCCCTCGCCCGGCTCGCCGAGCAGATTGGCCTCGGGCACCGCGCAGTGATCGAGCGAGATCGGGCAGGTGTCGGACGCGCGAATGCCGAGCTTGTGCTCCGGCCGGCCGACGTCGAAGCCCGGCGTCGAGGTCGGCACGATGAAGGCGGACAGGCCGCGCTTGCCGCGCCCGGGATCGGTGACGGCGAACACGATCGCGAGACCGGCCCGAGCGCCGTTCGTCACGAACTGCTTGCTGCCGTTCAGAACCCACTGCCCGTCGTGCAGCGCCGCGCGGGTGCGCAGATTGTTCGCTTCGGAACCGGCCTGCGGCTCGGTCAGGCAGAACGCGCCGATCGTGCGGCCGGTGGCAAGCTCGCGCAGATAGCGGTCTTTCTGCGCGGCGCTGCCGAAGTTCAGGATCGGCGCGCAGCCGACCGAGTTGTGCACGCTCATCAGCGTCGCGCAGGCGGCGCAGCCGGCCGCGATCTCTTCGAGCGCGAGCGCGTAGGCGACATAGTCGGTGTAGGAGCCGCCCCACTCGGCCGGCACCATCATGCCCAGAAAGCCGAGCTCGCCCATCTGCGCGACCACGCCGGCCGGCAGTTGCGCGTCGCGATCCCATTGCGCCGCGTGCGGCGCGAGGCATTCGGTCGCGAAGTCGCGCGCGGCGTCGCGGATCATCCGTTGTTCGTCGGTGTAGAAGCTGTCCATGACTGCGTCCTCGTGGGTGCTGACGGCCGTGCTGGCGATCACGGCGATGCGGCAAGTGTAGGCAAGCGGCCCGCGCCGCTCGATGCTCGCTCCGCTCTTTCTTGCTGAGCGCTTTTGCCATACTGCTACCATGCATGGGCACAGCAGCCCGTCATTTCACGGGCTTCATGAACCACGAGCCAGCCGATGCTGAGCGCTTTTGCCAGAAAAACCGAATCCCGATGAAAAGCGACAAAGGCACCATCTCCGTCAGTCTCGTCGAGGAAACGCTCGCGCTCGCAAAGGCGCGCGGCCTCGATGCACAAGCGCTCGCCGAAGCGGCCGGCATCGCCGCGCCGATGCTCGGCTCGCCAAAAAGCCGCGTGTCGTCGGCGCAATACGGCGCGCTGTGGGCCGGCATCGCCCGCGCGCTCGACGACGAATTCTTCGGCCAGGACTCGCATCCGATGAAAAGCGGCAGTTTCATCGCGATGACACAGATGGCGCTCGGCGCGCGCAACGGCGCCCAGGCGCTCGCGCGCGCGGTCGGCTTCATGCGGCTCGTGCTCGACGATCTCGGTGCGACGATCGACACCGACGTGCAGCGCGTGCGCCTTCGGTTCGTCGAACGCGCGGGCACGCGCAAGCCGGCGATGTTCGCTTATGCGACCTATTTCATCCTCGTGTACGGGCTCGTGTGCTGGCTCGTCGGCCGGCGCATTCCGTTGCTCGAAGCGCGCTTTCGCTGCGCCGCGCCGCCCGCCGCGCACGAGTACCGGCTGATGTTCTGCGACGACATGTATTTCGACGAACCCGAGTCGTACGTCGATCTCGACGCTGCCTTTGTGGAACTGCCGGTGATCCAGACTTCGCGCTCGGCGCGTCCGTTTCTGCGCGATGCGCCGGGCAGCTTCATCGTCAAGTACCGCAATCCGGGTTCGCTCGCCGCGCGCGTGCGCAGGACGCTGCGCGCGCTGCCGATGTCGAACTGGCCCGCCGCCGATCAGATGGCCGCGCGCCTGCACGTCGCCGAGGCGACGATGCGGCGGCATCTGAAGCAGGAGGGCCACACGTATCAGTCGATCAAGGACGCGCTGCGGCGCGACATCGCGATCGCCGAACTGCAGCGCACCCAGCGCACCATCGCCGATATCGCGAACGCCGTCGGCTTCGCGGAGCCGAGCGCGTTTCATCGCGCGTTCCGCAAATGGACCGGCATGCGGCCGGCCGACTATCGGCCCGCCCGGCCCGCTGGGGCCGATCTCACGCGACGCGCCGAATCGGACTAAGCTTTAAGCGGCAACAGGCCAGCCTTGATCGAGGTATCGGCCCGCGCCGCCGGTTCACGCCGGCAGGCGCGGCAGCCGTCAGCGATGAACACGACTCCGCGTCTCCCGCTCCGGCAGTCCGGTCCGCGCAGGCCGCTTATCCGCGGCGGCATCGCGGGCCGTTTGATGCGCGGCATCGCCGTGCTCGGCGTGCTATACGCGATCGGCTTCGCGACGCGCGAAGCGCTGGCGCCGCTGCAATCGGCCCATGCGGCCAACGCAACGACGGCGGCAGGCCTCGCCGCCGCGACCGCGAACAGCGTCGTCGTGATTCCGGTGAACGGCGCGATCGGTCCGGCCAGCGCCGATTTCATCGTGCGTAGTTTGCAGCGCGCGACCGACCAGCGCGCGCAGCTAGCGGTGCTGCAACTCGATACGCCCGGCGGCCTCGATACCTCGATGCGGCAGATCATCAAGGCGATCCTCGCCTCGCCGGTGCCGGTGGCGACCTTCATCGCGCCGAGCGGCGCGCGCGCCGCGAGCGCCGGCACCTACATCGTCTATGCGAGCCATATCGCGGCGATGGCGCCGGGCACGAACCTCGGCGCGGCGACCCCGATCCAGATGGGCATCGGCGGCAACGAGCCGCCCGCGGGCGGCGGCCCGCCGGGCACGCCGGGACTGCCGGACATGCGCACGCTGCCGGGCGGCGCGTCCGCACCCGCCGCTTCGTCGCCTGGCGC
>DATAQT010000054.1:0-2376 GCA_036264535.1 Paraburkholderia sp. | reverse complement strand
GTAAGTTCTGGCGGCTTAGAAGCAGACACGACGGGCCGTCCCGTTCTACCGCGCTAATCCACGCCTGCGCGGTCTCGACGGTGTCGCATGGACGCCAGACGTCGAGCCCCGGAATCAGCCTGAGGCTCGCCGCGTGCTCGACCGCCTGATGCGTGGGGCCGTCTTCGCCGAGTCCGATCGAGTCGTGCGTAAACACGAAGATCGAGCGCGTCCTCATCAGTGCGGCCATGCGCAATGCGTTGCGCGCATAGTCGGAAAACGTCAGGAAGGTGCCGCCGAACGGCAGGTAGCCGCGGTGCAGCGCGATGCCGTTCATCACCGCGCTCATGCCGAACTCGCGCACGCCGTAGTGCACGTAGTTGCCGCCGCGTAGACCGCCGCCGTTTTCGCTGCGGTCGGCGCGGACGTCGACCGAGCCCCGCCAGTCCGTCAGATTCGAGCCGGTCAGGTCCGCCGACCCGCCGAGCAGTTCCGGCAGGCAGCGCGCGAGCGCGGCGATCGCCTGCTGCGAGGCCTTGCGCGTCGCAATCGATTCGGCCGCGCAATCCGCATCGCGCAGTAGCGCGCGAACCGCGTCGTGCCAATGCGTGGGTAGCTTGCCCTGCACGCGTCGTTCGAATTCGGCGGCCTCGACCGGATAGTGCTGGCGATACGCGTCGAAACGCTCGCGCCAGTCCGCTTCAGCGGCGCCACCGCGAGCGCTCGCGTCGAAGTTCGCGCGAATCTCGTCGGGAATCTCGAACGGCGGATGCGGCCAGCCGAGCGCGCGGCGCGTGCGTTCGACCTCGTCGGCGCCGAGCGGCGCGCCATGTACGTCATGCGTGCCAGCCTTCGACGGCGCGCCCTGGCCGATCACCGTGCGGCAGCAGATCAGCGTCGGCCGGCCGGTGGCGCGCGCGGCATGCAACGCACGATCGACCGCGTCGACGTCGTGGCCGTCCACCTCGCGCACCACGTGCCAGCCGTAGGCGGTGAAGCGCGCGGGGGTGTCGTCGGCGAACCATTGCGCGACGTGGCCGTCGATCGAAATGCCGTTGTCGTCGTACAGCACCGTCAGCTTGTCGAGCTTCAGCGTGCCCGCGAGCGACGCCGCTTCGTGCGAGATGCCTTCCATCAGGCAGCCGTCGCCGACGAACACGTAGGTGCGGTGATCGACGATCCGATGTCCGGGCCGGTTGAACTCGCGCGCGAGCAAGGCCTCGGCGAGCGCCATGCCGACGCCGTTCGCGAGCCCCTGGCCGAGCGGCCCGGTGGTCGTTTCGACGCCGGGGGTGACGCCCACTTCCGGATGCCCCGGCGTCTTGCTGTGCAACTGTCGAAAGCGCTTCAATTCGTCGATCGGCAGGTCGTAGCCGCTCAGATGCAGTAGCCCGTAAAGCAGCATCGAACCGTGTCCGTTCGACAGCACGAACCGGTCGCGGTCGGGCCACGCCGGATTGCGCGGGTTGTGCTTCAGATGCCGGTCCCACAATGCGACCGCGATCTCGGCCATGCCGAGCGGCATGCCGGGATGCCCCGACTTCGCGGCTTCCACCGCATCGATCGCGAGCATGCGCAGCGCGTCGGCCATCGAGCGCGTGGCGGGTGCGTCAAGCGGTTGCGCGACTGCACTCATCGAATCTCTCCTTGCGAAATGAACCTCGGCATCCACCAGGGATCGCTCAGGCGCGCGAGCGCCGGTCGATCAGTTGCAGGATCATCGGCGTGAAGATCAGCTGCATCGCGAGTCCCATCTTGCCGCCCGGCACGACGATCACGTTCGGGCGCGACATGAACGAGTCGTGCAGCATCGTCAGCAGATACTGGAAGTCGATGCCCTTCGGCCGCGCGAAGCGGATCACCACGAAGCTCTCGTCGGGCTGCGGAATCTCGCGGGCGGTAAACGGATTCGATGTGTCCACGGTCGGCACGCGCTGGAAATTCACATGCGTGCGCGAGAACTGCGGGCAGATGTAGTTCACGTAGTCGGGCATGCGCCGCAGGATCGTGTCGACCACCGCTTCGTGCGTATAGCCGCGCATCGTCTGATCGCGGTGCAGCTTCTGGATCCATTCGAGGTTGATGATCGGCACGACGCCGATCAGCAGATCGGCATGCCGCGCGATGTCGATCTTGTCGGTCACGGCCGCGCCATGCAGCCCTTCGTAGAACATCAGGTCGGTGCCGGGCGCGACGTCCTCCCACGGCGTGAAGGTGCCGCCGTCCTGCTTGTACAGCTGCACTTCGGCCGCGTCGTGCACGTAGTGGCGAAACTCCCCGCTGCCGGTTTCTCCGTAGCGCGTGAACAGCGTCTCGAGCTCTTCGAGCAGATTCGCTTCCGGGCCGAAGTGACTGAAATTCGGCACGCCGTCGCGTTCGCGCTCCTGCATGGCCGCG
>DATAQT010000473.1:0-8895 GCA_036264535.1 Paraburkholderia sp. | reverse complement strand
GCAGGCGGCGGTACTGCCCCGGAATCGCCGGCACGAGGCTCGCGTAGTAGCTCGTGCGATTGCGCAGTTTCTCGAGCGACGTCTCGTCGTTCAAACCGTGACGTGCGAAGTGGCGCGCCGCGCCCTCGCCGCCCGCATTCGAGCCGTCGCCGGTCGCCATCACGCGCGCCTGCATGTATTCGCCGAGCGTCATCCATAGCCGCGCGTCCCAGCGCTTCTTCTCGCCGCCGCCGCACACCCAGTGCGCGAGGCCGATGTGGTCCGGATGGCAATGCGTGACGATCACGCGCAACACTGGCAGACCGTCTAGCACCGAATCGAACACGGTCTCCCAATTCTGCTTGATCGTGTCCGACGTAATGCCGCAGTCGACCACGGTCCAGCCTCGCTGCCCGTCGATTTCATCGCGCAACAGCCACAGGTTGATATGGTCGAGCGCGAACGGCAGCGGCATGCGCAGCCACAGCACGCCGGGCGCGACTTCCATCGTGCGGCCCGCGTCGGGCATCGTGTCGTTGAAGGGGTATTGGAGTTGATGTTCGAGTGCGTTCATGGGGACTGTCTTCCTCCGACGACCCTCCGGCATGGCAAGGTGTGCGATGCCGGTCGGCCTGGTTGTGGTTGCTTTCCGCTCAGGTTGACGATAACGTAAACGTCGATTCTATCGTCCAATGCGGTTTTGTGCCGGCCCGGCGGCCACGAGATGTCCCGATGAATACGCAATACACGATCACCGAGCTCGCGCGCGAATTCGACGTCACACCACGCGCGATCCGTTTCTACGAAGACCAGGGTTTACTCTCGCCGAGCCGCGAGGGTTCGAGCGGTTTGCGGCGCGTCTATTCTGGCCGCGACCGCACGCGTCTGAAGCTTACGCTGCGCGGCAAGCGGCTTGGCTTCACGCTCTCGGAGATCCGCGACCTGCTCGACGCCTACGAATCACCGACCGACACCGTGCCGCAGTTGCAAGCGTTTCTCGCGACGGTCGCGCGTCATCGTGAAGTTCTGGAACGTCAGCGCGAAGATCTCGACGCGACGCTCGAGGATCTCTCGCAGTACGAAGCGCAGGCGCGCGCGCTGCTCGACGGCGCGAGGCACGACGCAAAGCCTGCCTGATTTTGCCTGACTCTGACCGGCGTTTGCGGAGCGCGCGCGTGATGAATCACTTTCCCAAGCTGTTATCGTCGCAAATCGGTTTCGACGTCGCGCAGACGATGCTCGAAGGGTTCGACCGTCACTACCGGATCTTTCGCGACGCCGCGATCCATGCAAAAACGTTGTTCGAAGCCGGCGACTGGCATGGCCTGCAAAAGCTCGCGCGCGAGCGCATCACGTCGTACGACGATCGCGTGCAGGAATGCGTGCAGTTGCTCGAAGACGAATACGACGCGGAAAACATCGACAGCGAAGTGTGGCAGCAGATCAAGCTGCACTACATCGGCCTTCTGACCACGCACCGTCAGCCCGAATGCGCGGAGACTTTTTTTAATTCGGTCTCCTGCAAGATTCTGCACCGCTCGTACTTCAACAACGATTTCATTTTCGTGCGTCCGGCGATCTCGACCGAATACATCGAGAACGACGAACCGGCCGCGAAGCCGACCTATCGCGCGTATTACCCGGGTACGGATGGACTTGCCGCGACGCTTGAGCGAATTGTCACGAACTTCCAGCTCGATCGGCCGTTCGAGGATCTGACGCGCGACGTCGCCTGCGTGATGCAGTCGATTCACGAAGCGTTCGGCGTGTTCGACGAAGCACCGAACTTCCAGATTCACGTCTTGTCCTCGCTGTTTTATCGCAACAAGGCCGCGTATATCGTCGGGCGCATCATCAACGGCGACGCATTGCTGCCGTTCGCGGTGCCGCTGCGTCACGTGAACCCGGGCGTGCTCGCGCTCGACACGGTGCTCCTCAAGCGCGAACAGTTGCTGATCATCTTCAGCTTCTCGCACTCGTATTTTCTGGTCGACATGGAAGTGCCGTCCGCGTATGTCGAGTTTCTGCGCACGGTCATGCCGGGCAAGCCGAAGGCGGAAATCTATACGTCGGTGGGTCTGCAGAAGCAGGGCAAGAATCTGTTCTATCGCGATCTGCTGCATCACCTGAAGCATTCGAGCGACCGCTTCATCGTCGCGCCCGGCATCAAGGGACTCGTGATGCTGGTGTTCACGCTGCCGTCGTTTCCGTATGTGTTCAAGCTGATCAAGGACAACTTTCCGCTGCCGAAGGAAACCACACGCGCGCAGATCCAGCAGAAGTATCTGCTCGTCAAACGTCACGATCGGCTTGGCCGCATGGCCGACACGCTCGAATATTCGAGCGTCGCGCTGCCGCTCGCGCGGCTCGACGAAACGCTGTTGCGCGAACTCGAAAAGGAAGTGCCGTCGCTGATCGAATACGAGGGCGACAACCTCGTGATTCGACATATGTACATCGAGCGACGCATGGTGCCGCTCAATCTGTTCCTGCAGAACGGCAACGACGACGACGTCGAGCGCGGCATCAAGGAATACGGCAACGCGGTGAAGGAGCTGATGCAGGCGAACATCTTCCCCGGCGACATGCTGTACAAGAACTTCGGCGTCACGCGACATGGCCGTGTCGTGTTCTACGACTACGACGAGATCGAATACCTGACCGACTGCAACGTGCGCGCGGTGCCGCCAGCGCGCAACGAGGAAGACGAAATGTCGGGCGAGCCGTGGTACTCGGTCGGTCCGCACGATATTTTTCCGGAGACGTACGGCACGTTCCTGCTCGGCGATCCACGCGTGCGCCGCTCGTTCATGCGGCATCACGCGGACTTTTTCGAGCCTGCGTTGTGGCAGCGGCACAAGGATCATCTGTTGAAGGGCGAGTTGCCCGATTTTTTCCCGTACGACCAGAGCGTGCGCTTTTGCGTGCGTTATCCGGAGCGGTTCGCCGCTGCGCCCGATGCGCGGTCGGACGAACCTGATGTGCGCGTGGCCTGATGAATCCCACGAGGGTTCGCGGCAGGCCACGCGCGGCGGTAGCCATCCAGCTATGACCAAGGAGCTCAAACATGAGTGACGCAAACTACAGTGGTATCCATGCCGATCCGATCGTGATCGTCAGCGCGGCGCGTACGCCGATGGCGGGCTTTCAGGGCGACTTCGCGTCGCTGACCGCGCCGCAGCTAGGCGCTGTCGCGATCAAGGCGGCCGTGGAGCGCGCGGGTCTGAAGCCCGAGCAGATCGACGAAGCGGTGATGGGCTGCGTGCTGCCCGCCGGCCTCGGCCAGGCGCCCGCGCGCCAGGCCGCGCTCGGCGCGGGTCTGCCGCTCGCCACCGGCTGCACCACGGTCAACAAGATGTGCGGCTCCGGCATGCGCGCGGCGATGTTCGCGCACGACATGCTGGCCGCGGGCTCGCTCGACGTGATCGTCGCGGGGGGGATGGAGAGCATGACGAACGCGCCGTACCTGCTGCCGAAAGCGCGCGGCGGCATGCGCATGGGCCACGGCCAGGTGCTCGACCACATGTTCTACGACGGCCTCGAAGACGCGTACGAGAAGGGCCGTCTGATGGGCACGTTCGCCGAGGAATGCGCGGCCTCGTTCGACTTCACGCGCGAGGCGCAGGACGCATTCGCGGTCGAATCGCTGAACCGCGCGAAGCGCGCGAACGAGGACGGCTCGTTCGACTGGGAGATCGCGCCGGTCACCGTAACGGGCCGAAAAGGCGACGTCACGATCGCGCGCGACGAGCAGCCGTTCAAGGCCAACCTCGACAAGATCCCGACGCTGAAGCCCGCGTTCAGCAAGACCGGCACCGTGACGGCGGCGAACTCGTCGTCGATCTCGGACGGCGCGGCCGCGCTCGTGATGATGCGCGAGTCCACCGCGAAACGGCTCGGCGTGACGCCGCTCGCGCGCGTCGTCGGTCATTCGACGTTCGCGCAGGAGCCGGCGAAGTTCACCACCGCGCCGGTCGGCGCGATCCGCAAGCTGTTCGAGAAGAATGGCTGGCGCGCCGGCGACGTCGATCTGTACGAGGTCAACGAAGCGTTCGCGGTCGTCACGATGGCCGCGATGAAAGAGCACGACCTGCCGCACGGCAAGGTCAACGTGAACGGCGGCGCGTGCGCGCTTGGCCATCCGATCGGCGCCTCGGGCGCGCGCATTCTCGTCACACTGATCGGCGCGCTGAGAAAGCGCGGTCTGAAGCGCGGCGTCGCGACGCTGTGTATCGGCGGCGGCGAGGCGACCGCGATGGGTGTCGAACTGATCTGACACGTCGGCAAAAACTTCGAGGAATACGATGAAAACAGTGTTGATCGTCGGTGCGTCGCGCGGCATCGGCCAGGAATTCGTCCGGCAATACAGGAAGAGCGGCTGGCGCGTGCTCGCGACCGCGCGCGACGGCGCCGCGCTCGATGCGCTCAACCAGCTCGGCGCCGAAACCTTCGCGCTCGACGTCACCGCGCCCGATGAGATCGCGGCGCTCGGCTGGAAGCTCGACGGCGAACGGCTCGATGCGGCAATCCTGGTGTCGGGCGTGTACGGCCCGCGCACCGAAGGCATCGAGGCGATCACCGCCGAGGACTTCGATCACGTGATGCACACGAACGTGCGCGGCCCGATGCAGTTGCTGCCGATCCTGCTGCCGCTCGTCGAGGAAACGGACGGCGTGCTCGCGGTGATTTCGAGTCGCATGGGCAGCATCGCCGATGCGAGCGGCACGACCGGCTGGCTGTATCGCGCGAGCAAGGCGGCGCTGAACGACGTGCTGAAGCTCGCGTCGCTCGACGCGCAGCGCGCGACCTGCGTCTCGCTGCATCCGGGCTGGGTGCGCACCGACATGGGCGGCGCACAGGCCGCGCTCGACCCGGCGCGCAGCGTCGCCGGCATGCGCGAGGTGCTGGCACAGGCGGCGGCATCGCGCGACGCGTTCAACGGCCGCTTCTTTCAGCACGACGGTACGCAGCTCGACTGGTAGGGAGACAGGTTCATGGTGCTTGATCAGGATCACCTGATGGTGCGCGACGCGCTGCGCACGTTCGTGCGCGACGCGATCACGCCGTACGCGGCGCAATGGGACCGCGAGCGCACCTTTCCGCGCGACGTGCACCGGCAGCTCGCCGAGCTCGGCGCTTATGGCGTGCTGGTGCCCGAAGCGCATGGCGGCGCCGGCATGGACGCGCTCGCGCTCGCGCTGATCCTCGAAGAAATCGCGGCCGGCGACGGCGGCACCTCGACCGCGATCTCGGTGAACAACTGCCCGGTGTGCAGCATCCTCCTGACTTACGGCAACGACGCGCAGAAGCGCGACTGGCTCACGCCGCTCGCGCGCGGCGAGATGCTCGGCGCGTTCTGCCTGACGGAGCCGCAAGCGGGCTCGGATGCGTCGGCGCTGCGCACCACCGCGACGCGCGACGGCGACGCGTACGTGCTGAACGGCGTCAAGCAGTTCATCACGAGCGGCAAAAACGGCGACGTCGCGATCGTGATGGCCGTCACCGACAAGGCCGCGGGCAAGCGCGGCATCAGCGCGTTCATCGCGCCCACCAGCACGCCGGGCTACGTGGTCGCGCGCGTCGAAGACAAGCTCGGCCAGCATTCGTCGGATACCGCGCAGATTGTGTTCGAGGAATGCCGCCTACCGGGCGCGAACCTGATCGGCGCGGAAGGCGAAGGCTACAGAATCGCGCTGTCTGGTCTTGAAGGCGGGCGCATCGGCATCGCCGCGCAAAGCGTCGGCATGGCGCGCGCCGCGTTCGAAGCCGCGTTGACTTACGCAAAGGAACGCGAGAGCTTCGGCGCGCCGCTGTTCTCGCACCAGGCGGTGCAGTTCCGTCTCGCCGACATGGCGACGCAGCTCGAAGCCGCGCGTCAATTGATCTGGCACGCGGCCTCGCTGAAGGACGCGGGCCAGCCGTGCCTGACCGAAGCGGCGATGGCGAAGCTGTTCGCCTCCGAAGCGGCCGAGCGCATCTGCTCGGCCGCCTTGCAGATTCACGGCGGCTACGGTTATCTGAGCGACTTCCCGGTCGAGCGGATTTACCGCGACGTGCGCGTGTGCCAGATCTACGAAGGCACGAGCGACATCCAGAAGATCCTGATCGCTCGTGGGCTCAACTGAAATTCGATGAACGAGCCATTGTTGTCACTGCAAATACCCGTCGATTGTCCTTGCGGCGGCGCCACACCAGACGCACGCGGCGGTGTCGTGATCAAAGCGCCGCGTTTCGCGCAATGCTGCGGCCGCTATATAACCGGCAACGAAGCGGCGCCGCGCGCGCTCGAGCTAATGCGCTCGCGTTATAGCGCCTACGTGCTCGGCGCAACCGACTACCTGCGCGCGACGTGGGACCCGCGCACCTGCCCCGCCGATCTCGACGCCGCCCCCACCGCGCCCGACGCGCCGCGTTGGCTCGGACTGCAAATCAAAGCGTTCGCCGAAAGCGATGCCGATCACGCGACCGTCGAATTCATCGCCCGCTACAAAGTGGGGGGACGTGCGCATCGGTTGCATGAATTGAGCCGTTTCCTGCGCGGCGAGGATGGTCGCTGGCGCTATGTCGATGGCGACGTCAGCGAGTAAATGACGAGCTCGCGGCAATTAAGTACTCTCTGCATTACACGCCGAAACTTTCTCGCGTCTTTCATCACATCACAATCAGATTCATAAAAGGCCCTTGTTCAGGGCCTTTTTGCGTCGTCTCGCGCGGGCTTTTTTCGTTGGCCTCGCACCACAGCACTTACACGACCTTTGCTCGCCACTACCCGCCACGCGTCCTCAGCCCTTGCCCCGCAAGGCTTTGAAGCCTTGTTCGCACATGCAGCAATTTTTTCGTCGCGGGTTCTCCTTGATTGCACAAAACAAAATTGTCGTGCCAGGATGAGTCCGTAGTTTCATGACGTCACATTGCGAGAGCGGGTCATACCGGCTCCGCAACATGCTCAGGAAGCCTGACCGGCCGCTGAATGAATGCGAGCCGTGTGGACTCCGGCAGCATCGAGTGACGCTCATCCTCGGCGCGTGGGGCCGCGTCGGCCGTTGGGTTCATCCCGTGCGATCTCGATCTGCGTGCGTGCGCTTCCCGCACAACGTACGCGAGTGAGTCTGTTTGTGTCGAAAACGCGAACGAAAGCTGAATGTCAGCAGCGTTTTCCGCAAGCGGACGGCACGGAGTTCAGGACAGGTCTTTCAGGCAGGTGCGTCAATGGTGTTGAGCAAGGTTCTGACGAAATGTGCGGCGATTTGCGCCGCGGCCACGTGTGCTGTCGCGATTGCGCACGCCGATCCGCTCGCCTATTCGTCGCTTTCGGCACAGAACGCGACGCCGCCCAGCGACACCCAGGGACCGTTGTCGCGCGCCCGCGTGCCGCGCCTCGCGCTCGATGACGACGCCTACCTGCCCACCGCGCACCTGAACGAAAAGATCATCCGCGTGCCGGTCGACGCCACCGGCACGGTCACGCTCGAAACCACGGTCTATAAACCGGACGGCCCCGGCCCGTTCCCGATGATCGTGTTCAACCACGGCAAGATTCCGGGCGACCCGCGCACCCAGGAACGCAGCGACCCGCTGCCGTTTGCGCGCGAATTCGTGCGCCGCGGCTACGTGGTGGTCGCGCCGAACCGCCAGGGCTTCGGCCACTCCGACGGCGTGTACGAGCAGGACGGCTGCGATGTCGAGCGCAATGGCATGGGCCAGGCCGGCGACGTCGCCGCGACGATCGATTACATGTCGAAGCAAGCTTATGTCGACGCGACGCACATCGCGGTGGCCGGCACCTCGCACGGCGGTCTCGCGACGATCGCGTACGGCACCGAAGCCGCGTCCGGCGTGCGCGCGCTGATCAATTTCTCGGGCGGCCTGCGTCAGGACGCCTGCGAGGACTGGCAAGGCAATCTGACGCGCGCCTTCGGCGCGTATGGCGAGAAGATCACGGTGCCGTCGCTATGGCTGTACGGCGATAACGATTCGGTGTGGAACGCGCCGCTCGTCGCGAGCATGTATTCCGCGTACGGCGCGCACGGCGCGAGCGTGAAGATGGTCGACTTCGGCAACTACAAGAACGACGCACATCGGCTGGTCGGCGACCGTGACGGCGTGCACGTGTGGTGGCCGGCCGTAGAAGCGTTCCTCGCGCGCGCCGGCATGCCGACGGCCGTGCAGTATCACGTCGACGATCCGGCCGCGCCAAAGGCGACCGGCTTCGCCGCGCTCGACGCCGTCGACTCTGTGCCGTTCCTCGACAGCGACGGCCGCAATGGCTATCGCAACTTCCTGCACCAGTATCCGAGTCGCGCATTCGCGGTGTCGGATTCGGGTGCGTGGTCGTGGGCCGAGGGCGGCGACAACCCGATGTCCGTGGCGGTGGCGAATTGCCAGAAGCAGAGCTCCGATCCGTGCCGACTGTATGCGGTCGATAACGCGGTCGTGTGGGGCAACCAGAATTCGCAGACGGCCGATGCGGCCGGCACCGATGCCAATGGCCGGCGAGCGATCGCGAGCCGGGAATGAAGTACGAATAGAGGCGTGAGTCGCGCCTGGTTCTGGTGTCCCGAAAGCCCGCCCTATCGGCGGGCTTTTTCTTTTGGCCCACGAATATCGCAATCGTCTATCTGAAAAGCGCGGGCATCACTGCCCGAGCCAGGCTCCAGCGACTTTTTTCCGCGCCGAACGAGCGCGCGCCCGCAAAAACGCCTTCACGCCGCAAATTCTCGCCAGTAATAGCCCATTACTTTGACGTCGCTATCTCCGTCGATCAGCGATCTTCCATCCCGAAGTCGAACGAGCTGCATCGAACAGCGCCAAACCTCGACCCCACCGCAAAAACCGCCCCTCTCGCCCCTGATGCGCGCGACGAAATAAAACGCTAATCTCGACCCCGCGCACTCGCCGAGGCTCCCTCGCGCGTGC
>DATAQT010000374.1:0-1544 GCA_036264535.1 Paraburkholderia sp. | reverse complement strand
CGCGGCTCGCTCAACGGCACCCTCGTCGTCACCGGCAAGCAGGGCCACGTCGCCTATCCCGAACGCGCCGAGAATCCCGTGCGTGGGCTGGTCACCTTGATGAGCGCGCTGATGACGGCAGCGCTCGACCACGGCAGCGCGCAGTTCGACGCGTCGAACCTGGAATTCACCTCGATCGATATCGGCAACACAGTCGTCAATCTCATCCCGGGCGAGGCGCGCGCGCGCTTCAACATCCGCTTCAATGATTGTCACAGCCAGACTTCGCTCAAGATGCTGGTCGAGAAGCGCGCCGCCGAGGCCGCGGCGGGGCGCATCCGCTGGCATATCGAGTGGGAGCCCTCGAACGCAGACTCATTCGTGACCAAGCCGGGTCCTTTCGTCGATCTGGTGTCCGCGGCGATCAAGGAAGTGACCGCCAAGGAGCCGAAGCTCTCGACTACCGGCGGCACGTCGGACGCGCGCTTCATCAAGAACTATTGCCCGGTGCTCGAATTCGGACTGGTCGGGCAGACCATGCATCAGGTCGACGAGCGTACCGCGGTCGCCGATCTCACGACGTTGACGGCGGTCTATCGCAAGGTTCTCGACCGCTATTTCGCCTAAGACCTGCTGGTACCAAGACGTATTGCGGGGTAAGCGCAGTCACCGCATGCGCGGGCAGTCGCGGCCAGCCTGACCGGCGCGGCGCGCAATCTCCGCGAGCACGGCCATCACGCGTAGTCGACCCTGGCCAGATAGAGCCCATCGGGCGGAGCAACGGGAGCACAAGCGGCGCGGTCGCGTTTCGCGAGCGCGACCGAAACATCATCGACCGTCCACTTGCCCTCGCCGACGAGCGCGAGCGCTCCGACCATCGAACGCACCTGGGAGTGCAAGAACGAGCGCGCCGAAGCCATCACTTGTACGTCGTCCGCGCGCCGATGCACGTCGAGCTGGTCGAGCGTCTTCACCGGCGATTTCGCCTGACATTCGACATTGCGGAAGGTGGTGAAATCATGCCGGCCGACGAGGCGCTGCGCCGCCGCCTGCATGGCCGGGATATCGAGCGGCTTGGCGATGCGCCAGGCACGGCCGCGTTCGAAGGTGAGATCGGCGCGGCGGTTGATGATGCGATAGAGATAATGGCGCCGGATGGCGGAAAAGCGCGCGTCGAACGAATCGTCCACCCGCTCGGCCGCGATCACGGCAACAGGATGCGGACGCAAATGGGCGTTCAACGCGTCGCGCACCGTGTCTTCATCCCAGTCCTTGGCGAAATCGACATGGCCGACCTGGGCGAGCGCATGCACGCCGGCGTCGGTGCGCCCCGCCCCCTGCACGCTCACCTTCTCCCCGCAGAATGCCTCGACTGCGGCCGCCAACACGCCCTGCACCGAGGGACCGTTGTCTTGGATCTGCCAGCCCACGAACGGTCCGCCGTCATATTCGATGGTGAGCTTGTAGCGAGGCATGGCGGACTAACCAAACCGCGTGCCGGCGGCAATGCTCGTGCCGCGCAGGAACTCGTGCGCCTTCATTGCCTGGCGGCCCGCACGCTGCAA
>DATAQT010000334.1:0-3471 GCA_036264535.1 Paraburkholderia sp. | reverse complement strand
GGGCTCGCGCCGAAGCTGTTCAGGAAGCTCGGCTGCGAACTGGTCGAACTGTTCACCGAAATCGACGGCAATTTCCCGAACCATCACCCGGACCCGGCGCACCCGGAGAACCTCGAAGACGTGATTCGCGCGCTGAAGGAAACGGATGCGGAAATCGGCTTCGCGTTCGACGGCGACGGCGACCGCCTCGGCGTCGTCACCAAGGATGGCCAGATCATCTACCCGGACCGTCAGCTGATGCTGTTCGCGGAGGAAGTGCTGTCGCGCAACAAGGGCGCGCAGATCATCTACGACGTGAAGTGCACGCGCAATCTCGCGAAGTGGGTCAAGGACAAGGGCGGCGAGCCGCTGATGTGGAAGACCGGTCACTCGCTCGTGAAGGCGAAGCTGCGCGAAACCGGCGCCCCGCTCGCCGGCGAAATGAGTGGCCACGTGTTCTTCAAGGACCGCTGGTACGGTTTCGACGACGGCCTGTACACGGGCGCGCGTCTGCTTGAAATCCTCACGCGCGTCGCTGACCCGAGCAAGCTGCTGAACTCGCTGCCGAACTCGCACTCCACGCCCGAGCTGCAGCTGAAGCTCGAAGAAGGCGAGAACTTCGAGCTGATCGCGCGTTTGCAGCAGAACGCGAAGTTCACTGGCGCGGACGACGTCGTGAAGATCGACGGTCTGCGCGTCGAGTATCCGGACGGCTTCGGCCTTGCGCGTTCGTCGAACACGACGCCGGTCGTCGTGATGCGTTTCGAAGCCGACAACGACGCGGCGCTCAAGCGCATCCAGGACGACTTCCGCCGCGTGATTCTCGCGGAGAAGGCCGATGCGAAACTGCCGTTCTGACGGCTGATGCGGCGGCGCGCTTCGAGGCTCGTTCAGACGGGTCGGAGCGCTGTCGCAATCGAACGCGGCGCGGGTTGCCTTACCGCGCCGCGTTTTTCATGTGTTTCACGGATGACGCGCTAGAATTGCGGTCCTCTCACCCATCTTCGATGCCGGATAGCCGGTTTTCCCACTCTTGAGCGCGCAAAAGATACTGATCGTGAGGGTGTCGTCGCTGGGCGACGTCGTTCACAACATGCCCGCAATCGCCGACATCCGGCGCCGCCATCCCGACGCGCAGATCGACTGGCTCGTCGAGGAAAGCTTCGTCGGGCTCGTGGAACTCGTGAGCGGCGTGCGGCGCGCGATTCCCGTGTCGCTGCGGCGCTGGCGCAAGCGCATCCTGTCCGTCGACAACTGGCGCGAGATTGGCGCGTTTCGTCGCGCGCTCGCCGCCGAGCACTACGATCTGGTGATCGACTGCCAGGGGCTCATCAAGACCGCGTGGGTCGCGCGCATGGCGCGTGGGCCGCTCGTCGGCCTCGGCAACCGCACCGACGGCGCCGGCTACGAATGGCCGGTGCGCTTCTTTTACGGGCGAAGCGTGCCGATCGCGCCGCGCACGCACGTGGTCGAACGCACGCGTCAACTGGTGGCCGCGGCGCTGAACGACCCGGCGCCGCAACCCACCGACGACATCGACTTCGGTATCGACACCGGGAGCGCCGCGCTCGCGCTGTCGCAGGCGAATCTGAACCTGCCGGTGCCCTACGTGGTGTTCGTGCACGCGACTTCGCGCGCCGACAAGCAGTGGCCCGATGCCGCCTGGATCGAACTCGGGCAGTCGCTGGTGCGGCGCGGCGCGTCGATCGTGCTGCCGTGGGGCAGCGATGCCGAGCGCGCGACCAGCGAGCAGCTCGCGAAGGAGTTCGGCGCGGCCGCGATCGTGCCGCCGAAGCTGTCGCTGCCGGCGGTGGTCGGGCTGATCGACGGCGCGGCGGCGACGGTCGGGGTTGACACAGGTCTGGTTCACATCGCCGCGGCGCTGAAGCGGCCCACGGTCGAGTTGTACAATTTCTCGACTGCGTGGCGCACCGGCGGCTACTGGTCGCCGAACGTCGTCAATCTCGGCGCGGCCGGGCAGCCGCCCACCCTGCAGCAGGTCAAGTCGGCGCTGGCCGGTTTCGGTTTGTTGTAACCCGGGCCTTGCGCACCCTCCGTTCTCAAGGGCGACCATGAACGAAACCCAGATCATCGAAGTAGCGAACGCCGACTGGCACGGCTGCAACCTGTCCGTGCCACGCGAGACGCTGCTCGCCGGCGTCGAGCGCGGCAAGGTGCTGTACTTCCCGAACCTGCGCTTCGCGATCGACGGCGGCGAGCAGGCGCTGCTCGATCCCGCGCTCGCCGACCCGAACCGCAAGAACATCAGCCTCGAACCGAACGGTGGCGCGCTGCACGGCGTGGCCGGCGACGCGGTCACGCAATCGGCGGTGCGCGCGTTGATCGCGCGTTATCAGGCGAATGCGCGCACGCTCGTCGACGGGCTCTTTCCCGAGTACAACGGCAAGCTGCGTGCCGCGCCGACGAGCTTGCGACTGCATCAGGTCGAGACCCGCGAAACCTCGTGGCGCAAGGACGATAGCCGCCTGCACGTCGACGCGTTTCCGTCGCGGCCGAACTACGGCGAGCGCATCCTGCGCGTGTTCACCAACGTGAACCCGCACGGCGTGCCGCGCGTGTGGCGCGTCGGCGAGCCGTTCGAGGACATGGCGCAACGCTTCCTGCCGCGCATCAAGCCGCAGATGCCGGGCGCCGCGTGGCTGCTCAACCTGCTGCACGTCACCAAATCGCTGCGCAGCGAGTACGACCACCTGATGCTCAATCTGCACGATGGCATGAAGGCCGACCTCGACTATCAGAAGACGAGCCCGCAGGAGACCATGCCGTTTCCGCCGGGCAGCGTGTGGGTGTGCTTCTCCGACCAGACTTCGCACGCGGTCATGTCCGGCCAGTTCATGCTGGAGCAGACGTTCTTCCTGCCGGTGAAGGCGATGGCGCAGCCGGAATGCGCGCCGCTCGGTATTCTCGAGCGCCTGAAGGGCAGGGCGCTGGTTTGAGCGCGGCGGTTGATCCGAGGGCTGGGCATGTGCCGGCCCGCATGGCGCGCGTGAGCGCCGCGAGCTTGCCGACGCAGGCGAACCACGCGGAGCGCCGATGCTAAGAGCGATCTATCGCGCGCTCTGGTGGCTCATCGCGCCACTCGCCGTGCTGCGTCTGCTGATCCGTTCGCGTAAGGAGCGCGGTTATCGCGAGCATATCGGCGAGCGCTTCGGTTACTCGCGCGGACGCTTGCCCGAAGACAGCGCACCGTTGATCTGGGTGCACGCGGTGTCGGTCGGCGAGACGCGCGCGGCGCAGCCGCTGATCGATGCGCTGACGAAGGCACGCCCCGACGCGCGCATTCTGCTCACGCACATGACGCCGAGCGGCCGTGCTACCGGCATCGAGATTTTCGGCGACCGCGTGCTGCGCAGTTATCTACCGTATGACATGCCGCGCGCGGTGCGGCGTTTTCTGCGCGCGTGGCGGCCGTCGCTCGGTCTCGTGATGGAAACCGAAGTGTGGCCGACCTTGATCGACGAATGCCGGCGC
>DATAQT010000292.1:0-4066 GCA_036264535.1 Paraburkholderia sp. | reverse complement strand
GTCGAGGTGGGGTCGCTCGGGGTGTCGCTCATGGTTCTGGTTAAAAGCAGGATTTTGGAAGCGGAGAATGGTTGATTATAGCTGGGGAGGGTTTTTTGCCGGCCGGCGGTTTGGTTTGTCGGTGTTCTGGCCTGGTTGGCCTTTCCTTGTTGTCTTATCGGTCTATTGGCGTTGCCCCTATGCGGGGCGGCACCTACTTTCTTTGCTGCTGCAAAGAAAGTAGGCAAAGAAGACAGCTTCAAACCGCTAATTCTTAAGCGGGTCACCTGTCCGCATGAGGTAGTGGTGCGTTTGACATCCGCGCCCCCGCACACTCCACCCCGGTGACAAAGCCGTCATCCGCTCCCACTCCGCACTACGTGCGTCGCGGACGGGTCTGCCAGGGGAACCCACGGTTTTGGCGCGCGCAGCGGGGGCCGTCGGCTGCGCCTCGGCGATGCGCGAAAACGACCTGTTGGTTTTGAACGGGGACTCGGCGCGCGCAGCGCCGCCGGAGGTATGACGGCCTTGTCACTGGCGCCGAATGTGCGGGAGCACGGATGTCAAACGCACCACTACCGCATGCAGACCGGGGACCCGCTTATGAGCTGGCGGTTTAAAGCTGTCTTCTTTGCCTACTTTCTTTGCAGCAGCAAAGAAAGTAGGTGCCGCCCCGCACAGGGGCAACGCTAATAGACCGACAAGAAAGCAAGGAAAGGCCAACAAAGCCAGAACAACGAAAAAAGCATCACCCACTAAGCAAACGTATCGACCAACCCCACCTGCTGCCGCACGGCAACATTAGCTACGACATCACCGGAATCAGCCGAGCTATCCCCGGCACGGCCGCGACCGCCAGCGCCGCCATTCCCATTCCCTCCACCCGCGCCAGCGCTCTGCTGCTGCCCGCCCTGCCGGGCAAATCCATCACTCACGCTCGCGCTCCCCAGCCCAATCCCATTGGACTCCATCGCCTCGCGCAGCTTCGGCAACGCCGCCTCAACCGCTTCCCGCACCGACTGGTGCTGCGAAACAAACAGCGCATGCGCATGGTTATCAGCAACCTGCAACACGACCTGCAACGGCCCCAGGTCCTTCGGATTGAGCGTCAGCTCGGCGCTCTGCGAATGCGCATTCGACAAAAACACCACCTTCTGACTCAGCGCGTCTTCCCAGTCGCTGGTGCCGACCTGCGGGGACAGCGCGTTCGCCGCCGCGGCCGCGCTCGCGTTGCCGGTGCTCTGCATCGCCGTCGTCGTGCTCGCGGCGTTGGCGGCCGCCTGCGTCGCGGCCAGCGCGGCGTTCGCCGCATCGGCCGCGCTGCGCGCCGACGCGAGGTTGTCCCCCTGGCCGCTCGTCGCGGCCGCGGCGCTCAGCGCATCGGCGGCCGACTTCGCCGCCGATGGATCGGCCAGCGCGGTCGCGGCGGCCGTCGCCGTCGTCAGCGTCGTGTGGGTGGTCGAGGCGCTCTTGCCGTCGCCAAACAGGCCGTTCCCGAGCGTCTTGTCGTCCGAGGTGGCGTTCAGACCGCTTTTCGTGTTGCCCAGACCGCCCGCCGTGCTCGTCACGCTCGCGGCTTTCGCGGCCGCGCCGCTGGCGAGCGCCTGCGCGGGCACCGCGCCCTGGCCGCTCGACAGCGCGGACAGCGCACTCTGCAACGCATCCTGCAGCGACTTCGGATCGACCGCGCCTTTCCCGCTCGCCGTAACGGTGCCCGCGAGCGCGCTCGCGGTCGTGCCGGCCAGCGCGCTCACCGCATCGGCGGCGGAGCTGGCGGTATCGGTCGTGCTGGTCGTCTTCGCGTCAGCGTTGTTGGCGGCGACCTGTGCCTGCGCTTGCAACTGGGCCTGGACGGCCGCCGCCGCGGCGGCGAGCGCGCCAGCGTCGGTCTGCGCTTTCGTGCCGTTCTGCTTTGCTTGCGTCGTGCTCGCCTGGCTGTTCGACGCCTGCTGCGTTTGCGTCGACGACGTCGTGGACGAGATAGACGACGCGCCGCTGTTGGTCGTGCCGCTGCCGTTCTGGGTGCTGCTCGCGCTCTGTTGCGAGGGCGCTGGCGCAGATGACGGCTGCGCCGTGGGCGCGCTCGGCGGCGACGGTTGCGACGGTTGCGACGGTTGCGACGGTTGCGACGGTTGCGACGATTGCGACGCCGTCGATGAACTCGTCTGCGGTTGGTTCGCGCTGTTCTGCTGGTCGATGTTTTGCTGCAAGGTCTGCGCGAACGAGCTCGAGTTGACCGCGGCGCTCGCAGCAGCGCTCGACGCATCGCCGCTCGTGCCGAGCAGCGAGCTCAGTTGTGAGCCGATCTGGGAAAGGAGCGACATAAGGAATCCTGTGAATCTCTCAAACGGATGTGCCGTCGGGCTTTAGCTGCGAGGCAATGCCTCATGCGCCGTCGGCACGCATGCGCAGAATCCGGGCCGCGTATTCGTCGGAGTCGCGCTGCTCGCGCCGCGCGACGACCTTCGCCTCGGCCGCCTCGCCGCGCGCCTGCAGTACTTCGTACGAGCCGAGCTTCTGCTTCTGGCGCTGCCAGTCGGGCTTCGCCGCCTCGACGCGCGCAGTCGCCGTCGCGAGCAGACTGCGCTGTTGCTCGATCGCGGCGTCGAGCGTGTCGATGAACGCCTGGAAGTTGCGCATGTTGCCGGCCGGCATGCCCGACTGCGCGCTCTCGGTGAAGCGTGCGTAGTATTCGTCGCGGTACTGCACGAGCGCATCGAGCTGCGCCTGCACGTCGTTGCGCTCACGCTGCGCGCGGCCGAGCCGCTGCGCGGCGGCGTCCACGTCGTCCTGCGCGAGACCGATCAGTGTCTTGATCGGAAAGTGTTTCGACATCGTCAGCCTCCTAGGCAAACAGCGCGTTCAGCATCTCGATGCTCGGCTGGAAGTTCGCGCACTCGCGATAGCCTTGCTGCAGGAACGCTTCCATCCGCGGATACAGCGCAATCGCGCGATCGAGCACCGCGTCGCGCCCGCTCGAATACGCGCCGACGTTGATCAGATCCCGGTTGCGCTGATAGCGCGACAGCATCTGCTTGAACATACGCGTTTTATTCAGGTGGTTATCGTCGATCAGCGCGGTCATTGCCCGGCTAATCGACGCTTCGATATCGATCGCCGGGTAGTGGCCGGCTTCGGCGAGCGAGCGCGACAGCACGATATGGCCGTCGAGAATCGCGCGCGCCGAGTCCGCGATCGGGTCCTGCTGATCGTCGCCTTCGGTCAGCACCGTGTAGAACGCGGTGATCGAGCCGCCGCCCGCCGGGCCGTTGCCGGTGCGCTCGACGAGCGCCGGCAGCTTCGCGAACACCGACGGCGGATAGCCCTTGGTCGCGGGCGGTTCACCCACGGCCAGCGCGATCTCGCGTTGCGCCATCGCGTAGCGGGTCAGCGAATCCATC
The DNA here is from genome assembly GCA_036264535.1 of Paraburkholderia sp. Classification (GTDB taxonomy): domain Bacteria; phylum Pseudomonadota; class Gammaproteobacteria; order Burkholderiales; family Burkholderiaceae; genus Paraburkholderia. The sequence continues at coordinate 686 of DATAQT010000292.1, read as the reverse complement.
AGCAGCAGCACGTGCTTGCCCTGGTCGCGGAAGTATTCGGCGAGCGAAGTCGAGTACGCGGCGGCCTGCATCCGCAATAGCGGCGACACGTCGGCCGGCGCGGCGATCACGACCGAACGCGCCAGGCCTTCCTCGCCGAGAATCTGTTCGATGAATTCCTTCACTTCGCGGCCGCGCTCGCCGATCAGCCCGATCACGATGACCTCCGCGCTGGTGTAGCGCGCCATCGTGCCAAGCAGCACCGATTTACCGACGCCCGAGCCCGCGAACAGCCCCATGCGCTGGCCACGGCCGACGGTCAGCAGCGAGTTGATCGCGCGCACACCGACGTCGAGCACCTTGTGAATCGGCTCGCGCTTCAGCGGATTGATGACCGGCGCGGACAGCGGTGCGTCGCTTTGCGTGCCGAGCGGGCCGAGTCCGTCGAGCGGACGGCCCGATGCGTCGAGCACGCGGCCGAGCAATTCCCAGCCGACCGGCAGACGCTTGGCGCCCGCGAGCGGATCGGCGATCGGCGCGCTTTCGAGCGGAAAGACACGCGCACCGGGCAACAGACCGATCACTTCGGTGGTCGGCATCAGGAACAGTTTGTCGCCGGAGAAGCCGACCACTTCAGCTTCGGCCATCGGCAGCGAGCTGCCGAGCGGCAGCTCGATCATCACTTCGGCGCCAACCGACAGACGCAG
>DATAQT010000287.1:0-29217 GCA_036264535.1 Paraburkholderia sp. | reverse complement strand
CGACTTGATCGCCACCTGTTCATCCGCGTACGACTTCTTCGCGCAGTCGTAGAACTTGGCCATCGACACGCCCAGACGCACCGGGATCGAGCCCTTGTTCAGGCTGAACTGTTCCTGGAAGTCCGGCGACATGATCGTCTTCGCCAGCGCGAGCTGACCCGGCGTTGCCGCCTTTTGGCCCTTCTGCTGGAAGAACACGAACGAGTCGACGTTGAACGTGTAGGCCTTTTCCGTGCCCGGCACAGCGACGCAGACGTAGTCCGTGCCCGACTTCTTGCCGGCGTTGGCGAATTCGCCCTTCGCCCAGTCGCCCATGAACTGCATACCGGCCTTGCCGTTGATGACCATGGCCGTTGCCAGATTCCAGTCACGACCCGTACGGCCTGCGTCGAAGTAACCCTGGATCTTGCGGACCGTGTCGAACACCTGGACCATCTGTTCCGAGGTCAGCGTCTTTTCGTCGAGGTCGACCAGTGCCTTCTTGTAGAAGCCCGCGCCTTGCGACAGCACGACGTCTTCCCACAGCGTCAGGTCTTGCCACGGCTGACCGCCCATCGCGATCGGCTGAATGCCGGCAGCCTTCATCTTGTCGGCCATGGCGAAGAACTCAGGCCACGTGGTCGGGGCCTTGCCGCCTGCCTTGTCCAGTGCTTCCTTGTTGATGTACAGCCAGTTCACGCGGTGCACCGAGAACGGTGCAGCAACGTAGTGACCGTCTGCGTGCATGATCTTGTCGATTTCCGGCGGCAGGTTCTTCTTCCAGTCGCCTGCAACCGAGTCGATCGGCACCAGCACGCCTTGCGAAGCCCAGTCCTGGATCAGCGGACCCTTGATCTGCGCTGCGCTCGGTGCGTTGCCCGAGATCACCTGCGTCTTGAGTGCCGTCATGGCAGCCGCGCCTGCGCCACCCGCAACCGCGAAGTCTTTCCACGTGTAACCTTGCTTCGTCATGTCGTCCTTGAGGACGCCGACGGCCTTGGATTCGCCGCCCGAAGTCCACCAGTGCAGCACTTCGACCGACTCGGCGGCCTGCACCGCCGACACGCCACACATCAGACCCGCAGCGCACAGTGCGCCCATGATCGCGCGAAATTTCATTGCTTATCTCCTCCAGACACCTGAACAAAAAAACGAATGGCCCCTGATGTCGCCAGGGTGCTGTGGTTGGTTCAAACAGGCAAAACACTGGGCGATCGAGCACGGTCGGGCGCATGCGCGAGGGCATGTGCCGGCGGACCGATGTCCGGCCGCTGGACGCTCAAGAGGTGAGTGGTTCGGGATGCAACTGACTGTCTCCTCTTTTGATTTTTGCCTGCCCGCATCGCGCGGCAGACTCGAGGTACCTCATACGCCAATCCGACTCCAGCCTGACGTCGGCCACGGGCAACGACCCCGCAAGCCCGTCGACTCCCCGGTTTTCCGTAAGGTCCGCCGGCACCGTGCTGGCACGTACCGGAAGGCGCTGTCCGTTAACATGCCTGGGACGCCCGCCGATTCGCAAAGCATGCATTCCGCCTCTACAGCGCACGCTTTTTTCATCGAATTAACGCTACCTCTTGATTTGGATTGTAGTTAAACTACAATTCAGTGTCAAAAAATATTTTATCGGACTACGGTCGCTCTTCCGGGTCACTGCGCGCGCAGAGTCCGATCAGCGCGGCGGCCCTTCAGGATATCGACGGAGACTCATGCAAACCGACTCAAGCTTCACCTTCGTTCTCTTCGGCGGAACCGGCGATTTGTCGATGCGCAAGATCCTGCCCGCGCTGTTCGAGGCGCACCGCGCGGGCGGCATGCTCGCCGACAGCGGCAAGATAGTCGCGGTGGCACTGCATATGGCGGATCGCGGCGAATACCTGCAGTGGGTCGACGGGCACGTCAAGCCGCATGTGTCGAAGAACGGCGTCGACGAAGCCGCGTGGACGAGCTTTCTCGCGCGCATCGAGTTCGTGAAGATCGATCTCGGCAATCCGGACGACTTCACCCATCTGCGCGACGCGATCGAGCCGATGCCCGGTATCCGCGTGTTCTATCTGGCGACGGGTCCGTCGCTATTCGTGCCGATCTGCCATGCGCTCGCCGCGGTCGGGCTCAACACGAACGCGCGCATCGTGCTCGAGAAACCGCTCGGCTACGACCTGAAGTCGTCGAATGCAATTAATGATGCGGTCGGTGAAATCTTCGCTGAAGAGCAGATCTACCGGATCGACCACTATCTCGGCAAGGAGCCGGTGCAGAACCTGCTCGCGCTGCGCTTCGGCAATGCGCTGTTCGAACCGCTATGGCGCCGCGAGTGGGTCGAGAGCATCCAGATCACGATCGCCGAGGAGCTCGGCGTCGAAGCGCGCGGCGATTTCTACGACAACACCGGCGCGCTGCGCGACATGGTGCAGAACCACCTGCTGCAACTGCTGTCGATCGTCGCGATGGAGCCGCCCCACTCGATGGATTCCGACTCGGTGCGCGACGAAAAGCTGCGCGTGCTGCGCGCGCTCAAGCCGATCGATCCGCGCGAAATCGGCAAGGTCGCGGTGCGCGGCCAGTATCATTCGGGCGTGATCCGCGGCAACGCGGTGCCGGCCTACGCGACCGAGCACGGCGTGAAGCCGGATAGCTCGACCGAAACCTTCGTCGCGCTGAAAGTCGAGATCGAGAACTGGCGCTGGGCGGGTGTGCCGTTTTTCCTGCGCACCGGCAAGCGGCTCGCCGATCGCGTCGCCGAGATCGTCGTGAATTTCCGTCCGGTGCCGCACTCGGCGCTCGGGGCCTCGGCGCTGCGCGCGGGCGCGAACCGCCTCGTGCTGCGTCTGCAACCGAACGAGACCATTCGCTTGTACTGCCTCGCGAAGCAGCCCGGCGAAGGCATGAACCTCGCGAGCGTGCATCTGAATCTGGCGTTCGACCAGTTCTTCCGCGAAGGTCAGATGGAGGCGTATCAGCGGCTGCTGCTCGACGTGATCAACGGGCGCCTCGCGCTGTTCGTGCGGCGCGACGAACAGGAGGCCGCATGGCGTTGGGTCGAGCCGATCCTGAACGAATGGAAGGCGTCGACCAGGCCGCCCAAGCCGTACGCGGCGGGCACGTGGGGGCCGGCCGCCGCGAGCGCGATGCTCGCGCAGCATGGCACTTGCTGGCTCGAGGAAGAGAATTGATTTTGTTGAATTGACGGCCGGTGCCGCGCGCGATAAACACCTCAGCGCGCGGCACCGCCAACCCCACCGACGAACTGAACGGAGTCGCGCCGGTATCGCGTCGGGCGTCTGCAAGCCATCCCGCCTTGCAGGCCTCGCGCGTGAGCAGTCAGGCTGATTCCGCAGACCCTACAAAAAAGCAGCACGGAGGAGAAGTGATCGAGCTTCACGCTTTCGACGACCAGCGCGCCCAATCCGACGCGCTGGCGAAAGCGGTGGGCGACGCGTTACATGCGTCGCTTGCCGCACAGGCGGCCGGCACTGGCACGTCAACCGCGCTCGCGCGGCCTGCCATGCTGGCCGTGTCCGGCGGCAGCAGCCCGCGTCCGTTCCTGCAAACGTTGTCGACGCAAACGTTCGACTGGCCCCGCATCGCGATCACGCTGGTCGACGACCGCTGGGTGCCGGAGACCGATAGCGCGAGCAACGCGCAACTCGCGCGCGCCACCTTGCTGCAGAACGCCGCACAACACGCGACCTTCTGGCCGCTCGTCGACACCTCGCAGGATCTGCACTCGCACGTCGCTGCCCTGAACGCGGACGCGCGCTTTGCCACGGCGCCCGACGTCGCGGTGCTGGGCATGGGCGAGGACGGTCACACCGCGTCGATCTTCGCCGACTCGCCCGAATGGGATCACGCGATCACCACGACCGAGCGCTTCGTCGCCGTGCATCCGGGCGCGGCGCCGCACGCGCGCGTGAGCTGGTCGCTGTCCGCGCTGAAGGACGTGAAGCACCTGTTTCTGCTGATCGCAGGACCGCGCAAGATGGACGTGCTCAATGCCGCGTCCGCTGCGCTACAAAAAAATGCCATCTCGCAGTTGGCAAACGACAAGGGAGTGAGACTCGATGTCTACTGGTGTGCAAACTAAAGCTGTGCCCGGCGCGGGCCAGCACGCCGACGGACCGAGGCTGCTGGCCGACATCGGCGGCACCAATGCGCGTTTCGCGCTCGAGACGGGCCCCGGCGAAATCGGCTCGGTGCAGATCTATCCTTGCGCCGACTACCCGGGCGTCGCCGACGTCATCAAGAAGTATCTGAAGGACACGAAGATCGGCCGCGTCAATCACGCGGCGATCGCCATTGCGAACCCGGTCGACGGCGACCAGGTGAGCATGACCAATCACGACTGGACCTTTTCGATCGAAGCGACGCGCCGCGCGCTCGGCTTCGACACGCTGCTCGTCGTCAACGACTTCACCGCGCTCGCGATGGCGCTGCCCGGCCTCACCGACGCGCAGCGCGTGCAGGTGGGCGGCGGCCAGCGCCGGCCGAACAGCGTGATCGGCCTGCTCGGCCCCGGCACCGGCATGGGCGTGTCGGGCCTGATTCCCGCTGACGACCGCTGGATCGCGCTCGGCAGCGAAGGCGGTCACGCCACCTTCGCGCCCGCCGACGAGCGCGAGGAGATCGTGCTGCACTACGCGCGCAAGAAGTGGTCGCACGTGTCGTTCGAACGGGTGGCCGCGGGTCCGGGCATGGAAGTGATCTATCGCGCGCTCGCGGGCCGCGACAAGAAACGCGTGCCGGCCAACGTCGACACGGCCGAGGTGGTCAAGCGCGCGCTCGAAGGCGAGCCGCTCGCGGCCGAATCGGTCGACGTGTTCTGCGGCATTCTCGGCACCTTCGCCGGCAATATCGCGGTGACGCTCGGCGCGCTCGGCGGCATCTATATCGGCGGGGGTGTCGTGCCGCGCCTGGGCGAGTCCTTCGCGCGCTCGTCGTTCCGCAAGCGCTTCGAGGCGAAGGGCCGCTTCGAGGCGTATCTGCAGAACGTGCCGACCTACGTGATCACCGCCGAATATCCGGCGTTTCTCGGCGTCTCGGCGATTCTCGCGGAGCAGTTGTCGAACCGCGCGGGCGGCAGCTCGTCGGCGGTGTTCGAGCGGATTCGCCAGATGCGCGATGCGCTCACGCCGGCCGAACGCCGCGTCGCCGATCTCGCTTTGAATCATCCGCGTTCGATCATCAACGATCCGATCGTCGACATCGCGCGCAAGGCCGACGTCAGTCAGCCGACCGTGATCCGCTTCTGCCGCTCGCTCGGCTGCCAGGGGCTGTCGGATTTCAAGCTGAAGCTCGCGACCGGTTTGACCGGCACGATTCCGGTCAGCCACAGCCAGGTGCATCTCGGCGACACCGCGACCGACTTCGGCGCGAAGGTGCTCGACAACACCGTGTCGGCGATCCTGCAGTTGCGTGAGCATCTGAACTTCGAGCAAGTGGAGCGTGCAATCGACCTGCTGAACAGCGCACGGCGCATCGAGTTCTACGGGCTCGGCAATTCGAACATCGTCGCGCAGGACGCGCACTACAAGTTCTTCCGCTTCGGCATCCCGACGATCGCGTACGGCGATCTGTACATGCAGGCGGCCTCCGCCGCGCTGCTCGGCAAGGGCGACGTGATCGTCGCGGTGTCGAAGTCGGGGCGCGCGCCCGAACTGCTGCGCGTGCTCGACGTCGCGATGCAGGCCGGCGCGCAGGTGATCGCGATCACGTCGAGCAACACGCCGCTCGCCAAACGCGCGACCGTTGCGCTGGAAACCGATCACATCGAGATTCGCGAGTCGCAGCTGTCGATGATCTCGCGCATCCTGCACCTCGTGATGATCGACATTCTCGCGGTCGGTGTGGCGATTCGCCGCGCGGTGCCGAGCGACGACGTCGCCGAGACCGTCGAGAAAGCGCGCGAAGGCGCCGACGACGACGCGACGGCCGTACTCGACTGGCTGAGCCACGGAGCCGCTTCGTCGGCGCGCGACTGAGCCTCGGTTCGCGGCCATCCTGATCCGCGTGCGGTGAACGAACCCGCGGCATGTGCGTCGTCCTCGATGCGCGCACCGCGGGTTTTTCTATTTGGGGGACGCAAAAAAGCGATCGATAATAGGCGCTCCATCGCCTGATACCAACCGCTTGCCCATGATCATCCGCCCGCATCTCCACTGGTTCCGCATGCTGCTCGCGTGGCGCGGCTCGGTGCTGCCGCAGTTGCTGCCGCGGCTCTCCCTGATCTTTCTGATCTCGATCATTGCGCTCGCCGCGCACGATCATCTGCTGCCGGTCAGCCTGAACCTCAACACGACCGCGCCGTTCTCGCTGGTCGGCATCGCACTCGCGGTGTTTCTCGGCTTTCGCAACAACGCGAGCTATGACCGCTGGTGGGAAGCGCGCAAGCTGTGGGGGCAACTGCTCAATGAGTCACGCTCGCTGACGCGCCAGGCGCTGACGCTGCCGTCGCGCGAGCTGGCCAAAGAAGATATCGCCGCGCTTCTGGCGATACTGAGCGCGCTGCCGCATGCGCTGCGCCATCAGTTGCGCAGGACCGATCCGCGCGACGATCTCGCGGCGCGATTGCCCGCCGCGCTGTTCGAACGTGTGATGGCATCGCGCTACCAGCCGGCCACGCTGATGCTGTGCCTCGGCGAATGGGTGCAGCGCGCGGCACGCGCGGATGCGCTCGATCCGATGGCGGTGCTCGCGTTCGATCGCAATCTGAATGGACTGTCCGATGTGATCGGCGGTTGCGAGCGCATCGCCTCGACGCCGCTGCCGTTCGCGTATTCGGTCATGATCCACCGCACCGTGTACTTTTTTTGCGCGTCGCTGCCGTTCGGGCTCGTCGATAGCATCGGCATTTTCACGCCGGTGTTCGCGGTGTTCGTCGCCTACACGTTCATGGCGCACGAAGCAATCGCGTCGCAGCTCGAAGAACCGTTCGGCACCGACGACAACGACCTCGCGCTCAACACGATGTCCGCGGTGATCGAGGATGCGATGCGCGATCTGCGCGGCGAGCCGGCGCTCGCGCCGCCACAGCCGGGCGAAGACAGTTATCTATGGGATTGAATGGGCGCGGGCTCGCGCCCGTCGGCGGCCGTCAGTTGTTGCCGACCGTTTCGGAGAGCCGCTTGATCGTCGCGACACGCGCGCCGATGATGTCGATGCGTCCGCGCTCGTCGATGAGGGGCGTCGACGCCGTCAGATACGCATTCCACGTGCGTTGCGCGTGCACAAGTGTTGGCCGCGACTGCGCCGGCATCTTCGATTCGAGCACACGGTAGTAGCGGTTCAGATCGAACATCGCGTGTTCGCAGCGCGCATCGGCATTGCATGCGCGCGGCCGGCGCGGCGCCGGGCCGCTCGCATTGGCGCTCGCGCTGCGCAGCGCGAGCGCGCGGTCACGCACCGGCTGCAGCTGCATGTCGGCTTCGGACAGCACGTAGGTCGATCCCTGGGTCGTCGCGAAGACCGCGGCGAGCAACTGCTTCTCGGCATCGCGCGACTCGAGCCAGCTCGACTGGCTCTTTTGCCACAACCTGCGCCGCGCGAGCGGCAGTTTGGCTTGCAGCTGCTGGTATGCGCTGTCGACCGCGGCCATCCAGCCGATGCGCGCATTGTCCATGCACTGCACCTGCCCCGTCGTCGTCGACATGTCGGCGCGCGCGAGACAGGTGCGCATCGACGCGTCGATCGGATCGGCGGCGGCCACCTCGGCGCGCGCCGCCGGACTCGCCATGCCACCAAGGACCACCGTGCCGGCTGCCAGCGCGAAGGCCAGCGCGCCGGCGCCGCGCCGCCAGCGTCCGATCGCTGTCAGGCCCGGCAGGAACTTCACATGCCGCATCGTCAAATGCGCACGCAATCGACGAAGTATTCGATGCGTCCGTTGACCATTTCGCCGACGAGCCCGTGGATATCCGTATGGAAGCCCGGGAAGCGCTCGTTGAACTCGCGCGCGAAACGCAGATAGTTGACGATGGTCTTGTTGAAACGCTCGCCCGGAATCAGCAGCGGGATGCCCGGCGGATACGGCGTCAACAGGATCGACGTGACGCGGCCTTCGAGTTCGTCGATCGGTACCCGGTCGATCTCGCGGTGCGCGAGCTTCGCGAACGCGTCGGACGGCTTCATCGCCGGCTCCATGCTCGACAGGTACATCTCGGTCGTCAGACGCGCGATGTCGTTCGCGCGATACACGCTGTGGATCTGCTGGCACAGATCGCGCAAGCCAACGCGCTCGTACATCGGATGATGCTGGACGAACTCGGGCAGCACGCGCCACAGCGGCTGATTGTTGTCGTAGTCGTCCTTGAACTGCTGCAGCTCGGTCACCATCGAGTTCCAGCGGCCCTTCGTGATGCCGATCGTGAACATGATGAAGAACGAGTACAGACCGGTCTTCTCGACGATGATGCCGTGCTCGGCCAGGTACTTCGTGACGATCGCGGCCGGAATGCCGGTTTCACCGAAGCCGCCGTCCATGTCGAGACCCGGCGTGACGATCGTCGCCTTGATCGGGTCGAGCATGTTGAAGCCTTCGGCGAGCGGGCCGAAGCCGTGCCACGCGTCGTTCGGGCGCAGCATCCAGTCGTCGCGCGAGCCGATGCCTTCCTCGGCGAACTGGTCCGGGCCCCATACCTTGAAGAACCAGTCGTCGCCGTATTCGGTGTCGACCTTGGTCATCGCGCGGCGGAAGTCGAGCGCTTCGGCGATCGACTCTTCGACCAGCGCGGTGCCGCCCGGCGCTTCCATCATCGCCGCGGCCACGTCGCACGACGCGATGATCGCGTACTGCGGGCTCGTCGACGTATGCATCAGATACGCCTCGTTGAAGCGATGCTTGTCGAAGCGGCTGTTCTTCGAATCCTGCACGACGATCTGCGAGGCCTGCGAGATGCCAGCGAGCAGCTTGTGCGTGGAGTGCGTCGCGTACACCATCGCGCCGATGCGCGGACGGCCCGCGCCGATCGCGTGCATGTCCTGATAGAACTCGTGGAATTCCGCGTGCGGCAGCCACGCTTCGTCGAAGTGCAGCGTGTCGAGCCATTCGCCCAACATCTCCTTGATCATCTCGACGTTGTAGATCACGCCGTCGTACGTGCTTTGCGTGATCGTCAGGATGCGCGGTTTGAGCTGCGGGTTGTTGGCGAGCGCTTCGCGCGCGAACGGGTTCGCCGCGATCTTCTTGCGGATGTTCTCCGGTTCGAACTCGCTGCGCGGAATCGGGCCGATGATGCCGAAGTTGTTGCGCGTCGGCGTCAGGAACACCGGAATCGCGCCGGTCATCGTGATCGCGTGCAGGATCGACTTGTGGCAATTGCGGTCGACCAGCACGATGTCGCCGGGCGCGACCGTGCCGTGCCAGACGATCTTGTTCGACGTCGAGGTGCCGTTGGTCACGAAGAACACGTGGTCGGCGCTGAAGATGCGCGCGGCGTTGCGCTCCGAGGCCGCCACCGGACCCGTGTGGTCGAGCAGCTGGCCGAGTTCGTCGACCGCGTTGCAGACGTCGGCGCGCAGCATGTTCTCGCCGAAGAACTGGTGGAACATCTGGCCGAGCGGGCTCTTCAGGAACGCGACGCCGCCGGAGTGACCCGGACAGTGCCACGAGTACGAACCTTCTTCCGCGTACTGCACCAGTTCCTTGAAGAACGGCGGCGCGAGCGAGTCGAGATACACCTTCGCCTCGCGGATGATATGGCGCGCGACGAACTCCGGCGTGTCCTCGAACATGTGGATGAAGCCGTGCAGCTCGCGCAGGATGTCGTTGGGCAGATGGCGCGAGGTGCGCGTTTCGCCGTACAGGAAGATCGGAATATCGGCGTTGCGGCGGCGCACTTCGGTCACGAACGCGCGCAGCGCGACGATCGCGGCGGCGAGTTCGGGTGTCTCGCCTTCGACCACCACGTTATCGACGTACGGCAGCAGCTCGTCGTCGTCGATCGACAGGATGAAGCACGACGCGCGGCTCGACTGCTGCGCGAACGAGGTCAGATCGCCGTAGCTCGTCAACCCGAGCACTTCCGCGCCTTCTTTCTCGATGGCTTCGGCCAAAGCCCGGATGCCGGAACCCGAGATGTTCTCGGAGCGGAAATCTTCGTCGATGATGACGACGGGAAAACGGAACTTCATGGGCGATTCTCCAAAAAGACAACGACCGCTGCGTTGTGTAGAAAGCGCAGCGGTCACCCGGATAACTGGTGGGTCAAGACGCTGCCGACGTCACGTTTTCGGCAACGTGACGCCGTGCTGACCTTGATACTTGCCGCCGCGATCCGCGTACGACGTTTCACAAATCTCGTCGCTTTCGAAAAAGAGCACCTGGGCGACGCCTTCGTTCGCGTAGATTTTCGCGGGCAAAGGTGTCGTATTCGAGAACTCGAGCGTGACGTGCCCTTCCCATTCCGGCTCGAACGGCGTCACGTTGACGATGATCCCGCAGCGCGCGTACGTCGATTTGCCGAGACACACGGTCAGCACGCTGCGCGGAATCCGGAAGTACTCGACCGTGCGCGCGAGCGCGAACGAATTCGGCGGGATGATGCAGACGTCGCCCTTGAAATCGACAAACGACTTCTCGTCGAAGTTCTTCGGATCGACGATCGTCGAGTTGATGTTGGTGAAGATCTTGAATTCGTCGGCACAGCGGATGTCGTAGCCGTAGCTCGAGGTGCCGTAGCTGACAATCTTCCGGCCGTCTTCGGAGACGCGAACCTGATCGGGCGAAAACGGCTCGATCATCTTGTGCGACTCGGCCATGCGCCGGATCCACTTGTCAGATTTGATGGTCATAGGTGAACGCTGCTCGACGTGAATATCAGGTGTGACGAAAGAGAGATGAAAACGGCCGGCCGGCGAACCGGCGGCCTGCCGGCGCCTGGGCGCCCAGCCGGCGAAGGCCGCTTATTTTACGCGATCACGGAAATGCTGCCGCCGATGGCGCCAGGCGCGCCCGGCAAGGGGTGTCCACGGACTGGCGCGACGCCGTCGCACGGCGCCCGATCCAGCGACGTCAGCGTGGCGACAGCGCGCTCGCCGCTCACTGCTGGCGAATCACGCCGCACGCGATTGCCGCGCCCGCGCCGTGCTGCGGATACGCGTAGGGATCGGTCGCGTCGTGGTGCAGCAGCACCGCGCGCTGCAGCACCGAGCGGATGCCGTCGAGCGACACGTCCGGCGCGACGATGAAGCCGGTGGCCCCGCCATTCGCGTCCGCGTGGATGTTGCCGAGATCGCCCTCGACGCGCGCGCCGACCTTGAGTCGCTCGGCCGCCGGCGAAAACACCGGACCGGCGCTGGAGCCGTCGGCGGCGTTGCAGTCGCCGCGCTCGTGCACCTGCAGCGCGTGGTCGCTATTGGGCGGCAAGCCCGTGAGGTTGTAGGTGACCTGGACGCCGTCCGAGCGCTCGATAAAGGTCACGAGGCCGTGCGCCTGATTGCCCACGGTGGGCAGCAATTGCGCGTCGGCGCGCTTTTCCTGTGGTCTCAGGAATATGCCACAGCCGCTCAACAGCACACAGCTGGCAGTCAGGACGATGAACGCATGTACCGCGTGCCCGTCGATTCGTTTTCCCATGCGATCCTCTTGCCGGCCTGGCGGCCGCCCCTGCGGCCGCCGAGCCGAACCTGTGAAGTCGACATGATACCGCGAGAGCACGTGAAAATAGGGGCCGATATCGCCTCTAATCCCTTGCCCAAACGGCCGTTCAGGTGTTCTGGACGACGATGTTCGGAAACTTCGAGCTCATGTCGCGCGCGCGTTCGGCGATATGCACCGCGACCTTGCGCGCGATCGAGCGATAGATTTCCGCGATGCGCCCATTCGGGTCCGCGACGACAGTCGGTTGGCCCGAGTCGGCCTGCTCGCGGATCGTGATGTCGAGCGGCAGGCTGCCGAGCACGTCGACGCCATATTCCTTGCCCATGCGCTCGCCGCCGCCGGCGCCGAAGATGTGCTCCTCGTGCCCGCAGTTCGAGCAGATGTGCAGGCCCATGTTCTCGACGATGCCGAGGATCGGGATGCCGACCTTCTCGAACATCTTGAGGCCCTTCTTCGCGTCGAGCAGCGCGATGTCCTGCGGCGTCGTGACGATCACGGCGCCCGTGACCGGCACGCGCTGCGCGAGCGTCAGCTGGATGTCGCCGGTGCCGGGCGGCATGTCGACGATCAGGTAGTCGAGCTCGTGCCAGTTGGTCTGGCGCAGCAATTGTTCGAGCGCCGAGGTCGCCATCGGGCCGCGCCATACCATCGGGTTGTCCGCCTCGATCAGAAAGCCGATCGAATTGGCCTGCACGCCGTGGCCGGTCATCGGATTCATCGATTTCTCGTCGGGCGACTCGGGGCGGCCCACGATGCCGAGCATGGTCGGCAGCGACGGGCCGTAGATGTCGGCGTCGAGAATGCCGACCGACGCGCCCTCGCTCGCGAGCGCGAGCGCGAGATTCACCGCGGTCGTGCTCTTGCCGACGCCGCCCTTGCCCGAGGCGACGGCGACGATGTTCTTCACGCCCGGCAGCAGCTTCACGCCGCGTTGCACGGTATGCGCGGCGATCTGCTGCGAAACCTCGACGCGCACGTTGACGACGCCGGGCACCGCGCCCAGCGCGTCGGCGAACTGCTCGCGGATCGCGTCGAACTGCCTTTTCGCCGGGTAGCCGAGCATTACCTGAAGGCTGACCGCGTCGCCCTCCACAACCACGTTGCGGATGCCCTTCGCGGCCGCGTACGGCGCGCCGGTGTTGGGGTCAGTGACGGCCGCGATGGCGGCGTCGACCAAAGCCCGATCGATACTCATTGATACTCCGTGGGGAAGAGGTGCGGCGCGGCGAGATGGACGAATAGGCCACGCGGCGGAATTTGCAAGAAATTGTTATGCAGGATTGCGAAAACCGGACGTGCCGGGCACCCTTCGGGCACGCGGGACGCCGGAGGGTCGCATCACTGCGTGTTTCAGGCATTATTGTAGTGTCTGACGGCAGACGGTGCCCGAAGACCCTTCTTCGCTGTCGGACCGCACGGAGCAAGGCGCAGGAGTTCTCACCGAGCTTTCTGAGTGGTCGCTGTATTGCCGTAACGTTCGCTGCATAGGCTGATCGCTACCCGCTAATTTATTCGCACTCAAAAAGGAAACCGACATGAATGCAAAAATCATAACTCGCATGGCCGTATTCGCCGTCGCCGGCTCGCTGATGGCAGGCTGCGCGACCCAACAAGGCACCAACACAGCAGTCGGCACCGGCGTGGGCGCCGGCACGGGCGCAGCGATCGGCGCGATCTTCGGCGGCGGCAAGGGCGCGGCGATCGGCGCGGCCACCGGCGCGGCAGTCGGCGGTATCACCGGCTACAACTGGGACAACATTCGCAACCGCATGTCGGGCGCGACCAAGGGCACTGGCACGCAGATCACCGAGCAGCCGGACGGCTCGCTCAAGATGAATATCCCGAGCTCGGTCACCTTCGACACCAGCAGCTACGCGATCAAGCCGTCGTTCGCGCCAGTGCTCGACCAGCTCGCGCAGACGCTGCAGCAGAATCCGGAGGTCGTGGTGTCGGTCGTCGGCCATACGGACAGCACCGGTTCGCAGCAATATAACCAGACGCTGTCGGTCAACCGCGCGGAGAGCGTGACCGGCTATCTGGGGCAACGCGGTATCGCGCCGCAGCGCCTGTCGGCCACCGGCATGGGCCCGAACCAGCCGATCGCCGACAACAACACCGAAGCCGGCCGTTCGGCGAACCGTCGCGTCGAGATCTATCTGCGCGCCACCGCCCAGCACGCGACGCAATAAGGGCAAGTCCCCAGGAGAAGGAGCCGCTGGGCTGGCCGGGCCTTTCAGCCGCACAAGCCCGGCTGGCCTGCGGGGCAAGCGGCCGGACAGCTTTGGCTAAGAATCGAAAAAAATTTCGAACTCTGCGGAAAATCCGCGGTCTGTCTTTACGGTACGTGGCTGGCGAAGCCGTCACGTCACCATTCTCCTCTTGTCGTTGTTGCTCCGGGGTTTATCGACCCCGGTTTTTTTTTGCCCGCGTGGTTTTGCACAGCGCTTCGCGCAGCATCGCTCCCGGCTCATCGCCACCGCGGCGTCCAACCCTCCCCGCCGCCCGTCCAGCCCGCAGCGCCCGGCCCGCGTGAGGCGTGCGCCCTGCTAAAATCATCGTTTCGTCCCATCGCAGGCACCCTTCATCCTTATGTCAGCCCCCGCCACCGATCTCCCCGCAGGCGCGCCGTCCGGCCGTCGTCAGATTCTCGTCACGTCGGCCCTTCCGTATGCGAACGGGCAGATTCATATCGGCCATCTGGTCGAATATATCCAGACGGACATCTGGGTCCGGGCGCTGCGAATGCACGGTCACGAGGTCTACTACGTCGGCGCCGACGACACGCACGGCACGCCGGTCATGCTGCGCGCGGAAAAAGAAGGTCTGACGCCGAAGCAGCTGATCGATCGCGTGTGGCTGGAACACAAGCGCGACTTCGACAGCTTCGGCATTTCGTTCGACAACTACTACTCGACCGATTCCGACGAAAACCGCGTGCTCAGCGAAAACGTCTACCTCGCGCTGAAGGAAGCGGGGCTGATCGACGCGCGCGAGATCGAACAGGCGTACGACCCGGTCAAGGAAATGTTCCTGCCGGACCGCTTCATCAAGGGCGAGTGCCCGAAATGCGGCGCGAAGGATCAATACGGCGACAACTGCGAGGTCTGCGGTTCGACCTACCTGCCCACCGAGCTCGTCAATCCGTACTCGGTCGTCTCGGGCGCGACGCCAATCCGCAAGACTTCGACGCATTACTTCTTCCGTCTGTCCGATCCGCGTTGCGAGAACTTCCTGCGCACATGGGTCGGCGGCCTCGCGCAGCCGGAAGCGACCAACAAGATGCGCGAGTGGCTCGGCGACGCCGGCGAAGCCAGGCTCGCCGACTGGGACATCTCGCGCGACGCGCCGTACTTCGGCTTCGAGATTCCGGGCGCGCCCGGCAAGTATTTCTACGTGTGGCTCGACGCGCCGGTCGGCTATTACGCGAGCTTCAAGAACCTCGCCGAAAAGCGCGGCATCGACTTCGACGCATGGGTCCGCAAGGGCTCGACGGCCGAGCAGTACCACTTCATCGGCAAGGACATCCTGTATTTCCACACGCTGTTCTGGCCCGCAATGCTCGAGTTCTCGGGCCATCGCACGCCGACCAACGTGTTCGCGCACGGCTTTCTGACCGTCGACGGCGCGAAGATGTCGAAGTCGCGCGGCACCTTCATCACCGCGCAAAGCGTGATCGACACCGGCCTGAACCCGGAATGGCTGCGCTACTACTTCGCGGCCAAGCTGAACAGCACGATGGAAGACCTCGACCTCAACCTCGACGACTTCCAGGCCCGCGTGAATAGCGATCTGGTCGGCAAGTACGTGAACATCGCGAGCCGCGCGGCCGGCTTCCTGATCAAGCGCTTCGACGGTCGCGTGCAGGACAGCGCGATGCATCATCCGCTGCTCGGCACGCTGCGCGCGGCGCTTCCGCAGATCGCCGCGCACTACGAGGCGCGCGAGTACAGCCGCGCGCTGCGTCAGACCATGGAACTCGCCGACTCGGTCAACGCCTACGTCGATACCGCGAAGCCCTGGGATCAGGCGAAAGATCCCGCCAACGCGGTCGCGCTGCACGAAACCTGCAGCGTCAGCATCGAGGCGTTCCGCCTGCTGTCGCTGGCGCTGAAGCCGGTGCTGCCGAAGCTCGCCGAAGCGGTCGAGGCCTTCCTCGGCATCGAGCCGCTCGTGTGGGCCGACGCCACCGTGCCGCTCAGCTCGGCGCGTCCGATCAACGCGTACAAGCATCTGACGACGCGCGTCGATCCGAAGCAGATCGAGGCATTGCTCGCGGCCAATCGCGACTCGCTGCAGGCCACGCCGGAAGCGGCGCCGGCCGACGCGAAGGTCAAGTCGAAGGCCAACACGAAAGCCGCCGCCGCGAAGGAAGAAGAGTCCGGCATCATCTCGATCGACGACTTCGCCAAGGTCGATCTGCGCATCGCGAAGATCGTCGACTGCAAGGCGGTGGAAGGCTCGGACAAGCTGCTGCAACTGACGCTCGACATCGGCGAGGAGAAGACCCGCAACGTGTTCTCGGGCATCAAGTCCGCCTATCAGCCGGAGCAGCTGATCGGCAAACTGACGGTGATGGTCGCGAACCTCGCGCCGCGCAATATGAAGTTCGGCATGTCGGAGGGCATGGTGCTGGCTGCATCGGCGGTCGACGAGAAGGCCGAACCGGGCCTCTACGTGCTCGAGCCGCATAGCGGCGCAAAGCCCGGCATGCGCGTGAAGTAACGTGGGGCGCCTCCGGGCGCCTCGCCCCGCCCTGACCGCTCCTATGAGAAAAAACGGCACGCTTCGAAGCGTGCCGTTTTTCTTTTTACGCCGCCTGGGTCACCACGTGATCCGATCGAAGCGCCGCGTGTACAGCACGTCGGCGCCATAGAACGTGCCGCCGTACACGACCAGCGACCAGTACCGCGTCAGATTGATCGTCGCCTTGATCGCGTTGCTGGCCGACTGCAACCCCTGCTCGTAGCCGATCACCAGCCACTCGTTGATCGCCTTCGACACCATCACGACCTGCGGATCGGTCAGGCCGACGTCGCTGCGGCCGATCGAAAACTCGTCGAGCCCGACGGTCTCCGCGATCCGCTTGCCCGTCGCGCTGCCGAGCAGGGCGAGCGCCGTCGTCATCGTGCTCTGCTGGCCGAGGTTATTGCCCTGGTCGGTGCCGTGGCCGAACAGCAGCCACGACAGTTTTTCGTTGTCCGGCACGCTCGGCTCCGAGACGAGCCGCGCGACCGGCGCCTGCAGCGTGCCCGTCACCTGCACGCCGGCCTCGACCTGCTGGTTGCGGCGCATCGCGAGAATATTGATGCCCGGGTTCGTGACCGGACCGTTGAACGTGAAGAAGCCGTTCTCGATCGCGAGCTTGCGGCCGAACGCGGTGTAGGTCGACCCCGGCGTGACGCGCACGTTGCCGACCGCGCGCAGCGGCGTGTTCGGCGCGCTCGTCGCGGTGATCGTGCCCGCGAGGCCGAGATCGGCGCCCTGCGCGCGGAAGCGGAAGTTGTTGCCGAGGCCGATCTCGATGTTGGCGCGCGGCGCGAACGGGCTCGCCGGCCGCTCTTCGCCTTCGGTCGGGCGCGGCCGGCCGCCCGAGCGCGTGCCGTCCGGACGGATGATCACGACGTCGTCGCCGAGACTCGGCGCGGCCTGCTCGGGCAGATCGAACAGCGCGCTGTCGACCACGAACTTGCCGTTGATCGCGAGGCCGCGCTCCACGCCCCCATTCGCGACGTTCGCGCTGCCCGACAGCGACAGATGGCGGTCCGGTGACGCGAACACATCGAGCTTGTCCGCGACGATGCTCGCGGTCAGATCGGGCTCCGAACCATCGAGGCGCACGCGGCCGGTCGCGCGCAGCGTGCCGCTCGCGCCGTGGAACTCGACCTGCTGAAAGTCCACCATGTTCTGCGACAGCGCGATGCGCACGACGCCGTCCTTCAGTTGCACGCCCTGGCTCACGACCGTCGCGGACAGCCCGTCGCCGGTCAGCGCTCCGGTCAGGTTCGGTTTCGCGACCGTGCCGCCGAGCGCCAGTTTCAACGCGAGATGCCCGTCGAGCAGATAGCTCGGGCCGAGCAGGCCACCCGTCGTGCGCAGCGACGGCACGTTCACGTTCACGTTGCCCGACAGCGCGCTTTGCGGATCGACGGTCAGCATGCCGTCGCGCGTCACGAGCGGCGTGTGCGCGTCGGCATCGATCACGCCGACGCGGCTCGCCTGCGCATGCACGATCGCGTTGAGCCGGTTGCCGCCGGTGAATTCGGCGCGCGCGCGGATGTCGCCGATGCCCATCGACGCGAGCCCGCGGCCGATTTCGACCGTCACGTCGCCGCTGCGCCGCCGCAGTTCGATGTGACCGCTCGCGCTCGCGCCGAGCGAGAAGTCCCAGTCGCCGTCGAACACGAGGTCGGTGCGCACATCAGGCGGCTCGCCGGTGATCTGGCGGCGCAGCTCCTGCAAGTGCGCGACCGACACGTCCGTGAGGCTGCCGGCCGACTGGATGCGGCCATGATCGAACGCGAACGACTTCAGGTTCAGCACCGCGCCTTCGATCGTCAGGCGCGTCGCGCCGAGCGTCAGGTGCCCCGGCCCGGCGCTCACCGTGAGCGGCGATTCGAGATTGAGTGCTGGCGTGCCGCGATTCTGCAGACGCGTGACGGTGCCGTCCCAACGCGTGCCGTCGCGCGTGTCGGTCAGCTTGCCGTTGGCGGCGAGCGTCAGATCGAGCGGACGGTCCTGCAGCTTGCCGGTCGCAGCGGCTTCGAGCGTGTGGTTCGCGCGCGTGCCGGACAGGCGAGCGCTCAGCGTGCTCAGGTCGACGCCGCCCGCGCTGAGATTGCGCGCGTCGGTCGTAAACGCGAGCGCGCCGTTCGCGCCGTCGCGCAACTCGGCATGGCCTTCCGCGTGGCCGACGCGGTTGCTCGCGAACACGACGCTGTCGGCCTTGTAGTTCAGCGTGACGTTCGGATGCGCGAACGAGCCGGTGACATCGCCGTCGGCGCCCATCGCGCCCGCGAGGCCGAAGCCGAGCCGCTCGAGCTGCGGCGCGTCGATGTTAAAGCGCAGCCGGTCGCCGGCCCCGCCGAAGCTGCCTTGCAGATTCACCTGGTTGCCCGCCACGGCAAGATTCGCGTGACTCGGCAGGATTCGCGAGCCGGCCAGCTGGATCGTGCCGGCGCCCGTCAGCGGCAGGTCGTCGTAGACGCTCGGGCCGAGCTTGAATTCGGCGCGCGTCGTGAAGACCGGCGCAAGCACACCGGCCGCGGTGAGCGTGGCGTTGACGCGCGCCTCGATCCTGCGCGCGGGCGCCGCCGCGGGAGTTGCATGCGTTGCACGAGCCGCATGGGCCGCGGGCGTCGCGCGATGCGCGGGCGCGGACGGCGGCGTGTTGCGCTCGAGCACTTCGGTCTGCACCACGGCCTTCGCGGTGTTCTTCGCGAGCGCCGCGGCCTGATCGCCGGGGGCCGCGCTCTTCGCGCCGGCCGTGCTGCCCGCGAGCGCCGCGGCCTGGGCGTGCCGCTCGCGCTGCGCGCCGCTCGCGGCTGGTGCGCCGGCGGTCGTGACCGGCGCCCGCGCGGGCATCTGCGAAGTCAGCGACAGCGGATCGAAATCGGTCAGCTGCGCCTTCAGGTTGTAGGTCGAGTTCGCGTCGTGCTTCAGCGCGCCCGACAGATCGATGCGGCCGCGGCCCGACGTGACGCGCACGTCGTTGAAGCTGATGCGCGCCGGGTCGAACGTGATCTTGCCTTGCGCGCGCAGTGCGGCGGCGGGGTCCGCGAGATCGAGCGTCAGGGTCTGGATGTCGTCGTTCAGGCGGATGCCGATCGGGCCGGACAGTTGGGTCGGCCGCACGGTCGCCTGCAGCGCGTTCAGGTCGAGCCGCGCGACCTTCAGATCGAGCTGGCCGTGCCGGCCGCTCAGCGCGCCGCCGCCGGTGAGCGTCGCGTTGCGCACGAGCCGCACGTTCAGGTTCGAAATGCTCTGCGTGTGGGCGTCCAGACGCACGTCGGCGTTCGCGTCGATCAGCGGCAGGAGTTTCTGGTCGATCGCCCCGGGTTTCGCGTTGACGATCGAGATGTGGCCGGCGACGGCGAAGCCCGCGGCAGGTTTGGCCTGCGCGTGATGGCCGCCGAAACCGTGATGCGGATGGCTGGCCGCGGCCGGTTCGGCCGCGCTGGCCGCGCTCCCCACAGCCGCCGCGCCCGGCTCCGCCGGCTGCAATTCCGCGCGCACGGCCAGATCGGCCAGCGGAGCACCGGGTGCGAAAGCCTGCGGATTCACATGATCGAAGGTCAGCGTCGCGCGTTGCAGCGGCACCGCGGCGAACGGCGCGGCCTCGACCCGCGCATGGCCGGCGAGCTTCATACCGCTCGCATCGAGCTCGGCCACGAGTTGCTCGAGCGTGCCGCTCAGGTGACCGGCCACCTGCACCGCTTCCTCGTTGACCTTGCCCGAATAACCGACCTCGCCGGTGAGCGGAAACGGCCGCACGCCGTCGAGTTTCGCCGACGCCGTCAGCGCCCCGAACGGCGTATCGAGCCGATCGATCGCCGCCTCGTGATGACGTCCGTCGCTGCGTCCATGAAACGCGAAGCGCGACAGCTCCGTCGTCGACGCGCCCTGGTGCAGCAGCAGGCGCTCCACCTGCACGTCGCGAATCTCGAGTTGCATCGGCAGTTGCAGATCCCGCGGCAGCTTCAGCGGCTCGCTGCTGCTCGACGACGACGCGCCGATCCGCGCCTCGATCGTGCCGATGTGCAGGTAGTCGACCGTGAAACGCCACGGCTCGCGCGCGAGCGCCCAGCTGCCCGCGACGCGGTCGATCTGGATGTCGGTGCCGCTGCCGTCGAGGCTGCGCCAGCGCACGTCGCGCAGTTGCACGCCGTGGGCAATCGTGCCGCCATCGAGCGTGCCGGCGAGCCGCCCGTCGAGCAGCTTGACGGCCGCGTGCCACGCGTACGCGGTGCCGCGCTCGGTCATCAGCGCGCCGTACAGCAGACCGACCGCGAGCGCGGCGAGCAGCACCAGCACGGTCACCGTGCCCGCGACCGTTTTGAGCAGCAGCCAGCCCCAGCGCCGCTTCGGCGGCGGCGTGTCGGGCGGCTGTTGCCCGTCCGGCGGCCCTGGCGGCGTGGCGCCGGGGGGCTGCGCGGGGGGCGGGTCGGTGACGTCGGTGGTCATGCGTGAATGCGGTGGCAAATAAGGTGGCGAATGAGGTAGCGGGTTGTCGTCAAAACGTCAGAACGCGATGCCGAGCGTGATATACGGCCGCACGCTGTTATTGCGGATCCCGTAAGCGAGATCGAGGTTGACCGGGCCGACCGGGCTGCGCCAGCGCGCGCCGACGCCGACGCCCGGATAGAAGATTTTTTCGCCCCAGGTATCGGTCGCGGTGCCGATGTCGAAGAACGCGGCCGCGCCCCAGTTGTGCGAGAACCAGTGCTGGTATTCGAGCGCGCTCGTCACCAGATATTTGGTCGGCAGGATCGAGCCGGCGACGTCGTTGCCGATGCTCTGGAAGCCGTAGCCGCGCACCGAGTTCGAGCCGCCCGCGCGGAACAGCAGCGACGCCGGAATGCCGCTCGAGCTACCGCTCGTGAAGACCCCGCCGAGCTCAGCGCGGATCAGCACGATGTCGTCGACGCCGATCGGGAAATACTGCTGGCCGCGCGCGTAGCCGCGGATGAACGTCTGATCGGCGAGCAGCCCCTTGACCGCGAAGCCCGCCTCGACGTGGATCAGGTTGCCGCGGCGCGGAAACAGCGGGTCGTCGGTGTCGCGCCGCGTCCATGACCACCCCGGCACCAGCGCGTGCGCGCGGCTCGGCGGCGCCGCGTTCTGGTCGAGCCGGTCGTCGTAGAACAGCAGCGAGTAGCTGTAGTCGAGGAACTGCGAGGTGCGCGAGCGCTGCACGCCGCCGCGGATGCTGTAGATGCGCGTGTCGGAGACGTCGGTGGTCGTGTACGACGCGAGCACGCTATTGGTCCACCCGCGCGAGCCCGGCGGCATCGACAGCTGGATCTGCCCGTATTGCTGCGTCTGGTCGGCGCGGCCCTCGACGGTGAACGGCCACGCCGCGCCGAACGTGTTCAGATAGGTGTAGCCGCCCTGCACGAGCGCGCCGTTGTCGGTCGAATAGCCGACGCCGCCGCGGAAGCTGTGATATGGAAATTCCGACACCTTCACGTGCACGGGTGTGTTGAGCGGCTTGGTCGGGTCGTTGTCGAGGTCGATCGCGACGCTCGCGAAGTACGGCGTGTTCTGCAATTGCCGCTGCAGTTCGGCGACCGTGCGCGTGTCGTAGATGGCGCCCGGCGAGATCGGATTGACGTTGTGGACGATGCGTTCCGGATAGCGCTTGGTGCCCTGCACGTCGAGTTCGCCCATCGTGAAGGTCGGCCCGCTGTCATAGACCACCGACAACTTCGCCGTGTGCGTGCGCGGATCGATCAGCGCCTCGGAGTGATAGATCTTGGCGGCCAGGTAGCGGCGCGATTGGAGCTCGCGCAGCGACGCGTTCTTCGCGTCGTCCCAATCGCCCTGCGAGAACGGCTGGCCCTCGTGCAGCGAGAACGCGAAGCGCGTGGCGTTTTCGCGCGACGGATCCTCGGTCAGCACCGCGCCGCGAAACGACAGATCGACCGACGTGACTTTCGTTTGCGGGCCCGCCTCGACGCGCACGGTGACCTGACGCAGATTGTCGACGGTGCGCACGTCGGTGCTGACGAGCGGCGAGAAATAGCCCTGCGTCGCGGCGAGATCGCGCACCTGCTGCGGCGTCGCGGTGATGAGGAACGAGAACTGGTCGTCGGTGACGTCGGGTCGCTTCGCGAAACGCGAGATATCGAGGTGCTGTTCGAGCAGCCGGCGCAGCGAGCGCGGCTCGGCGATCACCCCGACCTTGTAGCTCGGCGCCGTGCGCGCCGCGTGGGCCCCGCCTGAGGCCAGCAGCAGCAATACGAGCCCGAGGCCGACAGCGAGCGACGCACGCAGCCAGCATCGCGCGAGCGCCTCGCGCTCATGCGCGCGCCCACGCGACTGGCCGGTCTCGCCGCGCCACCCGCGCGGCTTGTCGATCGTGCCTCCCGCCAAACAGGACCTCCGGCCTCAATGAGTGAATTCTCGCGCCCCGGCCGCGCTGCGCGATCGAGGCATGCTATTTGACCACAACGCGACCCTCATCGGCCTCTCTCGTGCCCTTGGCGGAGCCCCGCGCTTCATCTCAAAAATGGGCGGCCCGCGGCGATTTTCGACCGCGCGCGGCGCATGCGGTAAAATCGCGGACGACGGCGCCCACCTCGCGGCGCCCCGCAGCGGCCAGCGAGAGCCGCCACCCTACCCACCACGGACGTCGAGCCATGTATCAATCGGACATCACCCAGTTCCTGAACCAGCTCAAGCAACAGAAGCCCAGTCTGGAGGCCGAGCAACGCAAAGGCCGCGCGCTGCTGTGGGACAAACAGCCGATCGATCTGGAAGAGCGCGCCGAGCAGAAAGCTTCGCGCGTGGAACAAACGCCCTACTCGTACTACCAGAACTTCTGAACGCCCCAGTCACGCCGACGATGAGTCACGCTGACGAGGCGCACGGTCCCGTTCACGGCCCGCTTCACGGCCCCCTCCACGGTCCGATTCACGGCCCGGCGCCGGCACCGTCCGACGCCGCGCTCTCCGCACCCGCCACCGATTCGACGCCCGACACGGTCGACGGCGTCGCTTTCGCGCGTCTGTACGGCGAGCCGCTGTTCAAGCTGCCCAACGACCTGTACATCCCGCCGGACGCGCTCGAGGTGTTTCTCGAGACCTTCGAGGGGCCGCTCGACCTGCTGCTGTACCTGATCCGCAAGCAGAACTTCAACGTGCTCGACATCCCGATGGCGGATGTCACCACGCAATATCTCGGCTACGTCGAGCAACTGCGCAAGACCAATCTCGAACTCGCGTCCGAGTATCTGCTGATGGCCGCGATGCTGATCGAGATCAAGTCGCGCATGCTGCTGCCGGTCAGGAAGGCCGACACCGGCGAGGAAGCCGAAGACCCGCGCGCCGAACTGGTGCGCCGCCTGCTCGAATACGAGCAGATGAAGCTCGCCGCGCAGCGCATCGACCAGTTGCCGCAGCTCGGGCGCGACTTCCTGCGCGCCGAGGTCTACATCGAGCAGAGCGTCACGCCGCGTTTCCCCGACGTGAACAGCGAAGACCTGCGCGCCGCATGGGCCGACGTGATCAAACGCGCGAAGCTGGTCCAGCATCACAGGATTTCGCGCGAGGAACTGTCGGTGCGCGAGCACATGAGCCTGATCCTGCGGCAGTTGCAGAACGCGCGCTTCATCGAGTTTGCCGATCTGTTCGACACGAGCCGCGGCGTGCCGGTCGTCATCGTGAACTTCATCGCCATGCTCGAGCTGTGCCGCGAATCGCTCGTCGAAATCACCCAGGCGGAGCCGTTCGCGCCGATTTACGTGCGGCTCGCTTATCTGCCGGCCTGAGCAAGGGCGCCTGAGGGTCGCCGAAGCGTCACAGGACGCCCGCACCGCGGGAAAATCGCTACGAACCGTCACAGCGAAGCCCGGCGGGCGTCAGCGGGACGGGCGCTGCGCACCGCACCAAACCGCGGCCGCGTTTTGGTGCGCCCACTGCGCAAATCCACTACAATCCGCGCTCCGAACCCGTCATTGCCGGTGAGGCGGCGGCCCGCGCGATTCCGCCAGGTCTTGCGCCAACCGGATCGCGCGCCGCGCGAGCCAATCCCTGTCCGATCATGAAAGTCATCAGCTCGATCCATGAATTGCGCGACCAGTTGCGCGGCCAGAATCGCACGGCCTTTGTGCCGACGATGGGCAACCTGCACGAGGGCCATCTGTCGCTGATGCGCCTTGCGCGCCAGCACGGCGACCCGGTCGTAGCGAGCATTTTCGTCAACCGGCTGCAGTTCGGCCCGAACGAGGATTTCGACAAATATCCGCGCACGCTCGAAGCCGACATCGACAAGCTGCAGAAGGAAGGCGTCTACGTGCTGTTCGCGCCGACTGAAAGGGACATGTATCCGGAGCCGCAGGAGTATCGCGTGCATCCGCCGCACGATCTCGGCGACATCCTCGAGGGCGAATTCCGCCCCGGCTTTTTCCACGGCGTGTGCACGGTCGTGATGAAGCTGATGTCGTGCGTGCAGCCGCGCGTCGCGGTGTTCGGCAAGAAGGATTACCAGCAGCTGATGATCGTGCGCCAGATGTGCAACCAGTTCGCGCTGCCGACCGACATCGTCGCCGCCGAAACGGTGCGCGATACCGACGGCCTCGCGCTCAGCTCGCGCAACCGCTTTCTGTCGGCCACCGAGCGCACCGAGGCGCCGATGCTGGCCGCCGAGCTCAATCGCTTGCGCGACGCGGTGCTCGCGGGCGAGCGCGACTTCGCGAAGCTCGAACAGGCGGCCAGGACGACGCTGGCCGCGCGCGGCTGGCAGCCCGACTACATCGCGATCCGCAAGCGCTCGAACCTGATCGCGCCGGGCGCGCTGGACGCCGACGCACCGCTCGTCGTGCTGGCCGCCGCAAAGCTCGGCGCGACCCGGCTCATCGACAACCTTGAAATCTGACGCCGCAACCATCGGCGCTACCGTAGTCACACAGGATTGGTCATGCAACGCAACATGCTGAAGTCGAAGATTCACCGCGTCGCGGTCACGCACTGCGAGCTCCACTACGAAGGCTCGTGCGCGATCGACGAAGACCTGCTCGAAGCAGCGAACATCGTCGAAAACGAACGTATCGACATCTGGAACATCAACAATGGCGAGCGCTTCTCGACCTACGCGATCAAGGGCGAACGCGGCAGCGGGATGATTTCGCTGAACGGCTCGGCCGCGCGTCGCGCGCAGCTCGGCGATCTGGTCATCATCGCAGCGTTCGCGGTGGTCGATGAGGCGGAACTGAAGGCGGGCTGGAAGCCGGACCTCGTGTTCGTCGATGAAAACAACAAGATCAAGGGCGGCCGCGATCACGTGCCCACGCAGGCCTGGAGCTGAGCGCGGCTCAGCCTGACGCCTGACTGATGGCGGGCACCCGCTCCCGCCTCAGTCCTTCTTCCCCGCGCCGTTCGTCCACTCGACGATCGGCTGCCACTGCTCCAGATCCTTCTCCACACGGCTTTTCGCGACGTCCCACAGGGTCAGGCCATGCGCCGCGAGCTGCACATAGTTCTGCGTGTCGCGCAGAAAGCCGAGCACCGGCAACTTCAATCCCTCGACGAAGCGATGCAGCTGCTCGGCCGAGCGCGTGCGCGCATCGACGCGCATACCGACCACGCCGACCTCGATCGCGCCCTTCCTGACCGCCTTTTCCTTCGCGAGCCGCTCGAGAAATTCCTGGGTCGCGAGAATATCGAACAGCGACGGCTGCAGCGGGACGATCACCTTGTCGGCGATATCGAGCGCGAGGTTCAGGCGATTGCCGTGCAGGCCGGCCGGCGTGTCGACGACCGCGTGCTCGAACCCTTTCGGCGGCTTGGCCGGGGTGTCGGGATTGACTTCCCAAGCCTCGATGGCCGGCAGCGTGGCGGGTCGTAAATCGAGCCACGCTTGCGCGGAGTGCTGTTTGTCGAGGTCGGCCAGCGCGACCCATTCGCCCGCAGCGGCGAAATAGCCGGCCAGATTGGTCGATAGCGTGCTCTTGCCCACGCCGCCCTTCGGATTCGCCACCACGATCACCGACATGAAATCTCCCGGAAAGAAGGCTGGACCGCCAGCCGGTTTGCCGCGCATTTGCTCTGCTCCCGCCGATCCGCTATGACCGGCGCCGGCGGGCTCCCATCGCTGCCGTTCGAAGTTCGGTTCGCAGCTACGCCCACCGGTTCAGCCGTTGATAATATCGACAAATCAGCGCGGCCGATGCCTCGGCATCGTGAATCGGCCGCTTCAACCCGCTGTTTTTCCGACAAGGACCTGAGTCTCATGAGCAAACTGCGCCCCGAATACACCGTCGAACGCCTGCAGGAGCGCCAGAAAGGCAAGCTGCCGGACCTGCTGGGCCTGCGTGTGCTGAGCGTGGACCAGAACACACTGGTCGCCGAACTGACCGTGCGCGAGGAGCTGCTGGCGCCGAACGGCTTCCTGCACGCGGCCACCGTGATCGGCCTCGCCGACACCGCCTGCGGCTATGCGTGCATCGCGCATCTGCCCGAAAACTCGCGCAACTTCACGACGATCGAGCTGAAGAGCAACTTCCTCGGCACCGCGACACAGGGCACGATTCGCGCGGTCGCGAAGGGTGTGCACCTTGGGCGCAGCACGCAGGTCTGGGACGCGACGGTCACCGATCCCGATGGCAAGACGATCGCACTGTTCCGTTGCACGCAGATGGTGTTGTACTAAGCGCATTGCTCGCAACGCAATGACGTTCAACCCGATGAGCAGGAACGGCGCAAGGCGTCAGCGCAGCGCCGCGAACAGCCTGGCTATATCGACGTGCCCGGCGAGCGTATCGGCGAGCCGCTCCAGCGACGCCTCGCGCAAGGCCGGATAGTCGACCGCCTCGGCATCGCTCAAGCCTGCCCACGCGAGCAGCGCCGCGCAGGCGGCGGGCGTGTCGAACAGGCCATGCACGTAGGTCGCGAGAATCTGGCCATCGGCGGATAGCGCGCCGTCGGGACGCCCAAGGTCTGCGCCGCCCTCGCCCGATGGAGCACGATCGAGCCGCAGCGCCGGCGCGTCCAATGCCGGCCCGCGCGTCTCGCCCATATGAATCTCGTAGCCGGCGACATCCGGCGCGCCGGGCAGCGCGAGGCGCCCGGTCACGTTCTTCAGCGTCTTGTCGCGCGTGAGCACCGTCGCATAGTCGAGCCAGCCGAAGCCCTCGAACGTGCCCGGCGCGCCCTCGACGCCATGCGGATCGGCGATCTCGCGACCGAGCATCTGCATGCCGCCGCAGATGCCGATCACGCGGCCGCCGTAGCGCAGATGCCGCGCGAGCACGTCGCCCCAGCCCTCGGCGCGCAGAAACGCGAGGTCGCCCGGCACGTTCTTCGAGCCCGGCAGGATGATCAGATCGGCGGCGGGCGGCGGTGTGCCCGCGCGCGCATAGTGAAAATCGACCTGCGGATGCGCGCGCAATGCATCGACATCGGTGTGGTTGCTGATGTGCGGCAGCACCGGCACGATCACCCGCAGCAGACGACGCGAGTCACCGCTCGCCGCCGCGCGCAGATCGCTCGGCAGCATGTCCTCGGCGTCGAGCGTGAGGCCGTGCAGATACGGCACGACGCCGAGCACCGGCTTGCCGGTCTTCGCTTCGAGCCAGTCGAGCCCGGGCTTGAGCAGGCCGATGTCACCGCGAAAGCGGTTGATGATGAAGCCGCGCACGCGCGCCTGCTCACTCTCCGACAAACACGCGAGCGTGCCGGTCAGGTGCGCGAACACACCGCCGCGGTCGATATCGGCGACCAGCACGACCGGGCAATCGACCGCCTCCGCGAAGCCCATGTTCGCGATGTCGCGCTCGCGCAGGTTGATCTCGGCCGGACTGCCCGCGCCTTCGACAAAAATCGTGTCGTACGAAGCCCTCAGCCGCGCATACGACTCGAGTACCGCCTCGAACGCGACCGGCTTGTAGTCGTGATACGCACGCGCGTCGAGATTCATGCGCGCCTTGCCGTGGATGATGACCTGCGCGCCGCGATCGCTGGTCGGCTTCAGCAGCACCGGGTTCAGGTCGGTGTGCGCGTCGATGCCCGCGGCCACCGCCTGCAAAGCCTGCGCGCGACCGATCTCGCCGCCGTCGACGGTCACCGCACTGTTCAACGCCATGTTCTGCGGCTTGAACGGCGCGACCCGCGCCCCCGCGCGCCGCGCGAGGCGGCACAGGCCCGCGACCAGCGTGCTCTTGCCCGCGTCGGACGTCGTGCCCTAGATCATCAGCGTGCCGCGCGGCACGGGCAGGGCGTCGGGGGGAGTGGGCGTTCGGGTCACGGGAATATGGTCGGAATACGGTCGGAATGTGGGCGGAGAAGTTGAGGTGCCGAGCGCGTCGAGCGTCGTACCTGGCGCGCAGTGCAATCGAGCGGCATTATCCCACCGCGCCGGTACAATCATGCGATGACTCCCCGCGACCTCACCTTCGTTCTCGGCGGCGCCCGCTCGGGCAAGAGCGCGCATGCCGAGCGGCTCGCCAGCGACAGCGCCCTCCCCGTCACCTACATCGCCACAGCCCGCATCACCGACGACGCCGAATTCAACGCGCGCATCGCGCATCATCGCGAGCGGCGCCCCGCGCATTGGGGTCTCGTCGAAGCCGACGACGACCTCGCGGGCGCGCTCGCGCAACACGACGCGCCGGGGCAGTGTCTGCTGATCGATTGCCTGACGCTGTGGCTCGCGAACCTGCTGTGTCCCGCCGACGGCGCCGCGCCGCCGCTGTCGCACTACTACGCACAGGCGGACGCGCTCGAAGCGGCGCTCGCCGGCGCGCGCGGCAAGATCATCGTCGTCAGCAACGAGATCGGCCTCGGCGTCGTGCCGCTCGGCGAAGCCACGCGTCTTTACGTCGACGAGCTCGGCCGCCTCAACCAGCGCATCGCCGCGTTGAGCAGCGCGGCCACGCTGATGGTCGCGGGTCTGCCGCTCACGCTGAAAAGCGCGAGCCGCGCGTGATGCAC